>JACZSK010000120.1 GCA_022574255.1 Pseudomonadota bacterium
GGCGGCTCTGGACGCGTTTTCCACGCGGCTGGGCGCGGCCCACAACACCCGTTTTGAGGCGCTGCTTGCCAATCTCACCACGCCGCGCCAGGCGCTGCTGGCGGCAGACGACACCCCGCTGTCGATCACCAAACCCCTTGTCATGGGGGTGCTCAACGTTACCCCGGATTCATTCTCCGACGGCGGCAAGCATCTCAAACATGATGACGCCATCGCCCATGGGCAAAAGCTGGCCGGCGAAGGCGCCGACATACTGGACATTGGCGGCGAGTCCACCCGCCCCGGCGCCAAGCCGGTGTGGGCGGGCGAGGAGAAAGACCGCATTCTCCGGGTGATCGAGGCGCTCCGTGGCGAGCGCCCGGTGATCTCCGTCGACAGCCGCCGCGCCGGGGTGATGGAGGCAGCGGTAGAGGCCGGTGCGCGCATCATCAATGACGTCTCGGCCTTGCGCGAAGACGCCGCCAGCGCCGCGTTTGTCGCCGCCTCGGGCCTGCCGGTCATCCTCATGCACGCGCTTGGCGATTCCCGGGTCATGCAAAAAGACCCGCGCTATGACGACGCGCTGCTGGATATTTATGACTTTCTCGAGGAGCGCGTTGAGGCGGCGGTTGCCGCGGGAATTTCGCAGAGCCGGATTGTCGTCGATCCCGGCATCGGTTTTGGCAAGACGGTGCGGCATAATCTCGAGATCATCAACGGCCTGTCCATCTTCCACGGCCTCGGCTGCCATGTGCTGCTCGGGGCTTCACGCAAAAGCTTTATCGGCGGGCTCACCGGCGTTGAAGCGGCGGAGGAACGCCTGCCCGGCTCGCTGGCGGCGGCGCTGGCCGGGGTCGAACAGGGCGTGCAGATCATCCGCACCCATGACGTGGCCGAAACCCGCCAGGCGCTGGACGTGTGGCAGGGCCTCGCCGACGCGAGTTATCTTCTGCCGGGGTAGGGGGGAGAGTGAAAGTATTATATAGAGGTTCGATGTGCCAAACGTGGATTCTCAACAAAAATTGGCCCATGCCATGACTCATGCCCTGGCAGGGATGTCTCTCACCGCCTCTCATTTCAAATGTTTTGGAGGGCATGCGCAAGGATTTGATGAATTTCTGCCCTTCAACATTCTCGTGGGCAGAAACAATGCTGGGGAAATCAGCACTAATTGATCTGCTGTCCATAGCGATAGAAAGGCCCAACCCGCTTCCGCCGGAATACGTGAAGGCCGACGGCGAATTTAAAATGTTCTCTGGAAGAGAGCTTGACGAAGATGCAATACGCTCGGTTTTTTTGGAGGAAGAGACTGGCGGTTATATTAGGGGAAACCACTTCGCGTTCGGTAAAACACTGATCGGAGAGAAAATCATTCGACACCTACCACTCGGTGGCCAGGCGATGCTTCAACACTATCCAGATGGGTTGAAAAGATTGGGCTCGCATGCGGATGTGCTTGCCAACCAGTTGTGCGCACAAAAGCCAGAAATCTTAAGAGGCCTTGCCCTGAGAAAAATTTCGGCGGAACGAGATGTCGTTGCCGAAACGAATACTAATAGCCTTTCGCTCCAGCCGAACGGCGACGGCGCTACCAATTTAGTCCAACGATTTCTCACTAAGGCAAATTTGAATTCTGACCTCGTCAGCGTTGATCTGCTCAGCGATCTGAATGAGATTTATTTGTCAGACAACGTATTTGGGCAGATCCTGTGCCAGGAAATTTCCAGTGGAGAATGGGAGATTTTCCTGAAAGAACGGCACAAGGGACTAATCCCTGTGTCTCAATCTGGTAGCGGACTGAAGACCATTATTCTCGTTCTTATCCATATGCACTTGTTGCCAATAGTTGACCAAAAAGCTCTGGATCAAACGGTTTTTGCATTTGAAGAACTTGAGAACAATTTGCACCCGTCGCTCCTGCGGCGTCTTCTGCAATATCTTGCTCGAAAGCAAGAAGAGCTGGGCTGCACCTTTGTTCTTACCACCCATTCCGGCGTGATGATTGACTGGTTCTCGAGAAGAGATGATGCGCAAATCATTCACGTCACACATGATGGAAAGAATGCAGTTTGCCGGAATTCAGCGTCCTACATGGACAACAAGCGCATACTGGATGATCTGGATATCAGGGCGTCTGACATACTGCAGTCCAACGGGATTATCTGGGTGGAAGGCCCTTCGGACAGAATTTACTTGAAACGTTGGATAGAGATTTGGTCGGACGGACAATTACTAGAAGGCACACATTATCAGTGCATGCCTTATGGCGGCAGGCTGCTAAATCATTTTGAGGGCCTTCCGCCGGACGAGGTGAAAAAGGGCATCGCGATTCTCGGCATTAACAGAAATGCTGCAGTCGTAATCGACAGCGACAAGAAAAGGGTCGGCAAATCCGGTAGGATTTTTAGCAAGATCAATGATACCAAGTGCCGGATTCGGGATGAAGTGAAACGTGTAGGTGGATTTGTCTGGATAACTGAAGGTAAGGAAATAGAGAATTATATTTCCATAGAAACTTTACGGCAGTTCCTAGGCAAACCGAAGCTGGAACCTATCGACAAACTGACCCCCATATTTGATACGGCGGGCTTGACGAAATTCAGAAAACCAAAAGCGGATTTGGCAGTGGAGCTGGGAAAAGAAAAGTCTTGGGCGAACACTTGACCTTTCCAAGAGGCTTGATGAGTTATGCGTCACCATCAGACGCTGGAACGCGATTGTAGATTAGCGCGCCCCCCCATCTGCCCAAAAAAGGGGACATTTTCGTCACAATCCATTAAGCATTTGCCTGCTAGGGATTGGCGCATGAGATTTCTGCCGCGCTCACCCTCCGCGTGAGGGCTGGCGGTATTTAGCGCGGCTTCGTCGGGGCACAGGGACGAACAGATGGCACGCAAATATTTTGGCACCGATGGCATACGCGGCACCGTAAACGCCGATAAAATGACCATTGAAACCGCCATGCGCGTGGGGCTGGCGGCGGGGCGCCATTTCATGCGCGGCGACCATCGCCACCGCGTGGTCATTGGCAAGGATACCCGCCTGTCGGGCTATATGATCGAGCCGGCGCTGGTCGCGGGCTTCGTTGCGGCGGGCATGGATGTGACCACCACCGGGCCGCTGCCCACCCCGGCCATCGCCATGCTCACCAAGTCGCTGCGCTGCGACCTGGGGGTGATGATTTCGGCCTCGCATAATCCCTATGAGGACAACGGCATCAAGCTGTTTGGCCCCGACGGCCACAAGCTGTCGGACGAGGTTGAGGCCGAGATCGAGGCGAAGATGGATAATGGCCTGGCCCAGGGCTTTGCCGACCCCTCGGGGACCGGCTGCGTGGTCAAGCTGGAGGACGTGCGCGGGCGCTATAACGAATTTCTGAAGAATACCGTGCCCTCGGGCTTCTCGCTTTCCGGGCTGAAGATCGTGCTCGATTGCGCCCACGGCGCCGCCTACAAGGTGGGGCCCTGGATGCTGTGGGAACTGGGCGCGGAAGTGATCAAGATCGGCGTCGAGCCCAACGGCACGAACATCAACCAGGATTGCGGCTCCACCCATCCCGAATATATGTGCGAACAGGTGATCGCCCACGGCGCCGACATCGGCATTGCGCTGGACGGCGACGCCGACCGGCTGATCGTGGCCGACGAGAAGGGCCGGGTGATCGACGGCGACCAGTTGATGGCGCTGATCGCGCGCAACTGGCTGGAGGCCGGCCTGTTGAAGGGCGGCGGCATTGTCACCACGGTGATGTCGAACCTGGGGCTGGAGCGCTATCTGGCCGAGCTTGACCTGGAGCTGGTGCGCACCCAGGTTGGCGACCGCTATGTGATGGCGCATATGCGCGAGCATGGCTTCAATTTCGGCGGCGAGCAGTCGGGCCATCTGATCTTTTCCGACTTTTCCACCACCGGCGACGGGCTGATCGCGGCGCTGCAAATCATGCGCGTGCTCAAGGCCGACGGCCGGCCCGCGTCCGAAGTGCTTAATGTCTTCCGGCCGCTGCCGCAGGTGCTGAAAAATGTGCGCTACGGCGACACCGACCCGCTGCTGGACAAAAAAGTGGTTGCCGCCATTGAAGCCGGCGAGAATAGCCTGGAGGGCTCCGGGCGCCTGCTCATTCGCAAGTCTGGCACCGAGCCCCTGGTGCGGGTGATGGCCGAGGGCGACGACGCGGCGCTGGTCGAGCGGGTGGTCAACGAGATTTGCGCCACCGTCGAAGACGCAGCATGAAAGTCGAAGACGCAGCATAAAAGTCGAAGACGCCGCATGAAAGTCGAAGACGCAGCATGAACGAGAAAACTTCCGCCGGGCGCATCGCCCGGGTGCTTACCGTCGCCGGCTCCGACCCGGTGGGGGGCGCCGGGCTGCAGGCCGACCTGAAAACCATAACGGCGCTGGGCGGCCATGCCATGAGCGCGGTCACCGCGGTCACCGTACAGGACACCGTAAAGCTCCATGACATCATGCCCATGAGCGCCGACATGGTGGCGGCGCAAATACGCGTTCTGATCGCCGATATCGGCCTCGACGCCATCAAGTCGGGCATGCTGGTCAATGCCAGCATCGTCGGGGCGCTGGCCGATGTGCTCAGCGAAGAGGCGGCGGACGTGACCTATGTGCTCGACCCGGTGCTGGCCTCCACCTCTGGCGAGCGGCTGCTGGACGAGGCGGCGACCGAGGTGATGGTCACCCGGCTCTTGCCCCGCGCCGCGCTGGTCACCCCCAACATCCGCGAGGCGGCGATGATCGCCCGCGTTGAAATCGCCAATCTCGACGATGTGCGCAAAGCGGCGGAGGCTATTCTGGCCAAGGGCGCGCGGGCGGTGCTGGTCACCGGCGGGCATCTGGCGGACCGGGTCGATGGAGTCGACAATGTCACGGATTTGCTGGTCACCGCCGATGGGCCAGAGGGGGCAGTGAAATTCAGCACCAAGCGCATCGTCTCGCGCAGCACACGCGGCACCGGCTGCACTCTGTCGGCGGCCATCGCCACCGGGCTGGGGCAGGGCAAAAGTTTGACAGAGTCAATCGAGACGGCGCGGGACTTCGTGCGCCGGGCCATCGAAAATGCGCCTGACCTGGGCAGCGGCGACGGGCCCATGGGGTTCGGAAATAAATAGGGACAGTATATAATAAAAACCGGTGACCGGAATCGCCGCTCGAAAAGACCTGTCCCCAATTAACGGCTGCCCCTATTGTCCTGTCATTGTGGAATTCGCCAACGCGGGGAGCGAGATATGAAACCGGCAACGAAAATCGCGATGATCCTGCTTACGCTGGTCGCCCTGGCGCATCTGTGGCGTCTGGTCATGGGTGTTCCCGTGGTCATCGGCGGTGATGTCGCCGCACTCAGCGATCTGGTCGGCGGCGGTGCGATCGGCAGGGGCGGCTGGGTGGTACCCATGTGGGTGTCCGTCCTCGGCGCACTCATCCCCGGCGGGCTGGCCTTCATGATGTATAAGGAACATAGTTAGAGGGATTTCGGCGATCGGCCGAGTTTGTCACTCCGGCCAAGGCGCTTCACGCGAGAAGTATCCGGGGTCCATTGAAAACTCGGTATTGCAGATGAGGGCAATAGACTCCGGGTCTCGATCTCTGATCGGCCCGGTGTGACCATTCTTCTACGAACTTGCCATGCAGAAAAAATTCAGCTTGTTGCCATCGAGATCGCGGAAATAGGCGAGATAGAAACCTCCGCCGCGCAATCCTGGTGCGCCCTCGTCCGCCGCGCCCAGTTCCAGCGCCTTGGCATGCAGCTTATCGACCGTTTCCGGGTTGTCCACAACCAGCGCCACCATCATGCCGTTGCCCACCGTGGCCTCTTTTTCATCAAAGGGCTTCATTACCGATATTGCCGGGTTGCCCGGCCCGGTCGACCAGACCACGAAGCGGTCGTCTTCCATCATGCGGCTGGCGCCCAACTCACCCAGCAGCGCATCGTAAAAGCGCGCCGCGCGGTCCAGGTCATTGGTCCCTAACGTCACATACCCGATCATCACACTCTCCTGATTCTTATCTGAACATAACCGAGTCTAGCCCATGGCCCCTGCCTTGTGAATTCCCGGGATCAGCAGGGGGGTATGCGGATTTGCATGCAATTTTACGAAAATTTTAGAGATTCGGCGCAGCCTTTGAACAGGGGCCGAATGTGATTCTTTTTTGAGAGAGAGCAGGACACAGGTCATGGCAAATATTGAATTAATCAGCCACCACGCAGCAGCGCAGGCCACCGGGCACGCGCGCAACGCGACAGGTCAGGTCAGCGCCATCGGCGGCGACGAATTATCGGCGCCTGATGCCACCGGGGAAGCCGGCGATACGGGCGAGGCAAGCCCGGTGCAGATTACGCTCAGCGAAGACGCGCAGGAGTTTTTGGCGGTGGACGGGACAGAGGGCGGTCCGGGAAAATCCGTTCAGTCGACCGCGCATCGGGCGCGCGCCGAACTCGATCTTAAGGAATTTGCCACGCTCCTCGACCAGCCTTTCGGCAGAATCGTCTCGACGCTGGCACGCTTCGGCAATTTATCCAGCCTGCTGCCGCCGCCCGAGCCCGCCAGTGAGACCGGTGAGCCAAGCGAGACAGGAGAGACGGGCGAGGGTGACGGCACCGTTGCCGCAGCCCCGGAATTGGCCCCCGCGCCTTCAGATGATCCCTCGGGTGTGACATCAGACGCGCCGGTCGATGCGCCGGTAGTTGCGCCGGTAGCTGGGCCCACAGCGGGCGACCCGATTATCGCCGATGCGACGCTGGATGACGCTGCGCTGGCGCTGCAAATCCTCCAGGATACCGCTGACAATCTGACCGGGTAAGCGCGGCCCTGTCCGGGCGGCAATGGTTACAGCGCTGCCCGCAGGTCGGCGTAGGAGGCGAACCCCAGATCCTTCTCCACGCTGGCCACCCAGGCCTGGTCAAGCGCCGCCAGGGCGGCTTCGTTCAACCCCCGGTCATGGCCGCCCACCTGGCCTGATTTTACCTTGGTCGAGCCGAATTCCATGGGCAGGTCCAGCGCCGCGTTTCGCGCCCGCGCCACCAGATGATCGTCGAACTGGCGCTCATGGCGCTTCATGAAATCGAACGTTGATTGCTCGGTGGCCAGCTCCAGCGCCGCCGCGCCCGGCGCCAGCCCGAGGAAATCGGCGACCCGCCGCACCGTGCCGGCGTGGTCGGCCTTGATATCCTCGAAAGCCAGCAGCAACACATTGCCGGCGTCGCGCATCGCCCACCAGGACATGAGATGCGTCCAATAGTCTTTTCCCCCCGGGCGGCGGCTATAAAAATTGCACACGAAATCCTCCATGGAAATGGCGCCGGGCTCGATGATCCAGCCCTCCATGAACCTGTAAAATGAAACGGCGCTGTCGCGGGGGTTGCGAATCACACAGATATAACGGCACCCCTTGGGCACATCCGCCCAGCTCATGTGGCTCTTGAAGGCGCGAAAGCCACCCTCCTGGTCGTCGTTC
>JACZSK010000025.1 GCA_022574255.1 Pseudomonadota bacterium
GGCAAGGAACGGCCCCGCCCAGGCTGGGAAGGAGACGCCCATGCTGCCCGAGACCGCGAAATTTCTCAAAGCCTGGCATGCCGCCATCGCTGAGAAGGATATAAACCTGCTGGACGGGCATATCGCCGACGACGCGGTTTTCCGTTCGCCTGCCTTCTGGAGCCCCAAGAGCGGCAAGCCGGTATTGCAGGCGGTGCTCTGGGCAGCGTCCGAACTTCTGGAAGACTTTACCTACACCAAGGAATGGGTCGACGGCCATGAAGTGCTGCTTGAGTTCGACGCCAGGGTCGGCGGCAAGTCGGTAAAGGGCATCGACCGCTTCTGGCTGGATGACCAGGGCCGGATCACCGAGATGGAAGTGCTGGTCAGGCCGCTGAACGGGCTGGCCGCACTGGCCCGGGGCATGGGTGAAAAGCTGGGCCTCAACGCCGGCTAAGGCGTTGGCTAAGGCGTTGGCTAAGGCGTTGGCTAAGACGTTAGCCAGGCCGCCGCCTAATTAGGGTCTGAACTCCATTACCGGGTGGAGCTGTGTTGGCTCCGAAAAACCCGGAAAACAGAAGAAACCCGCAGTCGATGCGACGCATCGGCGAGGATTTTCGACGCATTTACCCGGATTTTTCGGGCCAATCCACATGGACCGCGTCCAAATCGACCGGAACAGCGTCGAAAGCGCTTCAGATAGATTGCTATTCTTCACCGCTTTCTCCTCGTTCCGGCCAATTTTTGCCCCGGGCCTTAGCCCGTAAGAAATGGCGGCACAGCCCTCACCGGTAATTGAGTCCAGACCCTAACGGCATGCCCATAATCAAGCAGCACTGGAAATCGGCAATTTCCTCCCCATATCTGCTGCAGGCCTGCGTCACAGCGGGTTTGGAGGAAAACGCCTGTTACCCAAAAATTCTTAAATTATATATAGACTTGATATATCGATTCGAGATATATAGATATGCTATAGATTGTGGCCGGGCCGGAAAAAAAGAGCCCGTCCATTGGCAGCGAACATACCGGGCGACAGGCTGAATTAATAACAAGGCCGACAAAAAAACGACCCGGACCGACAGACAGAGAAATACGGTGAGGAAAAAAATTATCCAGATTGGCGCCCCGTTCGGGATGCTTGTATTGGCTATCGTTGGCTGGCAGGTTCTTCATGCCACCAAGCCGGAGCCCGAAAAAACAGACGAAGGCCCGCGCCCGGTTTCACTGTTCGTGGAAAGGGCAAAGACAGACGACCTGTCGCTGACCATTGACACGTCGGGCGAGGTCAGGCCGCGCACGGAAATTGACCTGGTGGCGCAGGTATCGGGGCGCATCGTCTCGGTTTCGCGCAACTTTGCCAGCGGTGGTTCGGTAATCGACGGCGTCACCCTGATCAAAATAGAAGACACCGACTACCGGCTGACGGTCACCCGGGTGGAAGCGCTGGTTGCCGCTGCCGAGACCAAGGTGAAATTGAGCGAGGCTTCGGCTGAAATCGCCCGGCGCAACTGGGACGACAATGTGGTTGGCAAACCGACGCCGCTGGCCCTCAAGCTGCCGCAACTGGCCGAGGCACGCGCCAATCTTCGCGCCGCAGAGGCCGAACTGGAATCCGCCAAACTGAACCTGGCGCGCACGAATATCTCGGTTCCCTTCAATGGGCGCGTGCGCAGCAAGAGCGCCGACATCGGCCAGTATGTGACCGCCGGCACACCGCTGGGCCGGGTTTACGCCACCGATATTGCAGAAATCCGCCTGCCGCTGACCGACGCCCAAATAGCCTCGCTGGGTCTGCCTTTTGGCTATGAGGCCGAGGAAGGCGCTGGCCCCAAGGTTATTTTTGACGCCTTTGTCGCCGGCCAGACGCGCCGCTGGGAAGGCCACATCGTTCGCACCGATGCGGCCATGGACGCCGCCACGCGGGTGCTCTATGTGATCGCGGAAGTCGTTGAGCCTTATGGCGCCGGCGCCGACAACGGCATGCCCATGGCGGTCGGGCTGTACGTCAACGCCCACATTGAAGGCAGTGAACTGGTAAACGTGCTGGTGGTGCCGCGCAACGCCCTGAGGTCAAACGACAAGGTCTATGTGGTGACCGGGGATGGCACGCTTGATATCCGCACCGTTGAGACCGGTTACAGCGACCGCGACCGCGTGGTGATTACCCGCGGGCTCAGCGAAGGCGAGCAGGTGGTGGTTTCATCGGTGCGCTCACCGCGCCAGGGCATGAAGGTCGCCGCGCTTGAGCATGAGGCGAGCCTGCATCTCGCCAGCCTCGACCAGTAAGCGGGGATAAATCATGAACAGTTTGATCGCATGGTGGGCACATAACCGCGTTGCCGCCAACCTGCTGATGCTCGGCATCATCGTCTCCGGCGCCATGGCCTTCTTCTCCATGGAACGTGAGGTATTTCCCACCGTTCAGGTGCCCCTGGTTCAGGTGAGCGTTTCCTGGCCCGGCGCCGCCCCGCAGGAGGTGGAAGAGCAGGTCATCATCCGGATTGAGGAATCGCTTTCCGATCTGGACAACATTTACCGCCTGAATTCCACCGCCATGGAAGGCTTCGGCGAAGTGATGATCCAGGCAAATCCGAAGATCGACATGGGCGATTTCATCAATGAAGTGAAGCTGAGGATCGACGGCATCAGCACCTTCCCGCGCGACGTTCTGCGGCCGCAGGTGCGTGAGGTCATGCAGCGCAACGAACTGATCCGCATCGCCGTTTCCGGTGATGTGGGCGAACGCGCGCTGACCCGCACCGCCGAGAAGATTCGTGACGAAATAGCCTTGCTGCCTGGTGCATCGGTGGTGAATTTGTTTGGCGCGAGGCGCGAGGAAGTTTCGATCGAGTTATCCGAGGCGGCGCTGCGCGGTTATGGCCTGACCTTCGACCAGGTCGCGGCGGCAATCCGCGGCAGTTCGGTAAACCTGTCTTCGGGCACGGTGCGCACAGACACCGGCGACGTGATGCTGCGGGTACGAAAACTGGCCGACAGCGAGGAGGATTTTGGCGAGATCATCCTGCACCAGACCATCGATGGCGCCGTGGTCCGATTGCGCGACGTTGCCACCATTATCGATGGCTTCGAGGAAAACGAAATCCTCGCCTCCATCAATGGCAAGCCCGCGGTTCTGGTTCAGGTGATGACCCAGGAACATATGAATGTGGTGCTGACCTCGGAATCGGTAAACGAATGGCTGGAGGAAGCCAAGACCCGGCAGCCCGACGGCATTGAGCTGACCCTGTGGTTCGATCTCTCGACGATTTATTTCGACCGCATGGAGCTGATCGGCAGATCCGCCCTGCAGGGCCTGGCGCTGGTGTTCCTCATTCTGATGCTGACCCTCAGGCCAAAGGTGGCGGTATGGGTTACGGTAGGCATCGGGGTGGCCTATGCGGGAGCGTTTATTCTGCTGCCGGCCAATGGCGTGTCGCTGAACATGTTGTCCAGTTTTGCCTTCCTGCTGGTGCTTGGGGTCGTGGTCGATGACGCCATCATCATTGGCGAAAGTATACATACGGAAACCAGCAGTACCGGCGGCGGTGTGGATGCCGCCATCCTGGGAACCCAGCTGGTGGCCAAGCCGGTGATTTTTGCGGTGCTCACCACGATGATCGCCTTCCTGCCTTGGCTGTTCCTGACCGGGGTGGTCACCGAATTCACGCGGCATATCACCATCCCCATTGTTTGCGCGTTGTCCTTTTCACTGGTCGAGGCGCTGTTCATTCTGCCTTCGCATCTGTCGAAAATGAAGCCGCGCACCAGGCTTGGCCGCTTCGGCAGATTTCAGAAGGGCATTGCCGACGGCATTCTGAATTTCGCCAATGTCAATTATCGGGCGGCCATCAATAAATTTCTGAAACATCGCTATCTCACCGCCAGCGTCTTCGCCTTCTTCCTGATCATGAGCTTCGGCGTCACATCCAGCGGCTGGCTCAAATTCTCGTTCAATCCCGAGATCGAGAGCCCGATGATCTACATTAATGTGACCCTGCCCGACGGTGCGCCCTATTCCCGGGCGCTGGAGGTGCTGGGCCAGTTCCAGAAAGCCCAGCGCCAACTGGAAGCCGAGGTCAGGGATATGGCCGAGGATGGCGAAGGCCAGCTCATTGAAAACTGGTACACCCGGGCGCGCCGCGACAGCGTTATCGCGATTGTCCAGCTGGCCCCGCCCGAGGTTCGCTCGCTGTCGGCCAAGGTGGCTGCCGAACGCCTGCGTGAACTGGTGGGCGATATTCCCGACGCCGAAAAAGTGGAGGTTGTCTACACCTTCAACAACGGCGGTAACGAATTGCAATATTCGGTCAGGGCCACCGATCTGGATGAACTGCGCGCCGCGACCACGGCGCTCAGGGAAAAGCTCGCCACCTACGAAGACCTGTATGATGTGCGCGACAATCTGCAATCCTCCACCGACGAGGTGCAGATGACCCTGCGGCCGGGCGCCGAGAAACTGGGACTGACGCTGGCCGATGTCTCCCGGCAGGTGCGCCAGGCCTATTACGGCGAGGAAGTCCAGCGGCTGCCCCGCGATGGCGGCGACGTGCGGGTCATGGTGCGCTATCCGCGCGACACCCGGCGCACGCTGGCCAGCCTGTCTGATTTCAGGGTGCGCACCGCCGCTGGCGCCGAGATACCCCTGCTGGCAGTCGTCGATCTGGAATATTCCCCCGGCCTGAAGCGCATCAATCGCCGTGAGCGCTTCCGCGCCGCGGTGATCAGCGCCTCGGTACGCAACGAAGCAAGCAACGACATCATGGAGGACATGGACGAGAATTTCTTCCCCGAATGGGAGAAGGAGTTTCCCGGCGTCAAGCGCGGCGCCATTGGCCAGGCACAGGGCGAGGCGGAGTTCATCAAGGAAATTATCAGCCTGTATCTGGTGGCATTTTTCGCCATGTACGCGTTGCTGGCCATCGCCTTCAAGTCCTATTTCGAGCCGCTTCTGATCATGACCGCCATCCCCTTCGCCTTCATGGGCGCGGTGTATGGCCATCTGATCTTCGGCTCGGTAATCACGCTGTTCTCGTATTTCGGCATCGCCGCCGCGGCCGGTGTGGTGGTCAACGATAATCTGGTGCTGCTGGATTATGTGAACCGGTTGCGCGAAAAGGGCATGGCCCCGCTGGAAGCGCTGGTCGAAGGTGGCGTCGCCCGTTTCCGGCCAATCCTGATAACTTCGGTCACCACTTTTGTCGGCCTCATTCCGATCATGGCGGAACGCTCGACCCAGGCGCAATTCCTCAAGCCGGCGGTTATCTCACTGGCTTTCGGCGTTGTCTTCGCGCTGTTCGTAACGCTGGCGCTGGTCCCCGCGCTCTATGCCATCGGACTGGATCTCAGGCGAATCTTTTCAAGATTATGGCGCCGGGTTACCGGGCCCCTGCAGCGACGGCGTGAGGCTGAAGAAGAGCCGGTTATTGTCGCCGGCGAGTAAGAGTAGTTGAAATCTCTGTGAAACTATTGGGGCGGTGCTCAGGCATCGCCCTGTTTTTTTACCCGCTGGCCCCGGCAATTCCGATAATCAGTCGCATGCTTGTCCGTCCCCTGCCACCCTATGCGGTGATGCGTCTATACTATGGCCGTCGGGGTTCTTCCTCAACACGCACCTGGAATTTTATTGCGCGATGTTCCGGCGATGCCAATCGGCGATGGCGCGGCCAATCACATGCGGGTGGTCCTCCTGCAGGAAATGCAGGGCAAAGCCCACATAGTGGGTCTCGATGTTGGGCAGCCTTTCGGCCAGCGCCATCGCCCGCTCGGGGTTCAGGATGGCGCCGGGGTCGCCGTAAAACAGCAGCTTGGGCAGCGGCGAATTCTCGAACCATTTCACATAGGAACGGATCAGCGCCTTGTTGTCCTCCGGGCCGTCGGCGAAGGGCAGTTCCACCGGCCACATCAGGATCGGCAGGCGGCTTTCCCGGGTGGCGTAGGGGGCGCGGTACACTTCCATCTCCGCCTCGGTCAGCCCGCGGATCACCTGGCTGGGCAGCAGCTTCTCGACGAACATATTCTGGTCCATCAATATCTTTGGGCCGTTTTCCTCGTCGCGGAACTGCGCGAATATCCCCGTTGCCTCGCGGTTCAGCCCCGCCTCGTCGGGCACAATGGATTCCATGAAGGCAATGCCGAGGATGTTATCGGGATGCGTGGCGGCGTAATGAAGGCCCAGGCCGGACCCCCAGTCATGCAGCACCAGCGTGATATTATTCAGCTCAAGCGCCTCGATAAAGCCGTTCACATATTTGATATGGTCTTGGTATCGATAGGGGATATCGGGCTTGTCGGATTTTCCCATGCCGATCAGGTCAAGGGCGATGACCCGCCCCGACTTTTCCAGATGCGGCATCACGTTGCGCCACAGGTAGCTGGAGGTGGGGTTGCCGTGAAGAAACAGTATCGGGTCGCCCGCGCCGCCCTCCACGTAATGCAGCTTTGACCCCAGCACCTCCACGAAACGCGATTCATAGGGCATTTTGTCTGAAATCGCCGGTCTTTGGGGCGGCGGAGGCCCGCGATGAGCGCCCTCGGGCGGCCCTTCCTGCGCCTCGGCTGTAGACACCAGGGCCGTGGAAGTCAGCATAATCGCCGAGAAAAGACCAGCCAGCGCAAAATACCGCATACGTGTTCCCTTCAATCTCAACATCCTAAAAATTCGCCGTCAGGTTAGAAGCAAGGCCCAACCCTTCCCACCGGCAAGTGCAAATATGACCAAGGACTGGACAGTTTCTAATTTGCCTGACGCCGCCGGGCCTGCCATGTCTATTCTTGGCAAGGCCAACACCGCCGTTTCAATTCCGGCCTGTCCATCGTAGGCTGCGCGGCCATAAAAACAGACAAGGCCAATAGACAAGGCCGGCAAGGTCAAAAACAGGGGCGCGGGTTTCACGCGCTGCCAGGGAGCGGCCGAAGAGAGGCCAGGGAGAAGCTGTTGCCCGTTCTTTTCTTTATTATCCTGCTGGATATCGCCGGATTCGGCATCCTTCTGCCCTCGATCATGTTTGTAATCAGCAATATGGGTGCCGGGCCGGGCTACGCCACCCTGATCATCGCCATGTATTCCGTAAGCCAGTTTTTCGCCGGGCCTTTCTGGGGCCGCCTGTCGGACCGGGTCGGGCGCAAACCCGTTCTGATGATTTCCATGTCCGGCGCGTTCCTCGCCTACCTGCTGATGGCCGTGGCGGAGACCCCTGAAATGATTCTGGCCTCAAGGATTTTCGCTGGCTTGATGGCCGGTAACATCGCCACCGCCTATGCCGCCGTGTCTGATCTGACCACACCGGAGAACCGCGCCAAGGGCATGGGTGTGCTGGGCGCGGCGTTCGGGCTGGGCTTCGTCGTCGGCCCGGCGCTTGGTGGATTTCTTGGTGGCGACACGCCCGAGACTGCGAATATCACCTACCCGGCAATTGCCTCCGCTGTCATGGTTTCGCTGGCCATACTGGCGACCGCCCTTTTTTTCAAGGAAAGTCTGTCCGCCGAGAATCGTGCGGAACTGGCGACCCAGCCGCATATTGGCCGCTTCGAGGCGTTGCGCCGCGTCACCACCCGGCCGGTGCTGATGCGATTCTGTGCGTTTATTTTCATGGTGTCATTGACGGCGGCGCTTCTGGAGCCGGTCATTCCCCTCTTGCTGGGCAATCGCTATGGCTGGGGGCCAATTCATCTGGGCTACATTTTCACCGTCGTAGGCCTGGTTATCGCCGTCGTCCAGGGCGGCCTGATCGGAAAACTCGCCAAGGCCTTCGGCGAGAAAAACCTGGTCAAGGCGGCCTTCGTGCTGTTGATCATCGGCCTGCTGCTGATTATCAACACGCCAATCTCATACGGCGTTGTGCTGGGCCTGGTTTTTACCGGCGTGGCCACCACCCTGTTCACCACTTCAATGACCGCGCTGGTATCGCACCGGGCCGGCCCTACCGAGCGCGGGCTGGTGATGGGTGTGGTGCAGTCCATGCAGTCGGGCGGGCGCTCGGTCGGCCCGCTGGTCGCCGGCCTCATGTTCGCCTATTGGGAAGAGCTGCCCTACGCCGTTGGCGTTGTGCTGATGGTGGCCGCCTTCATCTGGATGACGTTGCTGGCGCGGCGCATGAAGATAGAGGATGTCCACAAGCGGGGCGCTGCGAACGAAACAATAAATTAAACCAATCACTTACCGTCAATGGTCAGAATTTCCCGAAACCAATCTCAAGGCGAATGCCCAACACCAGCGCGTTCTTCACCGCACCCGTTCCGCCCGGATTGATCACATATTGCAGATCGGGCTGCAGGGCCAGATTATCGCCCAGCGAAAAACGATAGGTTAGCTCTATCTCTGTTTCGCTGCCCGCGGGGCTGCCTCCACCGGCAAGGATCAGCCGTTTGTTATCGCCGCCGTACAGGACAAAGGCCACCGCCAGACCCACTTTGTCATCGGGTCTTCCCATGAACGGCGCCGACAGAACCAGCCCGCCGCCGGCGTAATGGCTGATCGGGTTGATACTGCTGTTGGCCACACCAACGCGAATCCAACCGTCAAGTCTTTCGTGCAATGGCGCTTCAATGACGCCGTAGAAGCCGCTGTTCCCCCTGACCGGATCGCCCGGCGCCAGCAGCGGCTCAAACCGGGCGGTATAGGTAAAGGCGCCCAAACCCATATGCAGATTGCCCGATGTAGTATAATTGACCTCAGCGACCAGCAAGGCGCCTTCGTTCAGCGACAATTTATGCCGCTCCGGCCTGTCCGGATTGTTGGGGACCGCGTCAAATATTCCCGCGACAGGCGCAATCCATCGGCCGGTGAAACATCAACCAGAAAGGCCTGCGCGGTGGAGGGGAAGATCGAGGGGCCGTTCTCGCCGGTCTGCGAAAAATTGGGCCCGATGCCGTGCGAGCTGTTCAGGAACAGCCCCGCGGTTTCTATAACGTCGAATTCGCTGTTCAGATCAATAAGGCCCAGCTTGTATCTGGCGCCATATCCGAGGTTCGGGATTTCCTGCTGAAACCAGGCTTCGAACAGGCGGTAAACTTCGCCATTATCGATGTTGGAAACCGTCTGGGTGTCGCCGATCAGTTCGCTCGAGAGCTCGCTTTTATTATTCGCCAGGCCATAAAAGAAAAGAGAGCCGCCGGGAACGCCGTGCCGGTTCAGGTCAACGCCAATGCTGACATCAAGATTATGCAGATATCTTGTGCCGGTCTTCAACCCCCCCGAGGCAACGTGCCAAGCCTCTCCCGTATAACGAAATTCGCCGGACAGCGGGCCTTCCGTGGTGTGTTCGGCGGCCAGCGGCCCGGAGACATGCAGCGGTAATATTGCGCATAGCGCAGCGGCGCGCCGCGAATATGCACCGGTTTGCAGGTGCATGTTCAGAGCAGCGCCTTGACTTCTTGTTCCAGCTTTTCGGCAAATTCCAGCAATGTCGGCAGGTAGCGCTTCTGCATTTCAGAAACGGTCACGGCGCTGTCCAGATAACGCATGGCCAGGGCGGCGAGGAACCGGCCGTTACGCATGACCGGAACGGCGACAGTGGTGGTCTTGCCCGGCTCCCGCGTCCTCGGCGAGCGGATGTTGAGAGCGAAGCCGCTGCCGCGTACGCCCTCTATTATCTTGGCTATGGCGCCTGGGCGCTTGAGCAATTCGTTGACCGGGTCATCCAGTTGTTTGCCCAGCGCATCGAGCACGATTTCGCGCTCCCGGTCGCCGCAATAGGCCAGATAAACCCGGCCCGAAGCGGTGGGGAGTATAGGCAGCATGGTGCCCTCGCGGTAATAGTCGATGGCCAGCGGGCTGTCGGAATCGGTGGTGAAGCGAAGCAGCATCTGCATGTTTTGCGGGGTCATCACCGAGACCGGCCATACCACGATCTTGCCCAGTTCCACCGCCAGCGGCCGCGCCACCTCGCTGATCCATGCGTCGTCGTCAAAGCCCGAAGCCAACCCGCGCACGCGAATTGTCAGCCCGTACCGGCCCGACTTTTCGTCACGCACCAGATAGCCGGCAAAGGAAAGATTTTCAAGAATGCGGAACGTCGTGGTGCGCGGCAGGTCAATTTCGCGGGCCATCTCGGCAACCGTGAGATTCTTCCTGATGTTAAGCACTTCGAGGGCTCTCAAGCCCCGGTGCAGGGACCGAATAGTGTGCACAGCCGCTTCCTCCCGGCAGAAACCAAGGAAAACTTACGACCATCGCTGAAATGGATCAACGAATCGCGCTATTCTGACCACTCTATGGTCATTTGTGAAGCCTGGAACATTTGTGTCTTGATCTGGAGTCTAATCTTGCTCAGGCTTCTGCCGATACAGCCCGCCGCCGGAGCATCCCCGCCAATGGAGCATCCCCTATGACAGATATGACCCCTGATACCCTGACCCCCGGAACCGGCGACCCGGTGTCGCTGCAGCCGGGCGACATTTGCATCGCCGCCACCTACCAGGTCGGGGAGGTGGATATACGTCGCAATTCCGGCGATTGCCGCGTGCTGGTCTACGACCGGGCGATGAAGCTGAAGGGTGCCTTGTGGACCGGCGAGACCGGACTGATACTGGGCCTGGCATACTGCCAGAATTCGCGGACATTGTTGGTGAGCGACGCCAGCAGCCGCACCCTGCATCGCTTCTCGAGCGCCGGAGAACTGTTGCCGCCCTTCGCCGCCATGCAGGGAAAGCCCTTCGGGCCCATCGCCGCGGCCAGCGACGGCAGCATTATCATCGGCGAACATCTGAAGGGCGACGCGCCGCCATTTCTGGGCGGTGGCGAGATCTATTGCTTCGACGGCGAAGGCGCGCAGTTGGCCAACCATGCCGCCGAGCGCGACCCGGGCAAATTCGGCTTTCATGGCGTCACCAACATGGCGCTGACCGACAGCGACCAGACGGTGATCTATATCTCGGAAACGGGCAAGCGCGTGATGCGCTATGACCTGGCCCGGGGCCAGCAAATGCCGGACCTGTTCAGCCTCACCGGAAAGAGCGTCGGCGACGAGGAAGAGGATATGGTGACGGCGGGGATCAGCCTGCTCGCGGGCGGCAATATCCTCTTGTCCCATGTCTATGGCGCGGGCGTTTTTTCGCCCCAGGGAGAGATATTGAAAGCCTACGATATTCCCAACGATCGGGGCTGGGCGGCGGTCAAGGCGAGCGCCGACGGGTCAGCCTTTTTCATCGCCAACTTCTTTACCGGGCGGCTGGAAAAACGCGATTTGAACAGTGGCGAGATCATCAAGGCGGTCGAAACCGGCATGATTTACAAACTCGCCTGCATTGCCGAGATTTCGTGATTGCCGGGAATTCACAATGACTGATATTTGATCATGGGCGAGACCACCGACAATGCTGGCGCCGGTAAAATTGGTCACAGCAACATAATCCGCCGCGTCAGCTTCATGGTCGCGGACGTCGAAGCCACCGCCGGTTTTTACCAGCAGGTCTTTGGCTGGACCCGCTTTTATGACGCCGAAACGCCTGTGGACCGCCACTTTCCGCCCTGTGCGCCGGACCAGACCCCGGCGCATATCATTATCCTGCAGGCCGATGACCCGAATATCGGCATGGTCGGCTTCATGGAATATGTGGGCGTGAAACCCGAGACCCGCGTCGATAAAGACCGTGACAGCCTGGGGCTGGGCGATTCCATCCTGATCATCGAGGCAGAGGATATCCAGGCGACCTATGAAAAAGCCCGGTCAGCGGGCGCGAGGCTCGTCTGCGAACCCCGGGAATGGACGGTCACCGCCGGTTCTGGCGACGGATTGATCCATATTTCGACTTTCTCCTTTTTCGACCCGAACGGCCTGTATGTCGAGGTCAACATGCGGTTGTCCTAAATATCCGGTCAATCGACCACAATGTGGTCAAAATTGAATCTGTTGGTTTGCAGGCCGGTTTGACTGTGTAACCGTGAGGATGCGAGTCCCGGAGAGGGCTGGCGGGAGGTATCGGCATGAGCAAAGAAGCAGCTTCGCTGCCCGGAACGCTTGTTGCTGCAAACGGCACTTACGAAGTTGTTCCCCTGAGAAAAGACGATATTACCATCGTCGCGGTTCAATCACGCGTGGTGCCGGTCAGTGCCGACAACGCGGCCAGGATGAAGGCCGATAACCTGGCCCATATGCTGGATTTGATTGATGCCGCCGCGACCTGGATGGGGCCCAAGGACCTGATCCATTTTCACGAATTCCCGATCACCGGCTTTTCCCACCTGTGGAATCGCCAGGACCTGCAAAAAGTTGCCATTGAAATTCCCGGCAAGGAAACCGAAGCCGTTGCCGAGCGCGCCAAGCGGTATGGCAGTTATATCGTCTTTGGCTCCTACGCCGTGGACCCGGACTGGCCCGGCCATATCCTGTCGAACACGATCATCATCAGCCCCGACGGAGAGGTTGTCGGCCGGCATTGGAAATTGCGCAACCTGAAGGGCGTCTTTGCCGGCTTCGAGGTAATCACCACGACGATTTTCGATGTGCTGGATCAATATACCGAAATGTACGGGCGCGACGCCGTCGTGCCGGTAACGCGCACCGATATCGGCAACCTGGCGACCACCGCCACGCAATATGAACCCGAGCTGATCCGCGCCTTTGCGCTGAAGGGCACCGAGATAATGCTGCGCGCGGCGACCAGTGGCGCCGACCCCATTGATGTGCGCTCCGGCGCCATGCACAACAATATGTATACGACGCTGGTCAACAATTCGATCAGCCGCGATCCCGGGCCTTTTTTCGAAGATGTCCGCGCCGGCGGCACCGCCATATACGGGCCCAAGGGCGAGGTGCTGGATGAAGCCAACTCGGTCAATGAAACAGGCGTGATCGCGCGCATTCCCATAGCCAAGTTCCGCCAGGGGCGGACCATCCCGCGCATCCATCCCTGCCTCTACGGCGACCTCTACAGCCAGTATCAGGAGGCCTATCCGCCCAACCTGATGTCCAGCGACCTGCCCGACAACGGCTTTGACGCCGCCAAATTCCTCAAAGACAAAAGCCGGTGGAGCTAGGGGTGTGAAAAACACAGCCACATCGGAACGCATGGCGCAGGAAGACCGCGAGTTTCCCGGCGATCAGCCTGATGCACTTGCGCAGGCGACTTTGCCGGAGAACGTGAGCCCTGAAGTGCGTGAATTTCTTTCCCGCACCCACGGCCATTTCATCGACGGAACCTGGGTTGGCGAAGACGCCGAGCAACTTATCGCGCTGGCCGATCCGGCGACCGGGCTGGTGATTGCGAGGGTGGCCAGCGGCGGCAAGGCCGAGGTTGACCAGGCGGTAGCCGCCGCGCGCCGGGCGCTCGAGAACGGGCCATGGTCGTCGATGGTCCCTGCCGAACGGGCACGGATTCTGTTCCGGCTTGCTGATCTTATTGAAGAATATGGCGACCAGCTGAGCCAGCTGGAATCGCTGGATACGGGAATGTCGCGCACCATGATGCGCGATATCGGTATTCGGCTGGCCGCCGATCAGACCCGCTATTACGCGGGCTGGGTAACAAAAATTAACGGCGACGCGATCACCAACAGCCGCGCCCGCGCGACGGGCCGCGACTTCCTGACTTATACGGTAAGAGAACCGGTCGGCGTTATCGGCCAGATCGTGCCGTGGAATTTCCCGCTGGGCATTACCATCCAGAAGCTGGCGCCGGCGCTGGCCGCGGGCTGCACAATTGTGCTGAAACCCGCCGAGGAGGCGCCCCTGTCGGTAACCTACCTTGCCGGTCTGGCGGCCAAAGCCGGATTGCCCAGCGGAGTGCTTAATCTGGTCAACGGGTATGGCACCACGGCGGGCGCCGCCATAGCCGCTCATCCCGGCATCGACAAGGTCGCCTTCACCGGCTCCACCGATGTGGGCAAGGAGATTATCCGCGCCGCCACGGGCAACCTGAAACGCGTATCGCTGGAGCTGGGCGGCAAATCGCCGGTGGTGCTGTTGCCCGACGCCGACCTGGACCAGGCGATCCCGGCGGTGGCGCGGGCCATTACCTTCCTGTCCGGACAGAATTGCATGGCCGGGTCGCGGCTGCTGGTTCACACCGATATCTACGACCAGGTACTGGACGGCCTGGTGGAGATTATGGAGGCCATGAGCATTGGGCCAGGCTTCGACGGCGCGCATGACATTGGGCCGCTGATTTCAGAACGCCAGATGACTCGCGTTCTGGCCTATATCGATATTGGAATGGGCGAAGGCGCGCGGCTGATTACCGGCGGACGACGAAAGACAGAAATGCCCGGCCATTTTGTCGAGCCCACGATTTTTGCCGATTGCAACAGCGATATGCGGATCGTGCGGGAAGAAATATTTGGCCCCATCCTGACCGTGCAGAAATTTTCCAGTGATGACCTGGACGAAATCGCGGCGCTGGCCAACGAGGGTGTGTTCGGCCTGTCGGCCAGTGTCTGGACCAGGGATTTGTCCAAGGGGCATCTCCTGGCGGGCAAAATCAAATCAGGCCAGGTAGGGATCAATGTGCATGCCGCCGTTGATCCGGCAACGCCCTTTGGCGGTTTCAAGCAATCCGGCTGGGGTCGGGAATCGGGCAGGGACGGCCTGGAGCCCTATCTGGAAACCAAGGCGATTACGGTGCATTTGTAGTGGAAAACGATGTCTGACGCGGCGATGAATACAGAGAGCGTGAAATTCGGCCCGGTACATCTGGAGCCGGGTGTGACGCGCTGGAATGCGCGCACCTATATGTTTTCCGCCTTCTGGACCATCGGCTTTCTCTCTTTCATCGGCTTTCTGCAGAATTACGTGCTCAGGGTTCACCTCAACCTGCCGGAAGACGAGATTGGCCGGGCCGTCGGCACGCTTTCCTTTGTCGGCGAGATCGCCTTTATCGCCGTATCGCCCTTCTTCGGGTCGCTGTCGGACAAGGTCGGCCGCCGGCCCATATTCGCGCTGGGTTTTGCCTGGGTCGGCGTCGGTTTCTTCATATACCCGCTGGCCGACAGTTACGGCATGCTCCTGCTGGCACGCGGCTTTCTGGGCATCGGATCAGCGGCGCTGGGCGGCATGATGGCCACCGTTCTGTCGGATTATCCGCAGAACCGCTCGCGGGGAATCATGGCGGCCATGAGCGGATGGTCGAACGGCCTGGGCGCACTTTTCATGATTTTCCTGATGAGCAAGCTGCCCAGCTATTTTGTCGGCGAGGGCGTTTCCGAGCAGATGGCCGGAACCTACACATTCTGGGCCACCACGGTATTGTGCATGGCCACCGCGGCACTGGCGTTCAAGGGACTGAAAGCGGGCAAGCCGGGCAAGTCGCAGGACCACAAGAAGGTCAGGGTATTGATTGTCGAGGGCGCCGCGGCGGCGCGCAACAATCCACGGATCATGCTGGCTTACAGCGAAAGTTTTATTGCCCGCGGCGACCTGTTGATGATTGGCACCTTCCTCTCGGCCTGGTTGATACAGGCGGGCATGGCTGATGGCCTGGCGGTGCCCGAGGCCACCGCCAACGCCGGCCGGCTGGGCGGCCTTGTGCAGGGCGTAACGCTTCTGTGGGCGCCGATATTCGGCATCATTCTGGACCGCTTCGACCGCGCCTCGGTGGTGATATTCGCCATGGCCCTGGCGGTAATCGGCTATGCGGGCATTGGTCTGACGGCTGATCCCACCGCGCCCGAGGCCCTGCCCGCCCTTGTGATGCTGGGCGTCGGCGAATTTTCAGCAATAATGGCGGGCCAGGCGCTGGTGGCGCAGGAAGCGCCGATCGACAACCGCGGCGCCGTACTGGGACTGTTTGCATTTTGTGGCGCGCTCGGCCTGTTGGCCTTGAGCCTGCTGGGCGGACATTTATTTGATTCTATCGGGCCTGGGGCCCCTTTTCTGCTGGTGGCTGGTGTTAACGGCATCGTCCTGCTTCTTGCGATCTATGTACGCAGGAAAACGGGCTACAAATCACCCGGAACGAGGTGAAGCGATGCGCGCAGAAATGAAAAGGACCTGAGACATGTATATTAATTTTTGGTACCCGCTGATTTTTTCCCATGATTTGGGGGATGAGCCGAAACTGGTGCGCGTGCTTGACCACGATTTCGCCGTCTATCGCACCGTGGATGGCGAGGTTCATTGCCTGGCGAACACCTGCGTTCATCGCGGCGGCAACCTGGCCGATGGCAGAGTGCGGGACGGCAATCTGGAATGTCCGTATCACGGCTGGCAGTTTGACGGCGGCGGCGCCTGCAAGCTTATTCCCAGCATGGGCGCTGATGCCACGATACCCGGCAGGGCCAAAGTAGACAGCTACCCGGTTGAAGTGCGTTTTGGCATCGTCTTTGCCTTCCTGGGCGACCTGCCCGAGGACCAGCGACCGCCGATCATGGAAGCGATCGAATATGACGACCCGGACTGGTACTGCAACCTGATGACCTGGGATCTGGCGGCGAATTACGCGCGCTCGATCGAAAACGGCATCGACCCTGGGCACAATGAATTTGTCCATCCGACGCACGGCTTTTCCGGCGAACGAGAGGGTTACTTCGTGCCCGAGCTGAGCCTGCTGCACACCGACTGGGGCGTCGGGTTCATGACCCAATACCAGTCGTCGGGCTCGACCGACATGAAGGTCAGACAGCACAAGACGCAAACGCAATCCGAGGCTGGCTCGGGCACCCACGGCCCGAACGCCATATGGACCTATATCCACATCTCGGAGACCGCCTGGTTTCACCAGTATATGTATGAGGCCCCCATCGACGACGGCAACGTGCGTATTTTCCTTGTGAATATGCGCAGTTTCGGCCCCGGCGATGAAATGGGCGGGCGCATCCGGGAACGCAACAAGATCGTCGCGCAGCAAGATATTGATGTGCTGGAGCCAGTGGCCCCCGTGCTGACGCCGAAATCAAAAAATGACGAGCTGATGGTTCCCGCCGACAGCTGCGTGGTTGCCTACAGGAAACTGATGAAGGGCTGGCACGACAAGGGCTGGCACATAGACCGGGATAAATTGCAGGCGGCTGAGGGCAAGAAAATGTACGCCATCCCTTCGCCGGCAAGGAGAAAAACAAAAGGGTGGGTGCTGGACGCTGTGCCGACCTCGTCAGCGAAGTAGAGAATAGATAACCGGGTGTTGCAAAACGGAGACTGAAGAATGTTGAGCCTATTCAAAAACCCGCCATTCGTTGGTGTGATTGCTTTCTTGTCGGTTCTGCTCGTCCAGCCAATAGGGCATATCGTGATGATCCTTATGGAAGAGCTGACCGACAGCGGCATAACATGGTACGCGCCAATGCTGGGTGCGGCCCCGGTCATTCCCGAGGGATATGTCGATTCCGCCCTTCTGGAGAACAATGTTTACTGGGCGGCATTCGCCATGGGGGCCATCGGACTATGGATATTTCTGTGGGGCTATCGCCGCGGCACCGAGATCGCCGGCACTTGGGCGGGCTTCATTGGCTCCACATTGCTGTGGACCGGCTGGGTGGAATTCTCGCTGCACTATTACAGCCGCGTGTTCGGCATCAAGGCACTGTGTATGGATGGATCGCTTTCCTACACCTGTGCGGAAAATCCGGCGACCAAGCCGGAATATTTTCTCATGCAGGGGACGGTGGGCTTCCTGCTGGCTGTCGGGCTCTTTTTCCTGTTGAACAAGGAAACCCGCTGCAACGCCTTTCGCTGGGTGCACAGGAAACTGCCCTGGCTGAATGTGGGCAAGCCAACAACAGGCATGAAACGCAATTTCGCCAACATCGTCGCCATCGAGAATATTGGTATCCTGTGGTTCTTCTACGTCTATCTGCTGTTCGTCTATGACGA
Source organism: Pseudomonadota bacterium (assembly GCA_022574255.1). Classification (GTDB taxonomy): domain Bacteria; phylum Pseudomonadota; class Alphaproteobacteria; order Sphingomonadales; family SMXR01; genus JACZSK01. The sequence goes on from JACZSK010000025.1 coordinate 17,721, forward strand.
GTCAATTTTCGGCGAATTCAGCTTGATGGCCTATGGCTCGTTCGTCGGCTTCCTTCTGTGGTCGCTATACCTGATGCAGCGCCTGATCCGCTACAGCCGGGTGACCAGCGCCCTCAGATATGCCATTCCGACGGCAATCATCTTCTGGAATTCGATCGAGATCATGGGCCGCTGGAGCTGGTTCAAGGAATTCTGGATTCACCCTCTGGAATTCAAGCTGGAAGGAGCGCTCACCCTGGCTGCCCTGGTAATATTCGCGATTATCAGCATCAGGACGGCGCGCGACAAATCCAAGCGAATCGACGATTGATGAGAAATATCATGAACAATCCGATAGCGCTGAGATACGCAGCCATACTGGGCGCCAGCCTGTGCATGGCGGGTTCTTCACCGCCCAGCGCAGCGCCGGAGAGTGCGTCAACCGACTATTCACTGGTCACGCCGGAAAGCGCGCATCCCGGTGAATTGCCGACCTGGCAAATCCCCAACCTTCCGGAATCGGCCGAAGCCTACTACGGGCCGGACAGCTATCATGTGATCGCACAGACCCAGGACCCCGACGCGGTGAGGCCTTCGCATGAGCGGGCCGCCGGCGGGGCGCTGACCTGGATCACCACCGACGACGGCAAGGCCAAATGGCGGATCAATGATCGTGGCCAGGATGCCTGCTCCTATTTCTGGCCTGACGGCAAGCAAGTGGTTTACACGTCAACGCGCGACAACCTGGACATGCCGGTCGGCAATTGGTCCAGCGAGTCCGAATATCCCCAGGGCGCGGAGCTTTATCTCGCTGATATCGATGGCAGCAATGTCCGGCGGCTGACCAACAACGATGTGTATGACGCCGAGGTGTCGGTCAGCCCCAACGGCGAAAGAATCGTTTTCACCCGCCAGATAGACGGCATGCTGGATATCTGGGTGATGAATGCCGACGGCAGCGGCCAGCGGCAAGTGACCCATACGGACGAGTGGCAGGAGGGTGCGCCTTTCTTCCTGCCCGACAACAAGACGATTACCACGCGGGCCTGGAAACGGTCGGAATACGGCAAAATTCACCCGACGCCGATGACCATTTTTACGGTCGATACGGATAGCGGCGAAATCACACCGCGCACCAGCGATGGCTGGATGAACTGGGCGCCCTATCCGGCGCCGGACGGTCGGCATTACGTGTTCGTACGCCCGCTTCTGGATAATCCCAAGAACTGGGAGGTTTTCCTGGGTGACCTGGAGGGTGGCGACCCGGTCAGGCTGACATTTTTCGAGGGGTTCGACGGTTTTCCCTCGGTATCACCCGACGGCACGAAGATGCTTTTCACACGCAGCACGGGCTCGGGCTTTATGTCCGATCTCTATACATTTGTCATGGATATCTCGTCCCTGAACGTGGGGCCTGAAGGAAGTTAGGCACGTAACGAAAAATACTGGAATGGCGCTGTTTGGGTAGCGCCGGCAATAATCGGGAGGGAATTAAAATGAAACACAAGAAGGAGTTCCACAACTCAGCGGCCTTGGCGCCGTCAACAGTACCAAAGGGAGGGCCTACAATGAGACGCAAACTATATCTGACAAGCACGGCCGCCATTGCACTGGCGATGGCGGTTCAAGGGGTGTCGGTGAAAACGGCGCAAGCGCAGGACGCGGATGCTGGTTTCTCGATCGAGGAAATCATCGTCACCGCCCGCAAGAGGGAAGAAAATATTCAGGATGCGCCGCTTTCCGTTGCTGCCTTTACCAGCAACATGATTGAATCGGCGAACATCAAAACCCTCGATGACATCGCAAAATTCACGGCCGGTTTTTCGTTCGACGAGGATTTTCAGCGCTCGAACAGCGACCGCCCGGTCATTCGCGGACAGTCCACCATCCTTGGTGAATCTGGCGTCTCCACCTTTATTGATGGCGTGCTGATCACCGGAACCATACTGGATTACGACCTGAATGATGTGGAGCGCATCGAGATCATCAAGGGCCCGCAGTCGGCGCTCTATGGCCGAAATACTTATTCGGGCGCCATCTCCATCATTACCAAATCACCCACCGATGAGTTTGAGGGGAAGATCAAAGTCGAAGCCGGAAAATTTAACCAGAATGACGTAAGCGTCAGTTTGCGCGGCCCCATCAGCGACACACTGTCAGCCAGTCTGACCGGCCGCTTTTACAATCGCGACGGACCATTTCATAACGAATTTGACGACACCGCCGTTGGCGATCAGCAATCAAAATCGATTTCCGGGGTGCTGTACTTCCAGCCAAATTCAAAACTGGATATACGGGCCAGGGTCCGTTGGTCTGAATTAGAAGACGACCAGCCGCGGCTGTTCACCACCGATCCATCGGAGAACAACTGCTTCTTCGACGACGGTGGCGTCTATAACGGCAACGGTCGTTATTTCTGTGGTGAAATTACCGAACAGGCAATTTCTATCGATGACGTGCGCTTGCTGGGCAACAAAGGCTTTGACAAGAACACAACCTGGCAAAGCAGCCTGACCATCGATTACGAATTGACGGATAATTTAACCCTGACCTGGATCAACGCCTATAACAACACCGATGCCCGGTCTGAAGGCGACTTTGGTTACAACGACGAATCCTTCAACCCGTTCTCGCTACATATATTTGATGCGCCGTTCGGACCACCTCCGACACCCTTTACGTCAGGCGTTGTGATCGCGGGGCCGGTCGCTGATTTTGCCCAGACAATCGATGTGGATTCGCGGGATTATTCCAGCGAAATTCGTCTGGCATATGAAAACGAAGGTCTGCATTTACTGATAGGCGGTTATTTCTTTGACGGTAAAAAAACCCAAACTTCTGATCGTGAGCTGCCTCCGGGCTTTGCCGCAACAGTATCCGAGGCATATTTTGGCGAGGTCCAGCGCATGGTAGATGTTTGCACGGCCAATGTCGGCTCCTTCGCCGGGCCCTGTACACCGCAGGTTTTCAACGTTGCTGTCGATGACTTGTTCCCCGGCGGCGCCTTTGTGGATTTCGCTTTTGCCTTCAACACCATCGGACTGTCGATGCTGCAACTGGACGCTAATCGCGACACCATTATCAGGGACCGTGAAAACCTGGCAGCTTTCGTTCAAGCCTCCAAGGATATAACGGATAAGCTGACTGTCTCAGGCGAGGCCCGCGTGGTGCGTGAAGAAGTTACGAGAAACACCCAGCTGAGTACTGCCACCTATGACTTCGAAGGTAATTTTGTGGCCCAGACCACAGATCCGTTTGTCAATCGCCAGAAGAGTTCGACGGAGATAAATCCCAGGGCCACCATCCGGTATGCCGTGACGGATACGTCGAACATTTATGCAATCGGCGCGCGCGGCAACAAGCCTGGTGGGTTCAACAATATTGAGGTGGAGCCACTTGACCTTGATGAATACGACGACGAGACCGTCTGGAGTTACGAAATTGGCTCCAAGAACGTGTTCATGGATGGCCGGCTTATCGTGAATATCGCCGCCTTCTATAACACAATCACGGGCTATCAGCTGACCCAGTCGGTTGTTATTCCCGGCCTGAACGAGACCACAACGGTCATCAACAATCTGGGCAAAGTGCGTCTGAAGGGCCTTGAGCTTGAGATGGTCTTTGCACCCACTTTCGTTCCGGGATTAATCATCAACGCCAACTACGCCTACACTGACAGCAATATCCTGGAAGGCACGGATATCAATGAGGGCAAACTCCTCGATACGCTGGATGACGGTCTGGTAAACAACAGCCTTGATCCCGCCGGCACGCCCTGTGACGCGACCTGCGATAATGTGCTTCCGGGGTCCATTGTCGGGCGCCAATTACCGCGTCAGGCGAAGCATATGTACAACATTGGCGTGAACTACACGGTGCCGGTCTCTGATCGCTGGTCCTTTGTGATGAATGGCAACTTGTCGCACGAGAGCAAGAAGTTCGTGCAGGTCCATAACCTGGCCTGGGTTGGTGCTTCAACACTGGTGAATGCCAGCATCGGCTTGGAGAACGAGAACCTGCGCCTGATCTTCTGGGCCAAGAACCTGACCGGAGAAGATGCGGTGGTCAGTGTCTCGCGCTTTGCCGACGAAGGTGCCAGCTTCCAGCGCATCTTCATGGGCAACCCGCGCATCGGTCGCCAGTTCGGCGCGACCGCAACCTACAAGTTCTAGGGTTGTCGAAATAAAGCGAGGGAGGGAGATGCGTCTCCCTCCCTTATTTCGTTCAGGCAAAGGAGACAAAGCGATGCCTGCTCCTGCGATGAGCCCTGCAAGAGGGCGGGGCAAGCTGGCCCGGCACATTCTTATGCTGGTTCTGCTGGTTGGCGCCCTTGGATCACTAACCGCCGCCAACGCATCTGACCCCACAAGCGAAGAGACCGCGGTCCGCGATGTGCTGGTCGCATATCACGTTGCGCTGACTTCTGGGGACATTAGAGAGGTCGAGCCCTTCGTGGTCACTGACCAGCGGTTTACAATGGTGGAAGGCAAGCACACCAACCTGGGATGGGCGGATTACCGGGATAATCACCTGACGCCTGAGCTGGCCGGTCTTCAGAAGGTCGATCTCACGCTCGATATCCGGGAAATACTGGTGGATGGCGATCTGGCCTTTGCCAGCTTCACATACGATATTACGCCCAAGGGCGACCCTGAAAAGAATTATGGCAGCGCGCGGGCGACCGCCATACTGGTGCGCGAAAATGGCGCCTGGCTGATTCGCCTGATGCACACGTCTTAGCCATCATGCGCCCGGGAGCCCGAAAATGAGCAAGCTCGCGAACGCCGGCGTCCTGGTCTCAATGTTGATCGCGACCAGCCTGCCCGGCTGCGCGGGGGCCGGCGATTTCGATTTTTCGCTATCGGATGCCGCCGTGATCAGACTGGTGGATGGCGAATATATCGTCCCGGGATCGATTCCCGGCTTTTCCGATTACATTCTGGTCGAGACCCAGGCCGGTGGCGTTGCACCGCGCGTGGTGAACATCGAGCAGGCCATCGCCGACCTGGCCGGCTATGACGTTGTATTCGTGGGCGAGGCGCACGGCCATACCGCCAACCATTATGTGCAGGCACAAATCTTTGCCGGGCTCCATGCGCTCGACCCCGCCCTGTCGCTGTCGATGGAGCAGTTCGAGCGCAGCGCGCAATCCATTGTCGATCAATATCTTGCCGGTGAAATTGGTGAAGAGGTGCTGGTGGATCAGGGCAAGGCCTGGGACCATTATCGCTCCAGTTACCGGCCCATGGTGGAGTTTGCCAAGCGCCATGGCCTGCCGGTCATCGCCGCCGAGGTGCCGGCCAATATGGTCAGCTGCGTCGGCGAGGAGGGTCCGGCTTTTCTCGACCGGCTGCAGGGTGAGGCGCGCGGCTGGATTGCCGAGGAACTGCACATCGCCGATGGCCCCTACAAGACCCGGTATTTCGAGTTTCTGGGAAAGGCGGCGGGCCACAGCGTCGCCGGACAGGATATGAGCGAGGAGGAAAAAGAGGCGCTGCGCGGCAAGCGCTTCGCCGCCCAGGTCAGCCGCGACGACACCATGGCCGAGAGCATCGCCAGGCATTTGGCCGCCAACCCGGGTCGCCGGGTGATGCATATCAACGGCAGCTTCCATTCGGCCAGCCTGCTGGGCACGCCCGAGCGCCTGGCGATGCACAAGCCCGGCCTCAGCATGGCCAACGTGCATCCCGTCCTGGTCAAGGATCCCGACAATCCCGCGTTCGACGCAGACCTGGTGGGCGAGGGAATTTACCTGTTGCTGATCCAGCCGGTGCCGAAACGCTTCGTGCAGATGAAGAATATCAACGCCTTCGTCGCCAAAACGCGAAAAGCGATCGACAAGAACAAATGCGCATACTGAACAGGCTTTACCGCCACAAGCCGGTCAACTCCACATGTTGGACAGGCCCTTGTCGGTCTTCTCGATCAGACGCCTGAGCATATTCTTGAACAGTCCGATCTCCTCGGGCCTGAAGCCCGAGAGCACCTGCTCTTCCAGGTCCATGGACCGGGCGAGCAGCGAAACCTGGAATTCCCGGCCTTCGTCCGTGACGGTATATTTACCGTCAGGCGCGCCGCCTTCTGCTGCGCTGCGGGTCACGAAACCCATGTCGCACAGCTTGTCGAACACCTCTTCGGACGGGCTGTGGCCGGTCACCGCGATGCGCTCGAGGATTTCGGCCCGGTCCAGGCCACCCTGCTGGCACAAGACCGCCACCACATAATAAGCCGCCCGCTGCAGGCCCAGCGCGGCGTCCGGCTGCAACAGCGCATGGGAAAACTGAAAGTGGGCGCGCGACAACAGGTAGATGAAGAAATCCGACGTAAAGCTGCCTTGCTGCAGGTCCACTTCATCGCCGCCTGTGGCGCCCTGGTCCTGGCGTGGCAGGGCCGCCGCATATTGCCCGCCGTGATAGACCAGCGGCGCGCGGTCCGAGTTTTCGCAGGCCAGCACCTCACCGACGAAAATACAATGGTCGCCGCCGTCATATTGATGCCGGGTCTTGCACTGAAAGGTGGCGGCGCAATCGGCGAGCAAGGGCATGCCGTTTACCCCCGGCACAAAATCAAGATCGCCGAACTTGTCGGCGCCGCGCCGGGCGAAGAGATTGGATAATTCGTCCTGCTCAATACTCAGCACATGAACGTTGAACGCCCCGGATTTCTGATAGGCCGGCAGGCTCAGCGCGTCCTTGGCCAGCGACCAGAGAATAAGCGGCGGGTCCATGGAAACCGAATTGAAACTCGAGGCGGTCACACCGATTGGCGCGCCTTCCCCGTCCAGAGTGGTTATCACGGTAACACCGGTGGCGAACTGCCCCAGCGTTTTGCGGAACTCCTGTCTTTCAACTGCGTTATCTGACATCGCGGATATTCCTCTCGTCCGGGCGGATTTTAACAAATAAGAGACTTGGCCACGGGCCTTTGCGGTGCGGTGACCAGCTAGTGGATGGCCGATGATTTAGCAATGGGGCAAAGGGCATTGCTCCAATAAAATCCACATTACAGAAGGCATTCCTTACGGGCCCTGCCCCAGGCGCCTGTATCGCCGATGTCCGGAAGAGCGCCCTGAGGGATTCTTTAATTGTGGAGTGGATCATGGCCGACGTATCACTGGAGCAATTGGTAGAACGCGCACGGGACCTGATACCGGTTCTCAAGGAGCGCGCCGCCGAGACCGAAAAAAACCGCGTGCTGTGCAAGGAAACGATGGATGATCTGCACCGCCTGGGACTGCTGAAATACTACCAGCCGAAAAAATATGGCGGCTATGAGCTGGACTGGGGCGCCCATGCCGCCATCGCCTATGAGCTGGCCCGCGGATGCGGCTCAACAGCCTGGATTCAATGCGTTGTGGGCTCACACACCTGGATGGCGGCGCGCTTCGGCAAGGAAGCGCAGGACGAGATGTTTGCCGACCCCGACGTGCTGATTTCGACGGCTTTCGCCGGTGGGCGCAATGTTGAAGTGGCCAAGGTTGACGGCGGATACGAATTATCCGGCGAATGGGCCTTTGCCAGCGGTCTGCCCCATGCGCAGTGGTCCATTGTCGGCACCCAGGCCGAGACCGCCACCCGCGACGAATATGAAATGACGCTTTTCGCCATCCCCCGCGCCGATTTCGAACTGATTGACAATTGGTATGTCTCGGGGCTGCGCGGCACCGCCTCCATGAATATCCGCGTTAGCAAGGTCTTTGTGCCGGAGCACCGTTCCATTGACATTAGCACCTTCGATTCCGGCACCGCCAGCGGCGCAAAACAACACGAGAGCTATACCTACAAGACCTATATGCAGGAATATTTCTATTCCGTGCCCCTCGGCCCCATGGTCGGCACCGCGGTAGGGGCAATGGAGACCTATCTGGAGATCACCAAAACCCGAATCGGCTCCATGTTTGGCGAAAAGGTCGCCGAGCAGATTCCGGTGCAGACGCGAATTGCCGAATCCGCCGCTGAAATCACCGCCGCCGGGTTGATGAGCGACCGCCTGTTCAAGACCCTTCATGAACGCGGCGTCAAGGGCGAGCGCATCACCAAGGACGAGATGGTGAGGATGAAGCGCGACAGTGTCTATATTGGCAAGCTCTGCGCCAATTCCGTGGACCGGCTGGTGCGCATGATGGGCGCCGGTGGCCTGAGCGACACCAACGCGGTGCAGCGCTATTTCCGCGATATCCGGGCGCTGACCGCCCACCAGAGCCAGCAATGGGAAGTTGGCATGATGCCCTATGGGCGCTGGGCGCTGGGGCTGGAGACCGGCAACGAAATTATCGACTCCGCGCCCGAGGGCAGCAATACTCTCTTCTGATTTCCGCGCGCGGGACAGTCAGGAGCGCTCTTCGTATGACCAACGGCAGAAACCGGCAACTGCGCTTCAGGCGCTGTATCACGGAAGGCGAGCCGGTCTCGATGGAACTGTTCGAGCTTGGCGAGGAGGACATCCCGACACCCGGCCCCGGCCAGTTTCTGGTAAAGACCGAGGCTCTCGGCACCTCGCCGGCGCAGCGCGCCTACCTGATGGGCAGCGCCAGCCGCTTTCACCCGCCGCTGGACCCCGGCGAGATCATGCGCGGACGCGGCGTTGGCCGCATCACCCTCTCCAACCACCCGGATTACGCCGTCGGCGAAGCCGTGTGCTGCTCCACCGGCTGGCAGGATTATTCCGTTCATCAGGGCGACGAGACCGGCATGGTGAAAACCGTGCAGAAAATTGCCGATCCGCAAGACCCCCTGTATCTGCATCTGGGCACGCTGGGCGCCTCTGCGTTTGCCGCCTATTTCGGCCTGCTGGATATTGGCCAGCCCAGGGCCGGCGAGACGGTGGTGGTCTCCGCCGCCGGCGGCGGCGTCGGCTCAATCGTCGCCCAGATCGCCCGCATCAAGGGCTGCCGCGTTATCGGCATTGCCGGGGGCAGCGACAAATGCGCCTGGGTGAGGGATTTCATCGGCGCCGACGCCGCCATCGACTACAAATCTGAAGACTTGGACGCCCGCCTTGGTGCGCTCTGCCCGGATGGCATCGACATTTATTTCGACAATGTTGGCGGTGAGACGCTGAACATGGCGCTGAAGCATATCGCGCTGCGTGGCCGGGCGGTCATCTGCGGGCTCATATCAACCGAATACCTGGACCCGCCGCCGCCGGGACCGAGCAATTATTTCAACCTCATTTACAAGCGCGCCCGCATGCAGGGCCTGGTGGTCTGGGACTATGTCGATCAATTCCCCGAGGCCGAGGCGGAGCTGGCCGCCTGGTACCGCGCGGGCGATTTGAAACCCACCGAATATGTGCTGCAGGGCCTGACCTCGGCCCCCGACGCGTTGCAGGCGCTGTTCTCCGGCGCCAACCGTGGTATCACCGTGGTGGATATGACCGGGGAGTGAGTGGCGGCGCGGCTTTGACCGGGTTCGAAGCAGCCTCTTTTAGCCATGAGCGGGCGTCAGGACAGTTTCAGCCGGGTAACCGGCTTTAGTCGCTGCCGCCGGAAAATATTGCTGAGGAAGCCAGCCGCCGGTACGGATGGCTTCCAGATCCAGCACAGGAACCTTAAGCGCCGCCCGCGCCTCGCGCAGCGCCACCGGTGAAGACGTGATCACGCCACTGACGCAGAGCACCGAAAGCCCGAAGTTGTTCATTTTACGAATAGCCACGGCGGCCCCGTAAGAATCGCCCGACGCCAGCACAACGCCGCTGACCAGCGCCCGAAAGCATCGCAAACCAAGCAAAGCTGTGGTTTCGCTGTGCAGAAGTCCCCTGGATATCTCGATGACCAGGGCCTCCGCTTTTCTACCGCTCCCGGGACGGTCCGGGCATGTTTCCGCTCTTGCGGGCGGAACCAGGCCGGAAAGAAAGAGCGCATCCGAGACCTTGAAAATATGACCCGATGTCAGTGACTCACCGATCTTCACGACCCTGGCCTGAACGCCGTTGCACGACAACCCGCGCGCGACGCTGGCCGCAACCACTGAATTGCCGGCATTTGAGGAGGTGGCAACGGTGGCGATGATAAACGGATGAAACGGCGCCGGCGACGGGGGCGCCGCATCTCCGCCCGGCATGCCGTTGTTTTCAATTGCCGCACTAACTACTCTGACCATTCTGCCCACCTTACTACAATCCCTGCGCCTCCCGCAGAGCGTTAATATCCAGTTATTCATATGAACGGCGGGGAGACGATTTTATTCCGCCCTGGCCGGGAAATATCGCTTCAAGCGGACGGCCGCGCGGAAACGCGCGCCCACGGCGGGCCGGCAATGCCCTATTCCACCACCTCCGCATCCATCAGCACGGCGATGAACAGGGCGGGCTCGGTGCCGTTGACCAGCCAGGCGTGATTGGTGCCGCGCTGGACCACCACATCAAACGGCTTCAACTTTACCTCGTCGTCGTCCAGCAAAAGCGTGACGTCGCCGGAGAGCAGGACGATGTAGTCGATGGTTTTGGTTTTGTGCATGGCGGGGTCGCGCGAGGTATCGACGCGCTCGTGGGCGGCGCCCATATTTTCGAATATTTCCGCGACCACGGGTTCGAGCTCCTGGCGCGACACCCCTTCGGGCGTCGGGCCAATGGCGAAATAACGAAACTTGGTGCCGCCGGCCACGGGAGAGAGCACCACCGTCTGGTCGGCGCGATCCGCCGAATCCGTGGAATCGACCGGCCCGCCGTCGGTATTCCAGATTTCAAACAGGCCGCCGGCTTCACCGCCAATTGTCCGCGGTGGCGGCCCGTCAATCACAACAACCGAGCGGCCCTCGTCATTATGACCGGTGACGATCCGGCGCATCTCTGGAAACATAAAGTCTCTCCTTGAATTTTGATCTCGTTTCAGTTTCGGGATGAACGACGCCAGCCGTGGCATCCCCGTGGTGGATATGACCGGAGAGTGATGAGCCCTCAACTGCCCAGGGCCTGGTAATTTTTTGCTGCTGGCGTCGGGCGAGAATTTCGTGCTTTACGCTTGAGGGCAACAACCTATCGTAGTTTTGCAGCCGACTCCACAGGAGTTGCTGGCAGTCCCGCCAACGCCTGTCTTGGGTCATACGTGGTCAGAAATTGTCTTACTCATTTGCAACTCTCATTTGCAACCCAATCTGTTCTCGCTATGCTGTTGGCCGATTTAGGACCACGCATTGGAGGATGAACTAATGAGCAACCATGATTTTGACCAGGCTAAATTCGAGGAACTGCAAGGCAAGGTGATGGGGGACGTTGGCGGCGCCATTGGCGTTCTCATGTCCTATATCGGCGATCAGGCGGGCGTCTACCGGGTGCTCGAGGAAGTGGGCCCTTGCAGCCACGAGGAATTGTCCGCGAAGGCGGGTATCGATGCGCGCTACCTCCGCGAATGGCTGTCGTCAAATGCCGCCGCCGGATATATCGACTACGACGCCGCGAACGACACCTTCTCGCTTTCCCCGGAGCAGGCCGCGTTGTTTGCTCATGAAGGCGAGCCCACCTGTATGCAGGGATTTTTCGAGTCCATAGTCTCGCAGTATGCCAGCTATGAAACGGCGGTCGACGTTTTCAAAACGGGCAAAGGGCGCCCCTGGAGCGACCACCTGCCCTGCTGTTTCTGCGGCACCGATCGCTTCTTCCGCCCCGGATATGCGGCCAATCTGGTTGAGAGCTGGATTCCCGCCCTTGAAGGTGTGGAAGCCAAGCTGGAAGCCGGAGCCAAGGTTGCCGATATCGCCTGTGGCCATGGTTCATCAACCATTCTGCTGGCGGAACGGTATCCAAATTCGACCATCCATGGATTTGATTTTCATCCCCCCTCTATCGAAGAAGCAAAAGACAAGGCAGAAAAAGCCGGCGTCAGGAATGTCGAGTTTCAGGTGGTCAGCGCCAAGGAGTTTCCCGGCAATGACTTTGATCTGGCCTGTATTTTTGATGCCCTCCACGACATGGGCGATCCGGTCGGCGCGGCGGCGCATATCAAGGCAAGCCTGAAGTCGGACGGCACCTTCATGCTGGTAGAGCCCCTGGCCGCCGACAGTCTGGGGGAAAACCTCAACCTTCTCGCCGCCATCTTCTATGGCTTTTCCACCACCATTTGCGTCCCCACCTCGCGTTCGCAGGAGGTGGGCCTGGCCCTTGGCGCGCAGGCGGGCGAAAAAAGGCTGACCGAAGTTCTCAACGAAGCCGGTTTTGGCAACGTGCGCAGGGCAGCGGAAACGCCCACCAATATGGTGCTGGAAGCACGCGCGTAACAGGCCTACCGGGCGGCCAGAACCAGTTCCAGCGCCACTTCCGCGCCGTCGCCCTCTTGGGTCCACAAGTCGTAATTGCTGAGGACAAACAGGTAGGCCGGTACCTTGAGACTCTGCTTAGGATCATCGGGGTCCGGAATGTCGACGTCTACCGTCCACGCCGCCACAATCCCAGGTAAAAAGTCGTTGAGGAATTCCGGCTGACGCGGGTCGGTTGGTTCCTCGTCGGTTGGTTCCTCACCTTCAGCCGGTTGGCCGGGCCTGGCATCAACTGAAACTGCTTGGGCACACGGATGCGAATGCCTTGCCCCGTCCATTCCGCAGCCAGATTAAGATTGAGCTTCTCCCGGTACGCGAAATATTTAATTGTCTCTTTCTGCCGGGCTTCGTACTTCGCCCGGCCGCAGCCGACAATCGACAAGCTCGCGCAGACAACCAACGCCAAGCAACCGGCAATCGAATGCCGGCTGCGAAGAACGACCAGACGTAATCCCATCAGGCGAATTCCTTTGTACGGAGTAACGACGCCGAGTAACGACGCCGACGCGTGCCGCAGCTTTCATTGTCAGGCGATGCAGGTTGCCCGTCAATCATACGTGCTCGTCTTTTATCTCGTCGGCAAGATGGTCCAG
>JACZSK010000002.1 GCA_022574255.1 Pseudomonadota bacterium
AAGGCGCGGGTGTGGATTGTCTCGCCGACGACGCTGATGGCAACGCTGATAACCATTCGGGCCGTATTGAAGGACGTGAGAATGCGCGAGCAGGCCGGGCTGATCCAGAAGGAAGTCGGCGCCCTGCTGGCCGATGTGGTGCGGCTGGACAAAAGAGTCGATGATTTGGCCAGGCATTTTGGGTCGGCGGAAAAGGATATCCGCTTGATCCAGACCTCGACCAGCAAGATTTCGCGGCGCACAGAGCGCATCAGCGACGTTCAGCTGGAGGATTCCGCCAGCGCTGAAGGGGCCGTGGAAGAAGCTTTGGAATCGCCGTCAGCGAACTCTGGACCACGTCTGGTCAGCGAGGAATAAGCGCCTTGTCAGAAAGGCCGGCGCGCCCGCATGGCCGCGGTCAGCGTGCCGTCATCCAGATAATCCAGTTCGCCGCCCACCGGCACGCCGTGGGCCAGCGCGGTCACCGCAACGCCCGCATCTTTCAGCCGCTCGGTAATGTAATGGGCGGTGGTCTGCCCGTCTACGGTGGCATTGGTGGCAAGGATTACTTCCTCGACCTCGTCGCTTCCCGCCCGCTCGATCAGGCTGGCGATATTCAAATCCTCGGGCGTGACACCGTCGAGGGCAGACAAAACCCCGCCCAGCACATGATACAAGCCCGAGAAAGACCCGGCGCGTTCCAGCGCCCAAAGGTCGGCCACCTCTTCGACGATGCAGATGATGGACCGGTTGCGGCGGTGGTCGCTGCAGATGGCGCAGGGCTCGCTGGTGTCCAGGTTGCCGCAGGTGGCGCAGACATGAACTTTTTCGGCAACGTCGGTGATGGCTGCCGCCAGCGGCGCCATCAGGCTGTCGCGCTTCTTGAGCATATGCAGGACGGCGCGGCGCGCCGAGCGCGGGCCCAGACCCGGCAACCGCGCCAGAATCTGGATCAGGCGATCAATCTCGACGCTGCCCGACCGGTTCATGCCGGCTCGTCGTTCGGTTCGTTCGGGTCAGGCGCGGCGCCATCGTCCCCCCGATCATCCCCCCGATTGTCATTGTGGTCGACCACACTCACCACCCGCGCGCCGGGGAAAGTTTCAAGAACTTTCCGCACCAGGGGATCCCCATGAACCTCTTCCATACGCGCCTGCTCGGCCGCCATCTCCTGCTGGCGCAGGCTATCCTCGCCGGTCTCGGAAGAAATACTGATCACCCAGTCAGTGCCGGTCCAGGTTTTCAGGCAGTCGCGCATGCGGCTTGCCAGATCGACCGGCACCGTGCCCGACGGATTGATCGCCACCGCGCCGGGGCGGAAACTGACCAATCGCACATCGTCATGCAGCACCTTGCCGATCACGCCCTCGCGGCGCTTCTCGAACAGGTTAACCAGCGCCGCAAAGGTCACCGGCATTGGCTCTTGCGCTGCGGTTGCCTGGTCGGGGTCGGGCTTGAGCGCCAATACGGTGGCCGGTCCCCCGCCGGATGCCGTGGGTTGCGTCTCGCCGCCGGCGCCAGGACTCGTTTCTGGCGCGGCCTCCTGCCCCTGTGCCTCGCTTGCCGGCTGGGCGGCAGTTTCCGTGCTTGAGGGCGGCGCTACCGCAGATGTGGCCGCGGGTGGTGGCGTTTTCGCCCCCCCGGCTTTCGCACTGCCGTCTTTCAGTTCCCCGGCCTTCAGCTCCTTGACCAGTTCAGCCGGGACCGGCAGTTCGGCGGCATAGGCCAGCCGGATCAGCACCATTTCAGCGGCATCAATGGCAATAGGTGCGCGCTGCACTTCGCCGATGCCTTTCAGCAGCATCTGCCAGGCCCGGGCCAGCGGCGCCATGCCCAGCTTTGCAGCCATTTCGCCGCCCTTCAGGCGTTCGCTCTCGGCGACCAGCGCGTCGCTGCCGGCGTCGGGAACAATTTTCAGCCGCGTCAGCCAATGGGCCGCCTCCATCAGGTCGCGCAGGATCACCACCGGGTCGGCGCCCAGGTCATATTGCTCACGCAGCCCGTCCAGGGCTTCGGCGATTTTCCCCGCCATCAGCGCCTCAAAGAGATCGAGGATACGGGCGCGGTCGGCCAGCCCCAGCATGGCGCGGGTCTGTTCTTCTGTGGCCGTGCCGCCGCCATGGGCGATGGCCTGGTCGAGCAGCGACAGCGCATCGCGCACCGAGCCTTCGGCGGCGCGGGCGATCAGCACCAGCGCCTGATCCTCTACGGTGACACCCTCGCTTTTAACGATGGATTTGAGATGCGTGATCAGCACGTCGGCGGCCACCCGGCGCAGATCAAAACGCTGGCAGCGCGACAAAACCGTCACCGGCAGCTTGCGAATCTCGGTGGTGGCGAAAATAAACTTCACATGGGGCGGTGGCTCTTCCAGCGTCTTCAGCAAGGCGTTGAAGGCGTTCTTCGACAGCATATGCACTTCATCGATGATATAAACCTTGTAGCGCGCCGAGGAGGGGGCATAGCGCACGCTCTCGATAATTTCGCGAATGTCGTCGACGCCGGTGCGGCTGGCGGCATCCATCTCCAGCACATCCACATGGCGCGATTCGGCGATTGATACGCAATTCTCGCAGACCCCGCAGGGCGAGACCGTAATGCCGCCCTTGCCATCCGCGCCGATGCAATTCAGGGCCCGCGCGATCAGCCGCGCCGTGGTGGTCTTGCCCACCCCGCGCACGCCGGTCAGCACAAAGGCATGGGCCAGCCGGCCCGCTTCAATGGCGTTGGACAGGGTGCGGACCATGGCCTCCTGGCCAATCAGCTCATCGAATGTGCCGGGGCGGTATTTGCGCGCCAGAACGAGGTACTCGCCGGAGCCTTCGTTGCCCGCGCCGGACCCCTCGCCGGAGCCTGTCGAGGCGTTTTCTGGCTTATCCACCTGCACCGCTGAGCGCCCCTGTTCCCGTTGTTTCCATATCCTGGCCGGCGGCCCCGAGACCGCTGACCCTGACCGCAGTATAGAAAGAAAAGTGGGAGGCGGCTACGACCCAAAACCAGCTCGTTGCGGCTGCTTCCTTCCGGACCTGACCGGGTTGGCGAGGGAAATGCCCGCAACCAACCTCCCGCGCACTATATGTTCGATTCGCTGGCCACTTGCAAGGGCACAAACCGGATCAGTTGTAAGCGTTTGATCCGGTTGCCGGGCCGTGGCATGCTCCGCCCGCCAATCAGCAGGAACCAGGGTCTGGACCCCAAGCGAATCATGCCGAATCAGCCCGCCGGTCAACGGTTATCCAGCCTGGTGCGAAGCGCCGGAATGCCGCTGGTGTTCACCGGCAACAGCCTCGACCGCGCCGACGCCCGGCGCAACGATTCGGCCTGGACGGCGGCAAGGCTGAAAGATCCTGCAAGCAAATTTCTTGTGCTCTCGGGGCTGCGGCCCCTGATGGCGACCAGACCGGCGCTGGATATCCATTATCTGGACTTTGCCGCGGTCGCGGAAGTGCTTGATTCTGGCGCGCAATGGTTATTGCTGGGCATCGAGAAAGACGGAGAGAAAAACGGAGAGAAAGACCAAGAAGGCGGGACAGCTTTCTTTGCCCTGGACGTGACCGGCCACGAGGGGGCGCTCCCCGCAACCGGCAGCGCGGAAGCCAAATTCATTGATGCGCGTAGCGTCGCCATGCAATTTGGCACGGCCGAGCGTGATGGGGGACGCGCCGGGCGCATCGCTCTGGCTCGTGCTGTCCTTGGCTGGCATGCGCGGCACGGGTTTTGCGCCAAATGCGGCGCGTCCACCCGCTCCGCCCGGGCGGGGTTCCTGCGCGCTTGCGAAAACGACGCCTGCCTGGCCGAGCATTTTCCGCGCACCGACCCGGTGGTGATTATGCTGGCGCTTGATGGCGAGCGGTGTCTGCTGGGGCGCTCGCCGGATTTCCCCGAAGGGACATATTCAGCGCTGGCCGGCTTCATGGAGCCCGGCGAGACCATCGAAGAGGCGGTCCGGCGCGAACTCATGGAAGAGGCCGGCATCGAGGCGGGCGCGGTTCGCTATCTGGCCAGCCAGCCCTGGCCGTTTCCCTCCACACTGATGATCGGCTGCTATGCAGAGGCCCTGACCACGGACATAAACCTTGACGGCCATGAACTTGAAGACGCGCTGTGGCTGGACAAAAAAGTAGTGCGGGACATATTAGCGGGCAGCCAGGACGGGCCTGTTCTGGTGCCCACGCGCATGGCCATCGCCGCCACATTGCTGCGCAACTGGGTGGAAATCTGAGAGACCCTAAAGGTCGCGGGAACGGGCGCAGACGTAGCTGCCCAGCAGGCGTACTTCCTTGGTCTGGAAGCGCAATTCCTCCATGGCGCGGACGACATTCCCGTCTTTCTCCGAGCCTTCAATTTCAGAGTAAAACGCGGTTGCCGCGAAGCCACCACCGCCGCGCTGATAGCTTTCCAGCTTGGTCATGTTGACGCCGTTGGTGGCGAACCCGCCCATGGCCTTGTACAGCGCCGCCGGCACGTTCTTGACCTCGAACAGGAAGCTGGTCATCAGCGGCTCTCCCGTTTTGGCCAGATCATCAATATCGTTGGGGGCGGGTGCCAGCGCCACGAAGCGCGTTGTGTTGTGGTCGTGATCCATGATGTTTTCGCGCAATACCTTCAGCCCGTATATTTCGCCGGCCAGGGGCGAGGCTACGGCGCCGATGGCGGGGTCGTCCAGCTCTGCGATATGGCGCGCGGCGCCGGCGGTGTCCATATAATGGCAGGCCTCAAGGCCCAGTCCGCGCAGCGTCTCGCGGCATTGCTGCAGGGCCTGCACATGGCTGTAGACCTGCTTCAGCGTCTCCTCGCTGGCCGCTGCGGTTGCCAGTAACGCGTGGCTGATGGGCAGGAAATATTCGCTGACGATAAAGAGCCCCTTGTGAGGCAGCAGCATATGGATGTCGGCAACCCGCCCGGCGGTGGAATTCTCGATGGGAATCACCGCCAGCTCGGCATGGCCCTCCTCAACCGCCTCGAAGGCATCCTCGAAGGTGGCGCAGGCCAGCGGCTCCAGATCGGGCTGCATATCGCGGCAGGCCTGGTGTGAATAGGCACCCGGTTCGCCCTGGAAGGCGACCCTTCCGGAATCTGTATTCTTGCTCTTGTCCGTCATTTTCAGCACTCATCCTGCACCGGGAAAAGCCCGGTGGCCGCGCGCCCTTGCAAAAGGCCCCGCACGGTGGGGGAAGACACCGGATTTGTCAATTAATCGAGGGCCTGGACTCACTTACCGGTGAGGGCTGTGCCGCAACTCAAATCGATCAGAACAAGGAGAAAGCGGTGAGGAATAGTCATCTATCTGAAACGGTTTTGACGCTGTTCCGGTCAATTTGGGCGCGGGCCAATTGGATTGGCCCGAAAATCCCGGGCAAATGCGTCGAAAACCCTCGTCGATATGCACCATCGGCTGCGGTATTCTTCTGTTTTCCGGGTCTTTCGGAGCCAACACAGCTCCACCCGGTAGTTGAGTCCAGACCCTAGCCCGTGCGACCTAGCCTGTGACACCGGACTGCGGCGGCATCTGGTCGCACCGGGCTTGCTTTTCCCGATGGGGTGGCGGTAATCTTCGCCGCGAAATCAAAAATCACCATTGCCCGGGAGTGACAGTCTTGAACGCGCTTGCATGGAATAAAATCATTGCCGCCCTGATACTCGCGCTGCTGTTTTACAAGGGCATTGAAATTTATGCCGAAGGCGCCTTTGAGGTCGCCGAACCCCAGGTCAAAGCCTATGTGGTCGAAGGCCTGGTGGCTGAAGAGGTGGAGGCAGTGGCGGTCGCCGAGCCTGCCGCGCCGGTCGCGGATATTATGGCGCTGCTGGCGGTGGCCTCGCCCGAGCAGGGCAAGCGCATCTTCCGCCGTTGCCAGGCCTGCCACGACGCCAGTCAGGATGGCGCCCACAAGATTGGCCCCAACCTGTTTGCTGTCATGGGGGCGCCGGTGGCGCAGCATAGTGACTACCGTTATTCGGATGCCCTTGCCGGCCACGGCGGCACCTGGGACTTCGCAACCATGGACGACTGGCTTGCCTCGCCGGCGGAAGCCGTTCCCGGCAACAAGATGTCGTTTGGCGGCATGCCCAAGGCCGGTGACCGCGCCGCGCTCATCGCCTATCTGAACAGCCAGTCCGACAATCCGCTGGCGCTGCCCGTGGCGCCCCCGATGGCGGCACAGCCTGAAGCCGCCGAGGAAGTGATTGAAGAAGTGATTGAGGAAATGATCGAAGAGGCAATCGAAGAAGCGGTCATGGAAGAGGTCGAGGCTGTCGGCGAGGCAGCCGAAGCGGTCGAGGAAGCCGTAGCTGTACCGGATGAGGAAACGGCAACGGAGCCTGAACCTGAGGCCGAGCCCGCGCCCGCGCCCGCGGAGACGCTCGAAGTTGATACCCCCACCGATGTTTCCGAAGAGGACGTCACAGAGGACGCTTCCGAAGAGGGTGGTGCGGAGGACGAAGACTCCTAGGAAATCCGCCGGACTTCGCTGATCGGCCGGTCGTGCTGTTTGGCGATCCCGGCCACCACCTCGGCCAGGGGGTCGGCGGTCACCATCATATGGGTGGCGTTGGCGTGCAGCAGTCTTTTTGCGTCCAGCATAATGCCCACATGATCGGGAAAGAAAACCACGTCACCGCGCTGTAATTCCGCGCCATCCTCAAGCTTCCCGCCCCCTTCGAGCCGCTCGCCTATGGCGCCCGCCTGCATGTCGCTGTCGCGTGGAACGGCGATGTTCATCATCGCCAGGGCCAGTTGCACCAGGCCGCTGCAGTCGATGCCGGCGATTGTTTTGCCACCCCATAAATAGGGCGCACCCATGAATCCCAGCGCCGTATTTACAAAATTTTCCACCGGCCGGTCCATGGAGCCCAGATGCCGCGCCCAAACCCAGCCCATTTCTCCGCTTGCATCCCTTACTTCGACCAGGCCGTTCTCGGGGCCGCTCCCTGTAACGCTGAGCCGCGCGGTCATCGGCAGCGACAGCACCGGCGGCGCCTTGATATCGGGCTCGGGATAAACATGGGTCAGCGGCACCGATACGCGGTGTGTGGCGCTCTCGCCTCTTGGGGAAATGGCGCTGGCCGGCAGATAGCCGACATATGCGTCCAGTGGAGCCTGGCCCCATACCCAGCCTTTGTTCAGTTCATAGATGGTGAAATGCTCGCCGAACAGAATTTCGCTCAGGAGCCGCGCCCTGGTATCGGGCTCGGCGCGCAGGGCCGCCCGGTTGACCACAACAACGCCCTCGCGGCCACTGACAAACCGCGTCGCCTGCACCTGTTCTTTCAGGTGGCTGGCGGCAATGTCGGCGCGGGCCGGCGTTACGCGTGGATCGCCGCCGAATCCAAGGCGTTCGATCTGGGCGAGGGATATATCCATCATCGGGCTCTGAACTTGCGCTCTAGGCGGCGTAACTCTCCGCTGCCTCGTCGACCAGGTCGGCGAAGTCGCGCAAATAAACGGCACCGGCAACCGTGCGCTGGACGAAGATATTACGCCTGTCCTCCTCGTCCTTGACGCGCTTCAGATACCCGAGCTTGGACAGCGCATCAAGGGCACGGGTTACAACCGGCTTGGCCACGTTGAGTTCCCTGGCCAGGCCGCGCACCGTATGTGGCGGCGTGGTCATATAAACGGAAAGAAGGATGGCCATCTGGCGCGAGGTCAGATCGGGCGCCTGGTCACGGATCGACTGAACAAGGGCGTCGTGCCAGAAATTCAGGATTTCAGGTCCGCGTGGTGGGGGCATGGCGATTTCTCCTGCCTGCAAAAGGGAGTAAATCGTTTCGGTTCCGTACTGGAATATAGGGACAAAACGCGCCGTTGTCGATGGTTATTAACCATGTTTGCCGCGGCGGTCATTTAGCCTGATTGCGAAGAGAGCTAGCGTCGGCGCTTGCGCTTTTTTCCATAGCGCGCTTCCAGGCAGGCGAATGTTGCGCGCAGACCCATGGCCTCGCCGCCCTGGGGCCGGCCGGGGCGCGACTTGCTGTTCCAGGCGTGTATGTCCAGATGCGCCCAGGCCTTTGCTTTTTCGACGAACTGGCCAAGAAAAAGCGCGGCTGTGATCGACCCGGCGCCGCCGTTTGTGGTCACGTTATTCAAATCGGCGACCGGGCTTTTCAGATCGTCAAGATAGGGCGCCCACAGCGGCAGGCGCCACAGGGGGTCCAGTATCCTGCCGCCGCAATTCGCCAATTCGTCCGCCAACCCGTCGTCATCGGTAAAGAGCGCCGGCAGATCGTTACCCAGCGCCACCCTTGCGGCGCCGGTCAATGTCGCAAAATCAATCAGAAGATCAGGTTTCTCCTCGTCGGCCAGCGCCAGCGCATCGGCCAGCACCAGCCTGCCCTCGGCGTCCGTGTTGCCGATCTCCACGCTCAGGCCCTTGCGTGTGGCGATAATATCGCCGGGCCTGAAGGCATTTCCAGAAACCGCATTCTCCACCGCCGGAATCAGCACGCGCAAGGCCACGGGCAGCTTTTGCGCCATCACCGCAGAGGCCAGCCCGAGCACCGTGGCGGCGCCACCCATGTCTTTTTTCATCTGCCGCATGCCGGCGGCGGATTTCAAATCAAGTCCGCCGGAATCGAAACACACACCCTTGCCGACCAGCGTCACCCGGGGATGGCTTTTCCGGCCCCAGGATATATCGATCAGGCGCGGCGCCTCGGCGCTGGCCCGGCCCACGGCGTGGATGGCGGGGTGGTTGTGGCGCAGCAATGCCTCACCTCGAATGACCCGAACCGTGGCGCCAAAACGCCGGGCCATCTTGCGCGCGGCCTTTTCGAGCTCTGCCGGTCCCATATCGTTGGCCGGCGTGTTGACCAGGTCGCGGGTCAGCACGCAGCCCTCCAGAAGCGCCTCCAGCCGGTTCGCGTTGACCCCGGCGGGCAGGTTCAGCACCCGCGGCTTCGCGGCATCCTTTTTGCGATACCGATCAAAGCGATATTGCGCCAGTGACCATTCGAGGGCGGCGTTGAACGCTGTTTCGGCGTCCAGTCGGGTCTCCAGCCGGTAGCGCCCGGCCGGCAGCGCCCCGGGCAGCCTGGCAAAAATCCAGGCAGGCCAGACGACGCGCGAGCCTTTTTCTGCGGATTTTTCTTGCCCCCAGAGAACTCTTTGCAGCCCGCCCCTGGCGTCGGGCAGCAGCAGGATTTCGCCATCGCCACCGCTGAATTTCTGTGCTTTCGCCCATGCCGCCTGCCGGGCGGTGGCCGATCTTTGCCATTTTCTGAACGCGGTTTTCGTCAGGGGCAGAATAGGCACCGCCGATCCCCTGGTGCCCCTTGTAACAAATTTCCCGGATGAGCCGGCCACGCGCGCGTCCTTTCCTGTGCCCTTTTTTATTCGGCAACCGCTATATGCGGAGGCCGTGGGCGGCATCCCTGATTGTCCCCTCGGGCGTCATTCGCGGCCAGAGCGGCATCTTCCTTGCCCAGGGTGAAGTTGGCGATGGCGTCCGCGGCGCGGCGCGAGGCCGAGGTTTCGTTGTGGTCAAAGGTATAGGCCACCAGGCTCTCCTGAATTGAACGGTAATGCTCATGCTCCTCGGTGGCCTGGGCCAGGCGGGCGTCGAGTTCAGCCACGTCGGTCAGCACCGGCCCGCTCTGCCAATGCAGGTAGTTGGGATCATCCTGCCAGTCGGCGTTGTGCGAATTCAGAAATATGCAAGGCCGGGGTTCTATCAAAAACTCGTAAATCTGGCTGGACACATCGCCGATATATATATCAGCGGCGCGCGTATAGGTCATATCCACACAGGCCGGGCTGCCTGTATCCACAAGAATATTTTCGCATCGCCGGTATTTCGCCGGCACCCCCTGGCGGAGTCGCATGGTGAAAAACTCCAGCGAGGTATGCAACCGGCGGCGAAACAGCATCACATGTGGCGCCAGAATAAGATTATAGTCTGGATGGCGGGAGAAGAATTCCAGCACGTCCTGCCCCATATCATACCAGGACGACAACCCGGGCTCGAAATGCGGATTATAAAGGACCACCGGGTTATCGTTTGAAAAAAGCCGGGGATGGCCATGCGATCCCGCCGGGATGGTGTCGAATTTGGGATAGCCGACGATCTTGTACTGGTCGTCTCTTATATACCCCAGGGCCTGCATCCGGTCCCTCACCTTGCGTCCCATGAGCAGGACGAAATCGAAATCCCCGATCTCCGGCTTGAAGCCGACCGCCCGGTCACCGGAGCCATGCTGGGTGTAAATAAGCTTCAGGCTGTCCAGTCCAAAACGCTTCTTGAGCATCAGGCTGGTTTTTTCCGGCACCAGCAGGGCATCGAAGCCGCGGAAAATCGACAGGTTGCTTTTCAGGATGGCATAGCGGGCAAAGGGTGAAACCTTTCGTGTCAAAAAACTGATCAGGGAATAGAGCGGATTAAGCTTCAGTCTTATGCAGTCGATCCTGGCCAGAACCTCGGTCTCCACGATCCGGCGCACAGCCTCCATTTGAGCTTCGGTCGAAACGAGAATACTGACCTGTACTTCCGGGTGATGACGGACCAGCTCGGTAATAATCGGCGCGCTGTGCGCCACCTGATGCACGGATTCATGATTGAACAGGAAGCCGATGCGAACCCTGCCATCACCGCCCTCGCCACCCTGGTGTTCGGCCGCCAATTTTTTGCTGGAGCTGCTCATTAATTGGAAATTCTGTCTTTCTCGCGGGACCTGAAGCCCCTTTCCATTCCCTGTCTTTGCGGCAGGGCTTTTATTGATCTACCCGACAGTGAATCTTGTAGGCGGTTCTGCGGGAATATTAAACAAGATTTCAGCCGATCTGCAACGACCAGCCACCTGGATGCAAAAATTCGTCAGGAATCTTCAGGATGTTGCTTGGTGATTCGCTGATCACCCTCCCGTTCCCCTCCCGCCTGAGAAAGGCCGCAGCGCCGCATAGGTGGTGCTGTGCACCGGGGTCGGCACACCCACTTCTTTGCCCATGCGGTGGATTGCCCCGGAAAACCATTCCAGTTCAAGCGGTTTGCCGCGCTCCAGGTCATAAAGCTGCGATGATTTGGCGTCCGCGCCGAGAATAAAATTCAGCGTCTTGAAGGCGGTCTCCTCGATGTCCGCTGCCAGACCGACGCCCAGCGCCCTTGCAACAGCGACGGTCTCGGCGATGGCGGCCCTGACCACTTCCCCGGCGACCGGGTCCTCCTGGGCAAAGCCCATGGGCTGGCGGGTCAGGGCGGTTATCGCACTTGAGGCCGACAGCAATATGAATTTGCGCCACAGCAACTCATCCAGATCGTCTTTCACATGGATGTCGATCCCGGCATCCCGGCAAAGCTCGGCGAAGGCCAGTGCACGCGGGCTGCGGCTGCCGTCCGGTTCGGCGATTTCCATGCGTTCCGATGGCCCGCTTTTGACGATCACTCCAGGCTCCAGGATGCTGGCGACAATATAGACCGCGCCGCCAATGGTGCGCCCGCGGCCCAGGATACGCTCGATTATGCCAACGCTTTCAACGCCGTTCTGCAAAGTTACGATGAAAGTATCTTCGCCCATTAAGGGTTTAAGGGCTTCAAGGGCGGCCTCGCTATCGGGCAGCTTGACGCAAAACAAAATCAGGTTTACCGGACCGGCCTGGGCCGGGTCTTCCACCGCCCGTGCTGGATTGATCAGCGTTTCGCTTTTGCCGTCATCGCCGCTGCGCAGCGCCAGGCCATTCTTGCTGATTGCCTGCAAATGGGCGCCGCGGGCGATGAAGGTCACGTCGACGCCATTCCTGGCCAGCTTCGCGCCATAGAAACCGCCAACACCGCCGGAACCCATTATCGCCACGCGCATGATCTCTCAACTCACTTCCCGCTTGGGAAGGTTGACCTGCGTCCGCCGTTCGGCGTTCCAGTAAGATACACAGGGTATCTTGCTCAGGTCGCACCGGTCCCTGTAGCGCTGGGAAATCTCCGTGACCTCATCCATAAGGCCCTCCTCAAGCGTAATCGGGTTGAGGCCCAGTTCAAGGAAGCGTTTGTTGGAAACGTGGAGCTCGTTCTCATCGTCTTCCTTGCGCGGATTCGGCACATATTCGATTTTTGCTCCGGTCAGTTCAGACACCAATTGCGCCAGATCCCTGACACGGTGCGTTTCCGTCATCTGATTGAGGATCAGGACCCTCTCGCCCGATTGCGGCGGATTGCTTATGGCCAGTTCAATGCATCGCACCGTGTCCTGGATATGCACGAAGGCGCGGGTCTGGCCGCCGGTCCCGTGAACCGTCAGCGGGTAATCCACCGCCGCCTGCATGAGGAACCGGTTAAGCACGGTGCCGTAATCGCCATCATAATCAAACCGGTTGATCAGGCGCTCATCCATCTTGGTTTCGCTGGTCTGGGTGCCCCAGACGATACCCTGGTGAAGGTCGGTGACTTTGACACCGTCATTCTTGTTATAGAATGCGAACATCAACTGGTCCTGGGTCTTGGTCATGTGGTAGATGCTGCCCGGATTGGCGGGATAGAGGATTTCCTGATCGATCAGTTCGCCGTCATCGGTTTCCACCTTGATCGGCAGATAACCCTCCGGAATCTTCATGCCTGCGGTGCCGTAGCCATAGACCCCCATGGTCCCCAGATGCACCAGATGTGCGTTGCTGCCGCTTTCGACGATCGCCGCCAGAACGTTGTTCGTGGCGTTCAGATTATTGTCCACTGTATAACGCCTGTGCCAGGCGGATTTCATGGAATATGGTGCGGCCCGCTGCTCGGCGAAATGGATGATGGAATCGGGCTTGAAGTCCTTGATCAGGTCGACCAGGCGCACAAAATTCTTTGCCAGGTCCACATGCTCGAAAGTAATCACCCGGTTTGAGACTTCACGCCATGCCGCCAGGCGTGTGCTCATCGGCTGGATCGGCGTCAGCGACTGCACCTCCAATTCGATATCGATCTTTCTGCGCGACAGGTTGTCGACGATGACAACCTCATGGCCCTGGTTGGACAAATGCAGGGCCGTGGGCCATCCGCAAAAGCCGTCTCCGCCTAGTACAAGGATTCGCATGCTTACCTCTTTAATCGATCGTTCCGGTCATTGTTGTGACGCAGGCGATTGTAACGCATTCTCCTGGTAGTGCATCTTCCAATTGGCAGTAAAAAACCGTCATCGCCGCTAATTTTCCATCGCCAGGGCAAAATCCGCCACCGCGCGGCGGGTCTCAATGGTCAGGTAATCCTGGGGCGGCATCTCGGGCGCGTCATCACGCACTTTTATGGGCGAAAAAATATAATCCGCCAAGGCCCCGGGGTCGTCGGCGTAAATCGCCTGGATATCCTGAACCGACGGGCCGATGAGCTGAATGTCATAAGCATGACAGGCCGAGCAGATAGCGTACCACGAGCGCATGCCGATATTCTCGCGCATGGCATCCTCGGCATAGACGCTGCCGGTCACCGGCTGGTCCAGCGTCATGCTGCGAATGCTTCTGGTGGTCTTCGCCGCCTCGTCGCAATTGGCATACTCGGCCATCAGCAGCGTGCGGTAACGCCCGGCGTTGAGGATGCATTTGCCGGTGCCGCCTCCGGTATCCAGGATATCCGGGCCGCGCGTCTGCAGGTTGGCCAGCATCAGCGCCTTCAGCGCCCCCACCGGGTTGGCGCCGTTGTTGAGCATAAGGTTGTCGAGGATCGCCACATTGTCCGAGTTGGGCTCGCTGTCGGGATCATTGGAGACCTGCTTCAGGATATCCAGCGAAGTGATCAGGATGCCGACATTATCGTTGTCGCGGATAATATTGTTCTCGATCACCACGTCATCGCCGGCCATCACCATAATGCCGGTGCCGGGCGGGATATTGGCGACGATAGAGCCCGGCGCGCCGAAATTCTCGTGGTTATTCTCGAAGACAAAATTGCCCCGCACGATCACATCGTATGTGGTCTTGATGGGCAGGCCCGGGGTGATGAACACCAGGATGCCACCGGTATTGTCATAGGCGATATTGCCCTCCACCAGCACGTGGCGGCTGTTCTCTATCTCGATGCCGGCGACATTGCCGTGGACCTCGTTATGCAGCACATCCACGTTGTCGGACATGCCGATATAGATGGCGGCGTCGGCTATGCCGGTCAGCAGGTTATGGGCAACCAGGCCATTGCGGCCGAACTGGGGGAAGATGCCGTAAATACCGGCGTCGATAATGACATTGCCGCGAATCACGAAGTTGTTACCGGCCTGGCCCATCACGCCGTTGCCCTTGTAGTGGGTGATGCGGAAATTCTCGATGGTGATGTTGTCGCCGGAATAAAGAAAAGCGTCGTTGAGGGTGCCGCCACCGTCGAGGGTTGGCCACTCGCCTTCGACCACCACGCCGGTCAGGGTGATGCTGTCCTTGTCGATATAGACGGTCTCGCGGTATGTGCCGGGATAGACCTGTATGACATCGCCGGGGGAAGCGCTGTTGACCGCGGCCTGGATCGACTGGCCATCGGTGACGATGATGCGCTGACCGGTGGATTGTTGCGCCGCAAAGCCCAAGCCTTCGCTGCCCTGGAACAGGGGATTGCTGGTCAGCGAAATTTCGCTTCCGCCGTCACCCCCACCGCCGAACAGCCAGAGGCCCAAAAGCACCCCGGCGCCCAGCGCCGCAACGGGCGGGAGAATTTTTCCAGGTTTTATCATCGCGTCATCTCCCCCTCGGGTCTAATTTACCGGTTCCAGCCCTGACGGCAAGATGGCTGGGCGCGCCGGCATGAAAGCCTGGTCGGTGAGCGCGCCGAGAAAGTCCACCAGCCGGTCGATCTCGGCGTCGCTCAGCTTGGGCTCCCAGATATGCCAGTGCAGGTTTAGCGTCTCGCCCTCGGGCACCGCGTGGCCACGGCCCTTGGTATAGAACGCGACCGCTTCCCGTAATGTTTCAAATCGCCCCGAATGCATGTAGGGCCCGGTGCGGGCGATATTGCGCAAGCTCGGCACCCGGAAGCCGCCCCTCAGCGACGGGTCGCCGGTCGGGTCTTCGGCGCCCACATCGAAGGGCAGCCCCGCCGGCTCCGGCGTGCCGATCACCGCGATCTGCTGGTTGGTGAACAGGGGCGGCGTGTGGCATTCGGCGCAGCGCGCGACGAAAGAGCGGAATATATTAAGACCCTCGATTTCTCTCTCGCTCAGCGCCGCCGCATGACCATGGGCGTAGCGGTCGTAGGGGCTGTTCAGCGACACCAGAGAAGCTTCGAAGGCGGCGAGGGCGCGGTAAACCTCCGCGGCGGTAATTTCACCTCCCGAACGCCTGAAACCTCTGGCGAAAAGGGCGCGGTAGGCGGGAATGGAATTGAGGGTTTGAAGCAGGTTTTTCTCGGTATTTCCCATCTCTGCAGGGCCGTAAAGCGGTCCCGGTATCTGCTCTTCCAGCGAGCTCGCGCGGCCGTCCCAGAACAGGCGCTCCATAAAGCCCACATTCCACAGGCTGGGGGCAGAACGGAGCAATCGACCGCCGCCGATACCAAGACTGCGGGCGCGGCCATCGGCAAAGCCTTTCGCGGGGTCATGACAACTGGCGCAGGCGGTGCTGCTGTCCCTCGACAATACCGGATCGAAAAAAAGATAGCGCCCCAGATCGATGACTTGCGGCGAAAACCCGTCGCGCAGGGGCGGCAGCCCGGTCTTCAGTCCGCCGACGCCTTTGTCCTCCAGGGAAGAATACATCTGGTAGAGCGAGCGCAGCCGGCAGACACCATCTTCGCCGGAAGGGCTTTTTTCAAGGGCGAATCCTGGCGGGCAGCGATTGCTCAGGGCGAACTGCTGCCCATCATCGGGGTTGGCGCTGGCCGGCATCGCCGCCAGCAACAACAGCCCCGCCAGCAGGCCGATCGCATTCCTGATCCGGTCGATCACCATTCCAGCCACGAGTCTTCTAGCCGTGGGCAATCTCTTTTTCCGTAAACAGGTAATCCTTGAGCTCCTTGTCGAAGGACGGATCCTGCCTGCGAATCCATTCCAGCACCATGGCGGCATGCTCTTTTTCCTCGTCGCGGTTGTGGGCGAGAATAGCCCTCGTTCGCCATTTTCCCCGCCGCCTCAAGTCTGGGAAACATCCGCGAGCAGCATAGCGACCCGGTCCAAAATTTTCCAGCAGCCCGGCATTGCCGGCACCCCGGCCGGCGCTGCCCGGGTTTCGCAATTTGACCGCGAAGTTCCTTGAAAACACCGTTTATCTTGATTCCGCGAATCCGCCCGCGCCTTCAAAGTAGAACGAGTTTCAGGCATACTCGGTATGGTATCAATGTTTTTTTGCTCGATCCACAAATCATCAGAATACTGCGCGCCGGCGGCCAGGGCGCGCCTGATCCGCCGGCCCATTCGCCGGGCAGCCGGGCATGGGAGAAGTCAAATGAATCGCGCGACAGTGAGAATCCTGCAGAGCGTGCTTTTGGCCGCCGGTCATTACCAGGGCGCCATAGATGGCCTTCGCGGGCTGCGGTCGAACGCAGCCGTCGATATCATGCTGGCCGCGCGGGCCGGTCCGATGATTTCCCAAATCCAACCTTCACCAAAGATAGCATAGAGTTGTTTCGCGGCAATCTGGAGGCAAATTAATGATCCGGGTGATGATAGCAAAGATTGGGGAAAATAAGGGAGTCTATGAAAAGGGGCCCGGAGATCGCCTTAGGGCGGATATTCCATTCGCCCGGCATTTCAACTCATAAAAATACCAACTTTTGTCATGCCGTTTTAGCGCTCGATGCTGATACAATTCTCGTCAAGCTTGGTTTGCTCAGGTAACAGGGGTCGCATGGCATCGGAACAGGAAAATTTCCTCGAGAAAGATCCTGAGTTTTTACAACTTCGGACTTTGTGGTTGAAGATGGCGATCGGTTTTTCGATCTTTACCCTGGCTATTTTTGTGGCGTTCATTATCGGTATTATTTCTTTCGCCGACATTGTCGCTGCGCGGCTGTCTGATGGTGGCGTATTGACCGTGGCAATTGCACTCGCGTTTTTGGTGATTCTGTTGCCTGTTTTTATTGCTGCTGTTTTCATGAGGCGCATGGACCGCACGATTGAGCCCATGAGGGCCAGGCTCGCCAAAAGGCGCCGGCCATGAGCGTCTTGGGCCCCGATATCCTGTTCTTTTTTCTGGTTATTGCGGGTACGCTGGGGATTACATACTGGGCGGCGCGGCGCACGAAATCGCGAGAGTCATTTTATACCGCGGATCGATCCATAAAGGGCTGGCAAAACGGGCTGGCGATCGCCGGAGATTTTATGTCGGCGGCGACTTTCCTTGGTATAGTTGGTCTGTTTTCCATCTCTGGTTTTGACGCTTTCATCTATATCCTCGTGCCGCCCTTTGCTTTCGCGATCCTGATTTTCCTGATCGCCGATCGCTTGCGCAATCTCGGCCGCTATACGTTCGCCGACGTTATATCGTCGCGCCTGGAGGAAAAACCGGCACGGGTTTTTGCCGCCCTCAGCACGCTGATCTCGGCCATCATGTATCTGGTTGCGCAGGTCGTAGGTGCCGGCGGGCTTATCGAAGTGCTCTTCGGCATAGATTACAGCTATGCAGTGATGATTGTCGGCGCCCTGATGGTGGTTTATGTGGCGTTCGGCGGAATGCTGGCGACGACCTGGGTGCAGATTACCAAGGCGGTCTTGCTCATGCTCGGCGTCGTTTATCTGGCAATTGCTACGCTTGACGTTTTCGAATTCAATATCGAAGCACTTTATGCAGCGGCGGTAGCGGCTCATCCTGAGGGCAATGTCCTTGTCTCCCCTGGCGGTCTTAACCTGAGCCTGTTGTCGGCATTTTCCCTGGCTGTTGGGTTGTTGTTTGGGCTGGTTGGCTCACCCCATATACTGATGCGCTTCTTCACGGTTGCAAATGCCCGTCAGGCGCGCGTTTCCGCCTTCACGGCGCTTTTGGTCGTCAGTTTCGTCTTTGTCCTGATTTTTTTCATTATTGGCTACGGTGCCACCGCGTTAGTGACCACAAATCCCGAGTTTCTAAAGCCGTCCGGCGCAATAATAGGTGGAAATAATATGATCGCCATTCATCTGTCCAAGGTTCTCGGCGGGGAAATTCTTCTGGGTATTATCTCGGCGGTAGCTTTCGCGACAATTCTTGCCGTGGTTGCCGGTCTCACGCTGGCCAGCGCCTCGGCGATCTCCCATGACGTCTACGCGCGGGTAATCCGAAAGGGTCAATCCACTGAAAAAGAAGAGATGTTCGTCTCCCGCATTGCGACCCTGCTGATCGGGCTGGTTGCGATCCTCTTGGGTATAGCGTTTAAGGGACAAAACATCGCATATCTGGTGGCGTTGGCGCTGGTGGTGGCGGCCAGCGCCAACTTCCCGGTCCTTCTGCTGTCAATTTACTGGAGGGGGCTGACAACACGGGGTGCGGTAATAGGCGGTTATGTGGGGTTGG
The DNA here is from genome assembly GCA_022574255.1 of Pseudomonadota bacterium. GTDB lineage: Bacteria > Pseudomonadota > Alphaproteobacteria > Sphingomonadales > SMXR01 > JACZSK01. The sequence continues at coordinate 18,341 of JACZSK010000002.1, forward strand.
GCTCGGCGCTGGCGTTTGTTGTGCTCGGACCAGCCGTATGGGTCGGTGTGCTTGGTAATGAGACGCCGGTTTTCCCCTTTGCCTATCCGGCAATTTTTTCGATGACGGCCGCCTTTGTCACGATCTGGCTGGTTTCGGTTCTGGATCGCTCGGAGAGATCCAAAATGGACAAAGCGGCTTTCGATGCGCAACAAGTGCAGTCTTTGCTGGGAGACTGAGGCGACCTGAAGAGGGGCAGCGGGGCCGCCGAAAGGAGAGCAATTGATGAGGACGCAAGTGGCGATTATTGGCGGCGGTCCGGCCGGGCTGTTGTTATCGCAGTTGCTGCACCTTAAAGGCATCGACAACGTCGTGCTCGAAAAGCATACGCAGGAGCATGTCCTGGGTCGTATTCGCGCTGGCGTTCTGGAGCAAGTGTGCGTCGACCTGCTGGATGACGCCGGGGTCGGCCAACGTATGCATGCTGAAGGGCTGGTCCACGAAGGGTTTGACATTGCCTTCGATGGTCGCCTGGAGCGCGTTGATCTGAGGCGGCTGACCGGTGGTGACGCTGTAATGGTTTACGGCCAGACCGAATTGACCAAAGATTTGATGGATGTTCTGGCTGCTGCCGACAAAAACCCGGTCTATGAGGCGGAGGATGTCTGCCCCCATGACTTCGACACAGACCATCCCCGCGTTACCTACCGGAAGGATGGCAGGGAGATAGAGGTTCAGTGTGACTTTATTGCCGGTTGCGACGGTTATCACGGAATCAGCCGGGCCAGCGCGCCAAAAAACGTACTGCGGGAATTCGAACGGGTTTATCCATTCGGTTGGCTCGGCGTGCTGTCAAATACCCGTCCGGTTTCTGACGAGTTAATCTATGTGAACAGCGAGCGCGGATTTGCTCTTTGCAGCATGCGTTCGCACGAGATTAGCCGCTGCTATGTGCAGGTCTCGCTGGATGACACGCTGGAAGCCTGGCCCGATGAGCGCTTCTGGGACGAATTAAAAAGCCGCTTGCCCGAGGCCGTCGCCGATACCTTGGTGACCGGGCCTTCCATAGAGAAGAGCATCGCTCCGCTCAGAAGTTTCATAGCCGAGCCGATGCGGTTCGGGCGCATGTTTCTGGCCGGTGATGCAGCGCATATCGTGCCACCCACGGGTGCCAAGGGGCTGAACCTGGCCGCATCAGATGTACGTATCCTGTCGCAGGCCCTGATCGAATATTATGAAGAAAAGGATGCCGGCCTGTTGGATCGTTATTCGGATTTGGCGCTGAACCGCGTTTGGAAATCCGAGCGCTTTTCATGGTACATGACCAATCTGTTGCACAAATTCACTGCCGACCCCTTCGATTACAAAATGCAGTTGTCGGAACTTGACTATCTTTTCAAGTCCGAACACGCCGCTTCGGCGTTAGCGGAAAATTATGTCGGATTGCCCATTGAGGGGCTTTGAGGGAGGTTAGTTCTTGCCCGGTGGTCAGATTCCCAGTTTTTGACGCCAGCGCTCGGCTTCCAGGCCACCATCAACAGCAATATTCGCGCCGGTAATCCACGCCGCCGCTTCGGAGCAAAGAAAGGATACGACGGGTGCTATGTCCCCTGTGGTTCCTGCGCGGCCAATCTCCTCCAGGTCGAGCTTGGCGCGATTCCCGAAAGCATCCATGAAATCCTGCAATATGGGTGTCTCAACCGGGCCAGGGCTGACCGAGTTGACCCGGATACCCTTCATTCTCCAAATGCTCGCGGTCACCTTCGTCCAGGCAATCAACAGCTCTTTGGAATAAAGATAGCTGAACACATCACTGATATCCTGTTCCCGGCAAAAGGCTTCCAACTCGTCCAGAGATGTCTCCTGCCCCAGTGCCAGGCCCTTCTTGACGCGCTCGATATCGTCAATCCAGCCGAAACCCGCACCGGATGCCATATTGATGATAGCGCTACCTTCCACCATTTTTTCTGCGGCAAGTTCAGAGAACCGCCGCAGGCCGAGAAAGTTGACCTTGATGACCCGTGCCCGCCCGGCGCCAGGTGGCAGGCCTGCAATATTGCAAAGCGCATCAATGGCGCCGGGCAGGTTCGCGGCGGCCGTGTTGATCGAAGAATCATCCAGCAGGTCAAGATGAATGAACTCATCAACATTGCCAGTTTCCCGGGTAATGTCCAAACCAATGATCCGCGCGCCCTGCTTTCTCAGCAGTTCGGATGTTTCGGCTCCGATGCCCGATGCTGAGCCGGTTACGACGATAGTCTTACCGTCTAGCGCCATTCTTTAAATTCCTGAGATTGCAGATACATACTGGGAATTTCTCAATCGAGATCGTCGATACTGTTTACATATTTTAGCCCGGCCTCCTCAAGCCTGGGGCGCATGTCGTACATGTCAATGCTGAGCTCGCCGGCTTTCAGGCGGGCCCGTTTTTCAACTTCGTTTTCTTCGCGTTTTCTCGAGGATGCCAGCACCTCATCTGCGTGCCGCCGTTCGACGATCACCACACCGTCGTCATCGGCTACCACCACATCGCCCGGGTGAACAAGCTGGCCGGCGATGACGACCGGCACATTAACCGAGCCCAGCGTTTCCTTAACCGTGCCCTTGGCCGATATGGCACGCGACCAGACCGGGAAGTCCATTTCCGTGAGGTCGCGCACATCGCGCACACCGGCATCTATGATCAATGCGCGGATACCGCGCGACTGGCAGGAATGCGCCAGCAGGTCGCCAAACATCCCGTCGGTATTGTCGGCGGTCACGCCAACAACCAGAATGTCCCCGGCTTGCGCCAGATCGATAGCCACATGGATCATCCAGTTGTCGCCGGGCTGGGCCAGAACGGTCAGTGCACTGCCGGCGACCCGGGCGCCAGTATAGATGGGCCTCAAATATGGCTTCAACAGTCCGCTGCGCCCTTGCGCTTCGTGAACTGTTGCCACGCCACAGGTGCCGAGACCGTCGATGATCTCTGGATCGGCGCGTTCAATATTTTTGACAGCTACCGGTTTCACAAGAACTCTCCCGTAACCAGTGGAAAGATACGTTGATACGCCTCGCCATATTTCATCGCACGGCCCGAATTGCGCTTGCCCTGAACGCCCCGCTGCAAAGCGACCCGCGTATAATAGTCCCAAAGATGCTCTTGCCCCGCCATCGCTTCAATGGCTTCGTATTTGGTATCCCAAACTTCGGTAATGTCGAGGATCACCTCAGGCTTCCAGTTGCATTGTTCGGTCTGGTGCGGCTCGAACAGGAAAAACCCGCTGGCGCCATGCACCTCTTCGCCCGGATTATGACCCCAGGCTTGTGCCGTGATGCGTGCCTCCTGGGCTAAATGTGTTGCCATCGGGTGGTCAAAATTATAAGGATCCTCCAGCGAGTGCGAGAGCGTGAATTCGGGCTGATATTTGCGGTAAATTTCGGTCAGGCGAAACAGATGTTCGTCGGTGGCGCGCATGGGATAATCACCGATATCGAAAAAGATTGGCTCGCCCCCCAGAATTTTGGCCGCTTTCTCGGCTTCTTTCCGGCGTTCGGTCTTGACCTTCTCCAGCGTCATACCGTCCAGTTTCCAGAGTTTGGCCGACTCTCCACGTTCGCCGTAGGACAGGCAGACGATCAGAACTTTATAGCCACGCTTGGCGTAGAGGGCGATGGCACCGCCCGCCCGCCACACAAAATCCGCAGAATGAGCACTGACAACAAGTGCAGTTTTTTGTTCGCTCATAGGTTTTTTCTCCCTATTCAAACCCGTAGAGCCGTGCTGGATTGTCGACCAGCACCTTGCGCTGCAGCGCCGGCTCTTTGGCAAAAAGTGGCACCAGGTCCACCAGGTCGCCGTCGTCGGGCATCACTTTCACATTTGGATGCGGCCAGTCGGTCCCCCATATTACCCTGTCTGGCGCTGTTTTGCACAACGCCTCGGCGAATGGTGCAGCATCATGGTAGGGCGCGCCGGTTGCTGAAATTCTCTCGGCGCCACAGACTTTGACCCACATGTTTTCGCGTTTCATGAATTCAAGCAGGATTTTAAAGGCTGGCTGGTCCAGGCCCTGTTCCACAGGAACACGCGCCATATGATCGATGATCACAGGTAACGAAAATTGGGCGAAAAAATCCTCATACTCGATGAGGTCCCCGGCATTTACATGAATGACCAGGTGCCAGTGCAGGGAAGTCACGATCTCGACAATCCGCTTCATGGCGCCCAAATCGGGTGCTCCCCCCAGGTGTCTGACAAAATTAAAGCGAACGCCGCGTACGCCTCCCCTGTGCAGGGCCTCGAACTCGGCCTCTGTGAATTTCTCGTCGGCAATACATACGCCTTTATAGGCGCCGTTGCTGCTGGCGATGGCATCCAGCATGGCCCTGTTATCGGAGCCGTGACAGCTGGCCTGCACCAGAACCGCACGGTCAATACCCATACGGCTGTGCAGACCTTTCAACGCCTCTTTCGGCGCATCCGGCGGCGTATATTTGCGGGCTCGGGCATAGGGGAACCGGTTGCCCGGTCCAAACACATGGCAATGCGCATCGCAGGTGCCCGGAGGCATTGAAAACAGCGGTTTGCGTGGGTCGGGATGAGGCGGATCGCAATATTTCATTTTCTTTTTTTTCAGCTCCTCACAACCTGTCCCGGGTTCTCGTTCCTCCGCCCGCCCCAGATTCTCGAGGGTAAACAGGCGTTGCCTCTAAAAATCATCCGTGCCGTTCTCAGCAGTCCGGCCTTTTCAACGACGGGCAGGGTGCCGCTCTCATTGACGACCAGCGTCACTGTGAATTCGCCGGAGGGGTGTTCTACCGACAAGGTTTTCTCCCGGCCTTCAGCAACGACGGCCGTGCCATCAGCCACTGAACCCGGCAACACACAAGCGGTAGCCACGCTCACCGCGCCCAGCACGCCTACTGCGGCGTGGCAGGTATGCGGGATGAAGGTGCGCGTGGTGACAGCACCGCCATTGCGGGGAGGCGCAATCAGACACATTTTCGGCACTACTTTTTCTGTGATGTCGCCCAGATTCATCATTGGCCCGGCCTTCTGCCGGATAGCTTCCAAGCGGATTTTTAATTCGTTATCTGCATTCAGTTCATCCCGGCTTTCATAGCCGGTCCGGCCGAGATCCCTGGCCCGCATCACCACAACCGGCATGCCGTTGTCGATGCAGGTGACGGGGATGCCCTCGATTTCATCCTGCAGGTTCCCGGTCGGCAGCAGCGCCCCGCAGGCCGAACCTGCGGTATCAATAAAATTACAGGCGATCGGCGCTGACGTGCCCGGAACGCCGTCAATCTGCACATCACCATCATAATTGACCAGCCCGCCAGACGTCTGCACCACCAGCTCAGCCAAATTCCCGCTATTCACCATATGTATCCGGACCACCGTCTCGCCGTCTGTGGCGTTGACCAGGCCGGTCTCAATCGCAAAGGGGGCAACGCCCGCCAGGATATTACCGCAGTTGGGTGTGTCATCCACCCATCCTTCGCCGACGACGATCTGGAGGAATAAATAATCGACGTCGGCATCATCTCTGGCCGACGGACCAACCACGGCGGCTTTGCTGGTCAGCGGGTCGGCACCCCCAAGACCGTCAATCTGGCGCAGGTCCGCGCCGCCCATAATTGCCAGAACGACAGCCTTTCGCTCGTCGGGGTCAGCCGGCAGGTCAGAGGCCAGAAAATAAACCCCTTTCGAGCTGCCGCCGCGCATCAGTGCGCAGGGAATTGCAGTTTGGATACCACCCGACATCGAGTTTCCCCACCATTCAACGGTTTTGGGCATATGTAGTGAGATATTCTGTTGCGCCACAAGCTAGAACCGGTCTCCGGTTGACGCCAATTCTTTTTTCTCCGCAGGCCATGGGAAAATCTGGAATTGACCCTGGCGGATACGATTTCTCATCATCTCTCGATCAATTGGGACTTGCCGGTGTCCCGCGCCATTCTATGATGCTGATCTCGCTCGAAAACCATCGGAAGCACAAGTGGATAATGGCCCTCGATAAACCCTACGCCGATATTCCCGGAACGATCATTTTTGACGCTGACCAAGCCCGCAAAGGCTATAACCTCAATCAGTTCAGCATGTCACTGATGAAGGCCGGGAATCGCGACCGGTTCAAGGCCGATGAGCGAGCCTATCTGGATGAATGGCCGATGACCAAAGAGCAGAAGCAGGCGGTTCTGGACCGGGATTACAACGAGATGATGGCGCTTGGAGGCAACATCTATTTTCTGGCCAAGATATTTTCAACCGATGGGCTCAGCTTCCAGTTCGCCGCAGCAACAATGACCGGTATGACCCAGGAGGAATACGCCCAGATGATGCTGGATGGCGGACGCTCTATTGAGGGCAACCGTTTCGTGGGAGAGAGCGGCAATGGCTAGGATTACTGCCGGCCTGTCCACTTCCCATGTGCCGGCCATCGGCGTGGCTGTTGATCTGGGCAAGACTCAGGAAGACTACTGGAAGCCGGTATTCGACGGTTTCGAATTCAGCAAGAAATGGATCGCAGAGGCAAATCCCGACGTCGTCATTCTGGTTTTCAATGACCATGCGACCGTTTTTGGTTGCGATTTCATCCCTACATTCGCGATCGGATGCGCCGATGAATACGCACCTGCTGACGAAGGTTGGGGTCCGCGCCCGGTTCCAGTGGTCAAGGGGCATCCCGAACTCGCCTCGCATATTGCGCAAAGCGTTATTCAGGATGACTTTGACCTGACCATCGTGAACCGGATGGATGTGGACCACGGCCTGACTGTGCCGATGTCATTGATGTTCGGCCAACCCGAGGCCTGGCCCTGCCGTGTCATCCCCGTTGCCGTCAACGTGGTTCAGTACCCGCCGCCGTCCGGCCAGCGCTGTTACAATCTCGGCAAGGCAATCCGGAAGGCGGTCGAGTTGTTCGACGAAGACCTGAGCGTACAGATATGGGGCACGGGCGGGATGTCCCATCAGTTGCAGGGCCCCCGCGCCGGGCTGATCAATCAGGATTTCGATCGCGATTTTCTTGAGCGGCTGGTCAATGACCCGGTCGAACTTGCAAAAATGCCGCATATCGATTACGTGCGCGAAGCGGGTTCGGAGGGTATTGAACTGGTTATGTGGCTGATTATGCGCGGTGCACTGAATAAGGACGTGGTCGAACGCCACAGATTTTATCACGTACCTGCCTCCAATACAGCCGTTGGTCATCTCATTCTCGAAAACAAAGACAGTTAGCAAGGGTCATATCCATGAAGGTTATTCTCGCAGGTGCCGGCGCATTTGGGAAAAAACACCTGGACGGCATCCGGAATATCGATGGCGTGGAAGTTGTTTCGCTGGTTGGCAGGCGGCTCGCGCCGACACAGGCAGTGGCGGAGGAATACGGGATCGGTCATGTGACGACGGATCTGGCCGAAGCGCTGGATCAACCCGGCGTTGGGGCGGCGATCCTGTGCACTCCAACCCAAATGCATGCGGCACAGGCCATCCAGTGCATGAGGGTCGGCAAACATGTGCAGATCGAGATTCCCCTGGCTGACAACTGGGAGGATGCGCAAGAAGTGGTTCGGGTACAGAAGGAAACCGGATTGGTTTGCATGGCTGGTCATACCCGTCGCTTCAACCCCTCCCATCAATGGGTGCACAGCCGTATCAGCCAGGGCGAGCTCAGCGTTCAGCAAATGGATGTACAGACCTATTTTTTTCGCCGCAAAAACATCAACGCCGCTGGTGAGCCGCGCAGTTGGACGGATCATCTCTTGTGGCACCATGCGGCGCATACAATCGATTTGTTTCAGTATCAAACCGGCGAGGAAGTGGTGGTCGCCCACGCCGTACAAGGCCCCCTGCATCCGGATCTGGGCATCGCCCTGGACATGTCAATTCAGCTGAAAACCACATCGGGCAAAATTTGTACGCTGTCATTGTCATTCAATAATGATGGGCCACTGGGCACAGTCTTCCGTTATATCTGCGATAATGGAACCTATATCGCCCGTTATGACGATCTGGTTGATGGCCGGGAAAAACCGGTCGACGTCTCAAAAGTGGACGTCTCGATGAACGGGATTGAATTGCAGGATCGCGAATTTTTTGCGGCGATTGCCGGCGGCCGCGAGCCGAACTCGAGCGTGGCCATGGTGTTACCCTGTTACAAGACGATCTTTGATCTTGAGCAGTGCCTGAAGAGCCAGGGCTAGGGCGAAAATGGGACAGACTGTCAACCTGACCGCGACCGACGGGTTCAGGTTGTCCGCTTATGCTGCAGAACCGGGCGAAACACCCTGCGGCGGGGTTGTGATTCTGCAGGAAATCTTTGGCCTGACCTCCCATATCCGGCGGGTCGTCGATCAGTATGCTGCAGCGGGATACCGGGCCATTGCACCAGCCCTGTTCGACCGGATAACACCGGACAGTGTGTTCAGTTACGAAGATCCGCTGCCTGGACGAGATATGGTTGCAGGTCTGGTCAATGCCTGCGTAATGGCCGATATATCGGCTGCAGTCGACGGGGTGCGTTGTGGGGAGGGCGTGGCCGTGATTGGTTATTGCTGGGGCGGAACCCTCTCTTATCTGGCTGCCAGTGAGCTCGAAATTGACGCCGCTGCCGCCTATTATGGGACCCGTATCGCCGAAAATCTGGACAAAAGGCCCAACTGCCCCTTCCTGTTTCACTTTGGCCGGCACGATAAGCTGGTGTCGATGGCGGATGTGGGTCGTATCCTGGCGGCCAACCCGGGCGCATCCTCCCATGTCTATGATGCCGGTCACGGTTTTAATTGTGACGAGCGTGCTTCGCACGATGCGACCAGTGCGTCGCTGGCTCTGGAGCGAACGCTCGGCTTTCTTGCTGAAGTGCTCTGATCCTAATCGAAGGGAAAGACGCCGGGCTCTGGTAAAAAATTGTCGGTGAGGCCCTCAATCGCGGTCACGCCCATGTTCCAGCGCGCCTCCTCGGACCCCGCCCCAATGTGTGGAGTCGCCAGAAAATTTGGCAGATTTAGCAGCTCATCGTCTTCCGGGGGCTCGATTGCAAAAGTGTCAATGGCGGCAGCAGCGATACGACCATCGCCAAGCCGTTCTTTCAACGCAGCTTCATCAATTATCCGACCGCGTGCGGTATTGATAAGCACACAGTCGGGTCGGAGGCGATCGAGCACCTCGGGTGTATACATCCACAGGGTCTTGTCGGTCACTGTCAGGTGAATAGACAAGACCTCCGAGCGCTTCAGAAGGTCCTCGAAGGACACTTCCTCGACGCCATACTCGCGGTAAAAGTCCGAATAATCCTTGATATCGTTGGCCAGTAATTCACAGTCGAAGGGTTGCAGCAAGCGCACCAGTTCCTTGCCAATCTCCCCACAGCCGTGAATGCCAACCGTCCTGCCCGTAAGCTGCCTTCCCATGCGCTGCAACGGGCGCTCTCCCCGGCGCATCCTCATATTCCTGTCCGTCACGTGCCTGAGACAGGCAATGGCCATGCAGAGTGCCAGTTCCGCGACCGAGCGCTTGTTTACGCCCGGTGTCCAGCCCAGTGCCACGCCGTGCTTCTTCATGGCGGCGGGGTCTATCTTGTCAAGGCCGACGCCAAGCTTGGAAACCACCTTCAGCTTCGGTAGCGCCGACAACACCCGGTCAGTGATCGGCTCGAAAGAGACGATGGCACCGTCGCAATCCCTGAGATAGTCGATGGTATCATCTTCCGACCTGTAGTGCGGGATGCACTCGGTATTGATCCGGGCACCCGGATATTTTTCCTCCAGCAATTCGACAAGGCCAGGATGTTGGCAAAAGGATACTGCCGGCGCCGCCACCCGCACGATTTTGCCGCTTCGCTTCATCGTCCTGTCATCCACAAATGATCAGATTGCCCATTACATTCAAATTACTACCCGCTTGGGACTGCGCGCCATGAAAAAATTTCGCCGATGGATCAATTCTCATCCTCTGTTGATGTGTACATTTTCTCATGTACGTTTAATCCCAAAGCAGAAACTGAGGCGCACAGAATATCTATAACTATTTATAATTATGAAGTTTTTTTATAACGCTAACGAATCCGATAATTATGTTTCACCCGATGACCCATATACCTGTTATATTTTCTCATAATAGTGAGTGAGATTTACCGGTGGAAACCGGTGCGGCGGGTTATGGAAACAGGGAGTCGTTGTGGGGATGGCGAACCGGCAAGCCGGGACAGTCGGCGAAATTGATATCCGAAAAATGAGCTTGAGACATTTTAAGGCGGCGCTCCGCGTTGCCGAGTGCGAAAACGTAACCCGGGCCGCGGAGAGCCTTGGCCGGTCGCAAACGGCAGTTACCAAAGCGGTGAGTGATCTGGAGCGTCAACTGGGGGTGCGGCTATTCGACCGCTCGGCCAAGGGGATGATGCCGACAAGCTATGGCAAGGCGCTGGCGCGGCGCATCAATACGGTCAGAAGCGAGTTCCAGAAGGCCGCGCGCGCGCACCTGCGTTTTACGGAAAATCCGGCCCAATTTGCCCACAACCCCATTTTTTCCATGGATATCAGCCTCAAGCGCTTGTCCGCATTCGTCGCGCTTTTCGATCATGAAGAGGTAGGCAAGGCAGCAAATTCGGTCGGGCTCAGCACTTCCGCCATATATAGCTCGGTGCGTGAAATGGAGGGATACCTTGGCCTGGCCCTGTTCGAGCGGGCGCCTTCGGGTGTTTGCGCGACGGACTATGGCCGAATTCTGGCGACCCATGTGAAAATGGCTTTTGCAGAAATCCGGCATGCGCTGGACGACATTGCCAGCCTGCAGGGCGTTACGCGCGGTGGCGTTGCTATTGGCACACTGCCGCTGTCGCGCTCTGTTATCGTCCCGCGGGCGATTAACCGTCTCCTGAGCGAGCATCCACAACTGGATATTTTTACCAGGGACGGGCCATACGATGTTCTTGAGGTGGCACTGAGAAGCGGAGACCTCGACTTTATCCTTGGCGCGTTACGTCCCAAGGAAACGATGGCCGACCTGGATACCGAGCCACTATTTGAACTCCGGCTGTCGGTCATTGCTCGCAAGGGACACCCCCTGTCGCGCAAGAAAAAGCTGTCAGTCGCTGATCTGGATCCTTTGTGCTGGGTTTTGCCGCCCAAGAATACGCCATCGCGCATATTGTTCGACGGGGTGATGGCCGAAGCCGGGATCGACACGCCGGCCCATTGCATCGAAACCAGCTCACTGGCCACGATTCGAGGCCTGCTGATGGATAGCGACCGGGTGGCCTTGCTGTCCCGGCATCAGATCCATTATGACGAGGAATACGGGCTCTTGGCGCGGCTGCCGATTGACCTCGACCAAACCTACCGCCCGATAGGCATAACCATGCGCGCCCGGTCGACCCTGTCACCGGCGGCGCAGCTTTTCCTGGATCATATTCGCGTTGTTGCCAGAGAAACAATGAATGGCGCCGGACGCTAGGTCAGCAGCGCAAACTTCTGCAATCAGATCAGGCTAATGTAACGATTTTTCATAGGCAATTATGGATTTCTCTCTTTTCATGGGTGTCTTGTCGCGCAACGATCAGGAAAAGACAGAGTTGAAAAATTTCGGATTGGGGAAGTGGTGTGACAAAAAAAGAAGTGCCCTTTCGCGCAGACCATGTGGGGAGTTATTTGCGACCGGTGAGGTTGGCTGAGGCCCGTCAACGGTACGCCGATGGAAACTGCGACAAAGCCGAATTGCGCGGCATTGAAGACGAATGCATCCGGGAAGTCGTCCGCAATCAGGAAAATGCAGGCCTTAAGGGCATTACCGACGGTGAGTTTCGTCGCACCTATTTTCATATCGACTTTCTTGAGCGACTTAGTGGTGTCGAGGTCACCTACGGCGAGTTTTCCACGGCCTTCCGCAGGGACGACGGTTCGGAAGTCGGTTTCAAGCCGCCGACGATGCATATTACCGACAAGATCAGGCATATGGGCTCAATCCAGGGTGAAGATTTTGATTTTCTCAAATCCGAAGTTGCCCAGACACCCAAGGTTTGTATTCCGGCACCGTCGATGCTGCATTTCAGGGGCGGGCGTGAGGCAATCTCAAAAGCGGCCTACCCGGACCTCGAGGAGTTTTTCGAGGATCTGTGTGCGGCCTACAGGGAAGAGATCAACGGGCTGGCCGAACGCGGCTGCCGTTATCTACAGATGGATGACACTAACCTGGCCTACCTGTGCGATCCCGCTATTCGCCAAAGCACTATTGATCGGGGCGATGATCCTGACGAGCTGGTCCATCTCTATTGCCGGATGGTGAACGAAGCCATCAGGGACCGCCCTGAAAATATGACTGTTACCGTACATCTGTGCCGCGGAAATTTCAAAAGCGCATGGGTCGCTCAAGGGGGCTATGAGCCGGTCGCCGAGATACTGTTCAATGAGATGATGATCGACGGCTTCTTCCTTGAATATGACGACGAAAGATCGGGGGATTTTGCACCGCTCCGATTCATGCCGAAAGACAAGACCGTCGTGCTTGGGTTGATGAGTTCAAAGTTTCCCAGGGCCGAAGACAAGGAAGAACTGATCAGACGCATAGAGGAGGCCTCTCAATTTGTGCCGCTGGAGCAATGTGCCCTGAGCCATCAATGTGGTTTTTCATCTACGGCCCATGGCAATGAAATCAGCGAAGACGATCAGTGGCGAAAGCTGGCGCGCTGTGTGGAAACGGCAGGGGAGGTTTGGGGTTTTTGATTAGCCGTAATGCCCTGAAGCGTAGTCCAGACAATCTGATATACCTTTAGCAAGGCAAAAACCAGCAAGTGAGATACAGGAAACTTGGACCCTTTGAGGTCTCGGCGGTCGGCTTGGGCTGTATGAGCATGTCGCACGCTTACGGCATACCGGACCGCGCCAAGGCAGAGCGGGCACTGCACCATGCGCTGGATGTTGGTTATTGTTTCCTCGATACCGCTGCTCTGTATGGGTTTGGTGCCAATGAGACCCTGCTGGGGGAGGTGATTAGCCGACGCCGTGGCGAATTTGTGCTCGCCAGCAAATGTGGCCTCTTTAAAGGGCCCGATGGAAAGCGGGCGATTGATGGCCGGCCCGAGGCGCTGCGCCAGACCTGCGAGGACAGCCTCCGGCGTCTCAAGACCGACGTAATCGATCTCTATTATTTGCATCGGGTGGACAGAAAGGTGCCGCTCGAAGACAGCATCGGCACGTTGGCCGACTTGGTTTCAGAGGGCAAAATCAGGACCGTCGGTCTTTCCGAGGTGTCATCGGATACTCTGAGAAAAGCGCATGCAATTTTTCCCATTACCGCCGTTCAATCTGAATATTCGCTTTGGTCGCGCAAACCGGAAGTTGCTGTGCTGGACGTATGTCAGGACCTGGGCATCGGTTTCGTTGCCTTCAGCCCCCTGGCACGCGCTTACCTGACCGGCTGGCTGCGGGATATCGATCAATTGGCCGAGACTGACATCCGGCGAAATATGCCGCGGTTCCAGGGCGATAACTTCACTGCGAATATGAAGCTGCTTAGTGAATTTTCTGAAATTGCGGAGGCGAACAACTGCACCATGGCGCAGTTGGCATTGGCCTGGCTGCTGGCACAGGGCGATTATATCATCCCTATTCCCGGCACCAAGCATGCAGAATATGCAGAAGAAAATGCGGGCGCTGTTGATGTGGAGCTTGGCGCGCATGATCTGCAGCGCCTGGATCAACTGATCAATGAAAATACTGTTTCTGGCGAGCGCTATGGTCCGGCCATCATGAGCAGCATAGATTCCGAGAACGACTAGGGAAGGGCCGTTTCCATGTTTATCATGCGACGGCAATTTTTCCCAGAATCCGGAACAGTTCGGTGCGTTCCGCCGCCGAGAGCGAAGCAAGTGTTTCCTCGTTGGCTTCCTCGGACGGGCGCAGGCCCGTTTCAAGCAGTGCCCGGCCCTGGCTGGTCAGGCTGACCAGTAACTGGCGTCGGTCCGCATCGTTGCTTTCGGTCCTGACCAGGCCCCGTTTCAGCAAGCGGCGGACAAGCCCATGAATATTGGCCGGCTCCATGTCGACCAGCCTGCCAAGCTGGTTCTGGGAGACAGCCCCGTATTCCGCCAGTCGCGCGAGCGTTGCAAATTGCTGAGCGGTCAGGTCCAGCTTGGCAATATGCCTGTGAAGATTAGCCGTTGCCCGCTGATGGGCCCGCCGAAGCATGTGTCCGGCGTGGTCCTCGATATGGAATATGTTGCCGAATTCTGCGCCGGAGCGGGTCTCAGTCGACATTATCGGCGTCCCTGTACATCACCTTGTGGCGTTTTTCGCGGATCCAGGTTTCCAGTTCTTCGTCGGTTATGAAGTTATCGGGGTTAAACACATCCCAGTTCATGATTTCGCCGAGTTCTTTTTTCCATCGCTTGTAGGGCGGCTTCAGCGGCGGGCCGAAACAAAAAATATCCAGCACCGACAGCTCGTCGGGAATGCCCAGCAGCGGCTTCATCGCCTCCTGCGCCTTCTGCTGGCCGATGGCGGTTACCCACCAAACGTTATAGCCCAGCGCGGTGGCGGCCAGATGCGCGGACATGGTTGAGGCCGCGACGCTCTGCAGCAGGATCCGTTCGGCGTTTTCCTTGTACATCCGGTTGAGATCCGATTCGTCGTCTTTCAACACCGGGAAGGCGCTGACATAGCGAAAGTCTGAGGCTACGACGATCAGCCCGGGCGCGGTCGCCAATCCGGCATAATTTGGCGTCGGGAACTTCATCTTCTTCTTCGCCCTGAAACGCGCTTCTGCGACAAAATAATCAGCAATCTGCCTTTTGACCGCCGGATCGCGGACGATGATGTAATGCCACGGCTGGGCATTGGCGCCCGACGGGCCGTGTCTTGCCGCCTCCAGGATCAGTTCGAAATGCTCTTCGGGGACCTGGAAATCAGGATCGAATTGCCGGGTCGTGATACGGTTTCTGACGACCGACATCAGGTTGTCGTATAATTCGCGCCTGCCCAGTGCGGGGGCGTCAATTGCTTCAGTTTCGGACATGGTTTACCTCTCCTGTCAGGGCGCGTTTTTCGGGCTGTTTTCCGGCCTCGTCGCCTCCGCGCCCTTTCTCAGCGCTTCCTTGCGATCCACCGGAAAGCATTCCTCAAAATCACCGGGGGGCAGATCTTCGGCGGGATAAATGGCGGTCTTCTGACTTTCCGGGTTGGGCTTGCCGGGCGAGATATCGCGCCTGTTCACGCCCTTCTCGGGCAGGATGATCCTGCCGTCGGGTGCGTATTCATGGTCCAGCCACCATTTCTGGCCCTTCACCCGCTTGCCGTTGCCCAGCACATCGTCCAGCCATACAGCGACCGGGATAAGAACAGGCTTCAGCCACATGGCATTTATACCCAGCCAACTGGCGATGCGAGTAACCAGTGGCCCGTCTTCTGTGACCACCTTGTTCAGCGGGCAGGTTTTCATGCAGCGCCCACAGGCCGAGCCTTTCTGGTTGGTGATCCGGTATTTGGCGCAATTCTCAACGTCCGGCTTCCAAATCTCGTAGCCGTTGAACATGATCTTGTCGCCGAAGGAAATGGCGTTGCAGGGGCATTCTCGGGCGCATTTATGGCAATTCCCACAAAACTGCTGCAGGCCGAAATCGATCGGCTTGTCACATTCCATCGGCAAATTCGTGGTCACGATGCAAACCTTGGAGCGGGGTCCGATAAAGGGATTGAGCACCAGTTCGCCGATGCGGCTGAGTTCTCCCAAGCCGGCCAGCAGCATTAGTGGAATTTGCAGGACTTCGCCATCGGCAGCGGAATGGCACCGCGCCTCATAGCCCAGCCGGCGGATATAGTTGGCCATGACCGAGCCGACCTCGGCCCCACGCAAGTAAGCGCGATAGCTCTGGGTACCGGAAATCCAGTCGTCACCCGATGCCCCCTCCATGGTGGCAAAACCCTGGTCGATGACCATGACAATGGCGTATTTGTGCCGAGGTTCAATCTCGTTGCCCTCGATATCGTGGGAATACCAGGCATATTCGGGCACTTCGCAAATGCCGACGATGTCCATGTCCAGAAAATAGGCCAGTGATTTAAGGTGCCTGGCCATTTCCTGCGGATCGTCGGTGCCGGGCGCTATCTCCGGCGCCACATCGCCGTCCTGCATCGGCACGATGACCTTCATCAGGTCTTCCATGGCCGCCGCCAGCGGATATTTGTTAATGAAGCGGGGCCGCTCCGCCTGGGCCCGCTCGCCCAGATCACCATAAAAAGGACGGCGGAAAAACGAGCCCCGGATCGGCACCCTCGGCACCTTTTCAGCGTCGATCCGGGTCGTCGGCTGATCAACCCGCTTCACGGTTTCCATCGGGTATTTGCCCAGATGCGGCGCGCGGTGCTTATAGCGAAACAGGCCCATCTTCATCCTCATTTTGTCTGCAAGCACTGGTGACCCGAACGGCAGCAGGAACAACCGGGGTTACGGCGACTCAATTAATTGTTATCATAATAACAATTAACATACAAACCAACCCGCTGATCTGCCGGGATTCCGTTAAATTCAGCTGTTCAGGCTGCCGTTCGCTCAGGCTTGGCGGCGAGACCGTATATTTCGGTCCCGGGATGAAAATCGGACCAGACGTACCAGAATATCTTGTTGTAATGGGGTACGGCTGCAAGGCGCTGGCCCTTTCGCGCGCCCTTGATGCATTCGCCAGTGGCCGACCATTCGGATTCGGACTGGTCATCGACAAACCCGCCACCGTTGGCGGCCTGGGTGAAGCTCAGAACCTCACCATCGACCGACCGGTCGAAGACCTGCACATAATCGCCGCCAAAGTCCGAGGAGACGAGAATCGCCGTATCGCCAAGTTCGTCATTGATGACGGGCTGCTCTTCAAGCGTGGGCAGGGTGTATGTGCGAGTGTCGTCGCCCACCTGGACGCCGATCACCATCGACTTCATCGACAACCGGTTGTCCTGATCGTGCTGAAGCGGATAAATCATCACCGGGCTGGCGGGGTCGATCACGTCGGCGCGGGCCAGCAATTTCAGGTAAAAAACGTCGCGCCATTCTATATTTCGCATCCAGACCGGTGATTCCGGATACAGCGCCTGCCAGGTACTGAGTTTTACCGCAACGGTTGGCACCGTCTGCAACTGCAGGTTTTCGTTGCGCGACTGGTTATGCATCTGGATTATCGAGCATTTGTTGGTCTTTTCGTAAAAAACCATATTGTTGGCGAGCGCCGCGGTAATGGCGATGTCCGGCTGGCGAAACTTGTCTGCCATGGCGTAGGACATTGAGCTGTGCGCCAGGATGCAGTGGGTCATGATAAAGGGTGCGTCGCCGTCGGGCTGGTAGACGATGTGGGGGCGCCGCGCCAGGCGCGAGATGAAGGCCCAGGGTCGGCCCGCGCCGTCGATCACGCCAACCACTTCTTCATCGGGGCCGAATTTATCAATCGCCTCATCGAGTGATATGAATTGGGGCTTCTTAATGGGCCGGAACAGCAGCTTGGTATGCATGAAGAAACCGAAGGTGAGGACACCCGCATAGGCCGTGATCGCGCCCAGCGTTACTAGGGAGAGGCTGGCTATCGGCCCCGCCTGATATATCGCCGCCGCCATAACGGCTGCTGAAGCAACGCCCAGCCACATCGCCTTGCCATAAATATACCGGGCGCCAGAATCGCTGGCAGCGATCTGATTTGTATACATTAAAATTCCCAGCGTGCCGGGCAGCACTGCCAACGCACACATCAAGACCGCCGCACCCGCCAGCCATTCTGCTCCAGTCATCTCTTTTCCTTTCGATCTCTAGTTCGATGTTTCTTCCTTCGCCAGGTCCGCCGCCGCGTTGTTGATTGCGGCAACAGCGGCCTTTACCCAATCCGTTTTCCCAACCCCCTGGGCGGCAAAGTAGGTTCCGATATTGGCAAGTGCCACTTGTGCCGCGTCGGAGGACTGTGAATTCATTAGCTCCATTGCACCTGCCGCACCCACGAGCAGCCGCTGTTTCACTCTCTCGGCGGCCAGCTCGCAGCGTTTTATGGCGTCATAAACAAAACCCGAGCCCGGTGTGTCCGCCGTCAACGCTTTCAATTTTCTGCGCAAGCATCGGATGGGCTTTACAGCGCCTTCCCGCCAGTCACCGGTGGCTTCCAGCAGGCCGCGGACATCCTCTGTGCTCAGAGATCTTGCTGCGCGAAATCCCATCCAGTAGCAAAACAGCATAACGTTGACATCAACCCCGGCCTCATCCTGCAGCCGGAGGCAGTTTTCGCCGACACCGGGCCGACCATAAAGCCTGACCGAATAGCGCCAGAAATCATCGGCGAGAATATCCTGTTGGTCAGGTTTGGCGGATGCAGACATTCTTGATCTCGGTAAAAAATTCGAGCGCATATTCGCCACCCTCGCGGCCGACACCAGATTGCTTGAACCCGCCAAAAGGAGATTTCAGGTCGCGGACAAGCCAACAGTTCACCCAGATCACGCCCGCCTCTATTTTGGAAGCGACGCGGCTTGCCCTGTCCGCGTCCCCGCTCCAAACCATTGCCGCCAGACCGTACTTGGTGGCGTTTGCCAGGCGCACCACTTCCTCCTCGGTATCGAAGGGCGCCACATGGCTGCAGGGTCCGAATATTTCCTCTTTAACGGTTCGCGAGTCTTCGGCCAGGCCCGTCCAAATGGTCGGCTGCACCCAGGCGCCCCCGGACAGCTCGGCGTCCATATCCGGAACGCCGCCGCCGGTCACCACCGTGGCACCCTCATTCGCGGCAATCTGGTAATGCTCCAGGACTTTCTCCCGGTGTTCGAGGCTGCTCAGCGGCCCCAGAGTCGTGGCCGGATCGTTGGGGTCGCCTAAGCGCAAAGCTTCGGCCTTGTCTTTTAGGGCGGCGACGAATTTCTCGAAGATAGGCCGCTCGACGTATAAGCGTTCCATGCACAGACATATCTGGCCGCAATTAAAGAAACTGGCGATTGCAGCGCTGGCGACCGCGGCTTCGAAATCGCAATCGGCAAAAATTATGCCGGGATTCTTGCCGCCAAGCTCCAGCGACAGTCCCTTCACCGTGCCAGCCGCTGCCCGCATGATCGCTACGCCGGTTTGCGTCTCACCGGTAAAGGTAATCCCGTCCACATCCGGGTGGGTGGTCAGATATTCGCCTGCCGAGCCTGGGCCAAATCCATGGACGACGTTATAGACCCCTGCCGGTACGCCGGCGTCGTTCATCACCTCGGCCAGCAGCGTGGCCGTCATCGGCGTTTCCTCAGACGGCTTGACAATGATTGTGTTGCCAGTGGCCAGCGCCGGCGCCACTTTCCACGACATCTGAACGAATGGAATATTCCACGGACAGATCGCGGCAATAACGCCGCGCGGGCTGCGTTCTGGCCGGTTGATCGCGGTGCCGCCATCGGGCAGGAGGGTGGTGATCTCCGGCAGGGGTTCTACATTGCGGAACATATCCGCAAAGAGTTTAAACTGCTGGGCCGCCCTCGGAATTTCCATTTTAAGGGTGGGCATCCGGGGTTTCCCGGTATCGAGGACTTCGGCGGCAACGAATTCATCCAGCCGTGCCATGATTCCGTCCGCCACTTTCTCCAACAGCGCCAGCCGCTCATTCTGCGAAAAATTGCCCCAGTCGCCCTCAAACGCCGCCCGCGCCGCCTTGACGGCCGCATCCACATCAGCCTCGGATGCCTCGTGAACAATCCCCACAACTTCGTTTGTCGCCGGGTACCGGTTCTCGAAGGTCTTGCCATCGGAGCCCTCTGCGAAGGCGCCATTTATGAAATTGCGCGCCTGGCGAAGATTTCCCTGTTCCAATGTCATGCTGCTCCCCCGTTTCGCTCTATGGGTCCGGTCCAGCGTTTGGCTGTGCCTGCATCGATATCGAAAAGGTCTAGCACCCGCCCCACCGTATGGTCGATCATATCCTCTATTGTTTCCGGTCGCCCATACATGGCGGGCATTGGCGGTGCGATAATGGCGCCCAACTGCGCCGCCTCATAAAAAAGTTTGCAATGGCCCAGATGTAATGGTGTTTCCCTGGGCATCAGAACCAGTCTGCGGCAATCCTTGAGAACCACATCCGCTGCACGCGTCAGCAGATCGTCTGCGTGGGAGTGAACAATCGACGACAGCGTTTTCATGGAGCAGGCAGCGACGATCATACCGTCGGTTTTGAACGAGCCGCTGGCCAGGCTCGCGGCAACGTTGGAAATCTTGTGCGCCTCGTCGGCCAGCGCTTCCACATCCGTCGCCCTCCAATCGGTTTCGATGCCTATATTCATCCGCGCGGTCTTGGTCATCACCAGGTGGGTCTCGACATCATCGATGCCCTTTAGAATTTCCAGCAGGCGAATTCCGTAAATGACCCCGCTGGCTCCCGCAATCCCGATAATCAGTCGCATGGGTAGCCTCCTTCAGATTTCATTGTAGCCCGCAACCTGTACATATCCAGAAAGGCTGTAACGACGGCTTCGACCTTCACCTCAATCTGCCTCGAAGAAGGGGGCTCGGTGCCGATGCAAAGGCGCTCGAGAAACGAACGGTGGATCAGCATGCTGGCAAACCAGGCTGCCGCCGTATCTTCATCGGTGACGCGGAACGAGCCTTCGCCGTTGCTGTGTTCAAGCAGGAAAACACTCAGGCCCTTGTAAGCCAGGGCAGGGCCGTGATCGTAATAAATACGCCCGATCTCGGGAAAGCGCTGGGCCTCGGCAATGACCAGCCTGGCGAGGTCGATATGGCGCTTCGATGTGACCAGATGCAGGAGATGCTCGCCGACATATTGCAGGCCATCCCGCAAACCGAAGCCGGCCAGGTCGATGCCGCTCATGGCCGTGCTGACTTCGCTCAGAACTTCATCGACCACCGCTTCAAAAAGCCTCTCCTTGTTTTCGAAATGGGCGTAAACAGTAGCTTTTGATCCGCCAACATGTGCGATTAAAGTATTTATGCTGGCGGCACCGTAGCCGACCTCGAGAAAAAGCTCGACGGCCGCCTCCAGAATAGCATCCCGCTTTGCCGAAGTCTTTGCGGGGCCAGTCGGTTTTATGGCCTGGATTTGCTGCATTACCCGGCTGTCCGGTTACTGGCGCGGCGCTGCATTTCTACTATCCAAATTTTGGGGCCAGCGCGATTGACGCTCAAAAAGTTTCCGTTACAATGTACTGTAACATGCGGTACAGTTCAACATATTGATTATGTTCAGACAGTCGATTACCGATAATTGAAAGGGCGTCGCCATGGGTTCCCACAGCTTTCGTGATTTCATTGAGAAGTTGGAGAAGGAAGGTAATCTGCTGCGGATCACGCCGGAGGTCGATACTCTGGATGTGATAGGGGCGCTCATCGCGCGCGCCGATTACGAGCATGTAAACAAGGGTCTCTTGTTTGAGAACCCCAAGGGATATGACATCCCGGTTTTCGCCAATACAATAGGCGCCACCTATGACCGGATTGCCAAGAGCTTTGGCGTCCCGTTGGAGCAGGCGGTACCGGGGGCGTCCCAAAGAATGATGGAGGTCATGCAGTCAGGCGGTGTTCCTCCGGTTTTTGTTGAGAACGAGAAAGCGCCCTGCAAGGAAGTGATCTTCACCGGCGACGATATTGATCTCGGGGCGATTCCAATTCTCAGAATGAACCCCAAGGACGGAACCAAGACCAAGGCCTTTCAGGAGGGCCGCTTTATTTGTGCCGTTGCCGTCTCCAAGCCCGCCGAAGACGCCTACAACCTCTCTTACCATCGCTTTGAAATTACCGGGAAGGACAAGGGGTCGGTATGGATTTTCCGGGGCACCGGCGACGCCAAGAGTATGGAGGAGCATTGGGGCGCCAAGATCGATGATCCGTCATCGACGTGGGATCATGACAATGCGCGGCCTTTCCCAATGGCCTATATCATCGGCAGCAGCCCGGAAATGATTCTGGCCGGCGCCAACTCGGCTCTGCCTTACAAAAACGATGATTTTGCTTTCGTCGGCGGCCTCACGGGCGAACCGGTGAAATTGGTAAAATGCGAAACTATCGATGTGGACGTGCCTGCAGACGCAGAAATCGTTATCGAAGGCGTGTTCAAACCCTTCGATTGGGCCATACAGGGGCGCTTCGCCTCATTTAACGGTTTTTATGACGATGCGCGCCGCCGCCCCACTTTCCAGGTAACCGCCATTACCATGCGAAAGAAACCGATCTACCAGCATGTTCATATCGGTCGCCCGCTGAACGAGACCAATAATATTGCCGCTTTTTTCCGTTCGGTGAAGGTATACCAGGATCTGATCAAGGTTTTGCCAAACGTTCGGGACGTCTTTGTCGACCCGGCCGCCGGCTGCGGTTTCACCGTTCACGTGTCGATCGACAAGAAGCGCGTTGGCGAAGCCAAGATGGCGATGATGCGCGCCTATACGGCGCTGCAAGGGTTCTGCAAACACGTGTTTGTTTACGATGAAGATATTGATATCCGGAACCCGCACGAACGCGACTGGGCATTGGCCCATCGTTTTATGGCGGACCGGGATCTGCTGGTTATTCCCAACGTCCTGGGGATGGCAATCGACCCTCTGGCTCAGGCTCATGCCGGCGCGACAGCGAAGCTGGGTGTACACGACGGGAATTTGGCCATCCCGATCAACACGCGCAGTTTCATGGGGTTGGATTGCACTGTTCCGCTGGGCCTGAAAGTTATGGATCGCGTTTTGCCGGTCGAGGAGGTGGAGGCGCGGGTCGACCAGATATGGAATCAGATCGACGCCCGATAGACTGTCGGTCCGCTCAGCCTGCGAAAGTGGAATAGCCCATGCTTAAAGTCGACATCTACAATCACTTCATGCCCGAAGTGTATTGGAAAAAAATGATGGAGATTGCGCCGCAATACGAAAATCTGGGCAAACGCGTGCGCAATATACGGATGTTGACGGATCTGGATTTCCGCTTTGAGGTGATGGACCGGCACGACGAATATGTTCAGGTGCTGACGGTGAATGCGCCGCCGCCCGAGGCGTTGGCGGGGCCCGACAGATCGCCGGAGCTGGCGATCGCGGCCAACGACGGCCTGGCTGAACTTTGTGCAAAATACCCGGATCGCTTTGTCGGTTTTGGCGCAACGATGCCGATGAACAATATCGATGCGGCGCTGGACGAGATCGACCGGGCGGTCGACGATCTGGGCGCGCTGGGGGCAGAGATCTATACAAATGTTGCCGGCCGGCCGCTGGACGACCCCGAGTTCGAGCCTTTTTTCGCCAGGATGCACGAGCGCGACCTGCCGATCTGGGTGCACCCCGTTCGCGGCGACGAGATGGCGGATTACGCGTCCGAGGAAAAATCCCGTTACGAGCTGTGGTGGGCTTTTGGCTGGCCCTACGAGACCAGTGCTTTTATGGCGCGGATGGTGCTGTCGGGGCTCATGGAGCGGTATCCGGGTCTCAAGATGATCACCCATCACATGGGCGGCATGGTGCCCTTCTTCGAGGGCCGGGTTGGCCCGGGACTCGACCAGTTGGGCAAGCGAACCTCGGATGAGGATTATTCGGGCGTGCTTGCGGGCCTGTCGAAGCCGCATCTGGAATATTTCAAGGATTTCTACGCCGATACCGCCGTATTCGGTGCGGTAGGTGCGACCAAATGCGGTCTGGAGTTTTTCGGCGCAGACCATGTGGTCTTCGCTTCGGATGCGCCCTTCGATCCGGTGCCCGGCCAGTATATTGCCGAGACCATCAAAATTATCGATGAGCTGGATATCACCGATGAGGACCGGGCAAAAATCTATTACAAAAATGCCGAACGCCTGACCGGCCGCAGCTTTTCGTAATCAGGGCGCAGGGCATGGTGCCGCTAGACTTGCCCGCCGGGAAGGAGCTGAGCTGAAATGGGGTCGGGCGCATTATACGATCAGTTCGCCGTCTTCATTCAGACCCACCGCCTGGATATGCTTTTTTTCTCGGAAGTCATCCCGCCCGCACTGATTGTGATCATGTTCGGCATGGGGTTGTCGTTGACCCTCGTTGACCTGAAACGCGTGATTATCATGCCAAAGGCGGCGGCCATCGGGTTGACCGGGCAACTGGTGTTCCTGCCCATGCTGGCGTTTGCACTGATCGCTATTTTCCAGCCGGCGCCGGTGGTGGCGGTCGGCGCTGTCATCCTTGCCGCCTGCCCCGGCGGGGTGACATCCAACGCCTATGTTTTCGCGGCGCGGGCCGATCTTGCCCTCTCGGTCATGCTGACGACCATTGCCAGCATCGTCACGGTGTTCACGATCCCGCTGCTGACCGTGGTGGCCTTTGAAGTCTTCATGGCCGACGATGCCGCGTTGCAGCTGGATTTCTGGCAGGCGGTCTGGACGCTGGCCAAACTAACGGTCCTGCCGGTCGCTGCGGGCATGACCTTCAATGCCATCTGGCCTGAAAAAGCGGCTCGCTCTGTAAATGTTTTTCGTCATATTTCCCTGGCGCTGTTAATCAGCATCGTCGTCGTTGCAGTCCTGGGCAGCCTGCAGGACTTCAGGGAGAATATTGCAGAGGCGGGAATGCTGGCCGTGGCGCTGAATATTACCGCCATGACAACCGGCTATCTGGCGGCCCGGTTGTTCAGGCTTTCCCGGCTGCAAAGCGTGACCATTATATTCGAGATCGGTGTGCAGAATCTGGCGCTGGCGACCCTGGTAACGCTGACGCTTTTGAACCGGCCCGATCTTTTTGTCTTCACCATAGTTTATGGCATGGTCATGAAGTTCACGGCGATCAGTCTTTTGGCGTTGGCGCCACGCCTGATGGCCGGCGAACAGCGCTAGTGGCCAGAAAAAGGACGGCACCGGTTATCCCGATGCCGCCCTTCTCGGCAAAATTCACAGTGCCGGCTCGCTAACAAGACCGGCGCCATATTGGGTCAGAAAACGTACCCGATCCTGAACCCCCACTGGCGTGGTGGCTGATAGGTCGTCAGATCGACACCGAGAGCCAGGAAGGGTATTGAAATCAGGATATCCCCGATCTGGTCTTCGTTGGTGGCGTTGGTCACAAAGCCCTCCAGATAAATTTGTTCACTGGCGCTTTCCCAGCGCAGACGGAGGTCCAGATTAGAGTAGGAATCTCCCTGCGCATCCAGCCCGTTATCAACATCGAAGAACTGGCTGCCCTGATAATGGAAGTCTGCCCGGAAGGTTACGCTGCCCATCTCTTCAGACAGATCGAACCTTTTTTGCGCGCCAATCGACAAGGTCAGCTTCGGTGAGCGGCTCAACCTGTTGCCCGCAAAATTGGTTGGCGGCGGTCCCAGAACGCCCGGCCCCGAAGGTGCCCGCGGATTGGTCGGATCAACCAGGAAGGGGAACAGCGGAAGCTTTGGCGGCGAGAAGGGAAAATCGTCAAACTGCGCGTCCAGCAATCCCAGTGAGAAATTGATCTCCATCGATTCGCTCAGCAACACAAGTCCCTCGACTTCAATGCCCTTGATCGTTGCCGAGGCCGCGTTCACGATCTCGGCGCCGGTGGAACCGAAGGTCTGAACCTGGATATCCTTATAATCGTTGTAAAAGGCAGCGAAGTTTAGCTGGATGCGATCATTGAACTGCGTTTTGACACCGATCTCGAAGACGTCGTTGGTTTCGGGATTATATACCGCGGTTGCCGGGTTGCCGTTCAGGTTGATGCCGCCCGACTTGTAGCCCCGTGAATATGACCCGTAGAGCAGCAAATCGTCCTTCGGCCGCCAATCGATTGAAATCTTGCCCGAGGGCTCGTTCCACTTATCGCCAACTGGCGCATTATCGATGATCGTAGCCTTGTCAAACGACGGGAATGGGCTCAGCAGGCTGATTATAGCGTCCTTCTCGTCCCAGCTCCAGCGACCGCCGACAGTGACCTGTAATGCATCAGTCAGGTCGTAGGATGCCTGGGAGAAAACTGCATAGGACGTCGCCTCAACGCTGCCGCCGACTTTGAAGCCGGCATCCCGGCCCAGCAACGCGCCGAACAGATCGAAATCAGAGTTAAAGATGGTCGAGATACGGGTCGCGTCCTCGGTAAAGAAATAGGCTCCGACAATCCACTCCAAAGCCCCGCCGCTCGCCGAGGCCAGTTGGAACTCCTGCGAGAACTGATCCTGGGTTTCGTCCAGCTGGATGTCCATGATCGGTGCGTCCGAACCATCAAGGTCGATGAAGTTGAAGAAAGATGTTTCACCGTAGGACGTGATCGATTTGAACGTGACGTTATCCAGGTCCCAGGTCAGCGTCGCGTTGATATTCAGGAAATCCTGTTTCACCGATTCCGGTGTGTCCTTGGACACCCGGTTGGGCACCAGATCGTTCAATGAAGCATCCGATGGCTTGGGTCCCGCCGGGAATACGGTAAAGCCGAAGAAATTCTCGATATCGGCGATGCTGTTGATACCCTGGGCCGCCAGAATGGCGTTGATATCGGGACGATTGAAAAAGGCGTCGCTGAAAATCGTCTGCAGGTAAAAGTTGGGCACGCCGGCAAAATCCCTGAAACCAGGGGGCAGGGGCGGGAAGGAATCGGTCGCCGTTCGGAAGGGCAGGCGCAGTTCGTGGGTGGATCCGACGCCGTTGACCTCGGCATAGGTTGCTCCAACCGTCAGCTCGATATTTTCAGCCGGGTTGAAGCGCACGGCGCCACGCAGGGTTATCGTATCCGAATCGTTTGCATTGGTACCACTGGCGATCAAGTTGCGCTGGTAGCCGTCGCTGTCTTCAAATGACGCGCTGAACCGGGCTGCAGCTTTCTCGCCCATCGGTACATTCAATGTGCCACGGGCCTGGAAATGCTGGAAGCGGCCGTATCCCGCTTCAAACTTGCCCTCGTATTCATCGGTAGGCTTCTTGGTGATGAAATTAATCGAGCCGCCGGTCGTATTGCGCCCATACAGGGTACCCTGTGGTCCGCGAAGCACCTCCATGCGCTCCAGGTCCCAAAAGTTAAAAACGCTGGCAACCGGGCGGCCGATGTAAACGCCGTCCAGGTGAATCGCGACGCCGGGGTCGCCGCCGGCCGTCGTATTGGTGTGGCCAATGCCGCGGATTGCCACCGTCGCTGAGCTGGTGAAATTGCCGAATTGCAGGTTCGGGACATAGTTCATCAGATCGTCCACACTCTCGATCTGACTTCGCTCCAGCCTGCTGGCATCAAACGCGGTGATGGCGATCGGCACGTCCTGAACGCTTTCAGTCCGCTTCTGGGCGGTTACCAGAATTTCCTCTATTTCCTGCGCCGCTACCGCTTTGGCCAAACCGAGTGTGCCGCCGCAGAGCGCCATCCCCAGTATGAGGTGTGACGTTCTTCCAATAAGAGTTGACTTTCGCTTTGTGCTCACCGTCGTCCTCCCCAAGTGCTACGAATCAACTATGATTTTGCCTGGGCGGACGTCGCCTGATTCGCTAACGGCGACTCTTGCTGCTTGATCTACCAATCCCCGAACCATGCAGCAGATGGCGCTTACCCAAATGTCTTACCCAAATGTAAATGTCACGGGCACTCTATACCCAAGCTGGCCGGACGGACCATGGGCGACGCCGATTTCTCATAACATTTTGACGATTAATCCACCGGGAGCCGAAGGGGCATTGTCGCGTTAACCTGGCTGGTGCGCGGGGCATTGTCACATTAACTGGACTGGCCCTTGGGCATCTCAGCAGGCTAACATCCGCGGATGCAAAACATTTCCTTCACGCGCCACCGTTTTCCACCTGAAGTTATTCGCCATGCCGTCTGGCTCTATGCCCGATTCACGCTGAGTTATAGGGATGTTGAGGACCTGCTCGCAGAGCGCGGCCTGGATATTTCCTGCGAGACCGCCCGGCGCTGGTTTCTGAAGTTTGGCGGATCGATCGCCTGCAATCTGCGGCGGACGCGCCCGACCCCCAGCGACTATTGGCATCTGGATGAAATGGTTATTGTGATCCGGGGAAAGCGATACTGGCTTTGGCGCGCTGTCGATAATGAAGGTGAGGCGCTCGACTTTCTTGTGCAGCGAAAACGCACCGCCAGGGCGGCTTTGAAACTGATGCGGAAACTATTGAAGAAACAGGGATGGTCGCCAACCCGGATCGTTACCGACAAGCTCAAATCCTATCACGTCGCTTTCAGGATTCTCGGCCTGACTGCGGAACACATCGATAACAAGCGAGCCAATAATCGTGCCGAGAACTCGCACCAGCCGGTGCGACGACGGGAGCGGAAAATGCAGAGGTTCAAATCCTCAGTACCCGCACAGCGTTTTCTCAACATTCAGTCCGCCACCTACAACACCTTCTACTTCCCGCGCCACATCATCAACCGCCCCACCTTCAAACAATGTCGAGCCGAAGCATTCGATGTATGGGAAAGCGCCGCCATGGCCGCGTGAAGAATCTCGGCCAACAATGCCTGTGTCCGAAGCCAACTTAACGTGACAATGCCGAATGGAGACAACCGCGGTAAAACGGCTAATTCCGCGAACGGAGACGGTCTTCGCCGGTGTGTATGCGGCTGAGGCCCCGGCACAGCAGGGGTTTGCGGGAATTGTGCTGGGAGACTAGAATACGCCAGACTGGCTGGCGGGCGAGAGACTCTGGCATAAATTCCGCGAATCTTCGGCCCCCTTAGCTCTCAAAAATGCGACTTTGCCGAATTACCACGTATCTTACCATGGATTTCTTGGGGTGGAATTTCACAGCCACACGCTAATAGAATCTCGGCAAAATTAGTAGGAAGGGGACCTAGCCGCAATCTTCGATCTGAAAATTGCCAACGTTACAAAATTAGCACTTTGTGTCTTACCGAACGGGTCGGGCTCGATCCCAACTTTATCTGCTTTTCTGCTGAGGGTTCTCCCAGCGACGGCTTGGCCGGTTTTCTTGGTCCAGAGATCCGGAATATTTTAAAGTATATCGCATCAGCGCATACCAACGGAATCGCTCGGGACTGAGCGTGCCACAACCTATTCTTTCAGGGTCGGATGCTCCTGTCCGGCACCGAGTTCAGCGTCCAACACCTTTCCGATCAGCAGCACATTTTCCTCACCAAACAACGGCCCCCAGACGCTGAAGCCGAATGGAACGCGGTGCAGCGCTGCCCCATCACCCTGCGGTGCCTCGCCAAAGAGAGCGCGGCTCGGGATTTTGACAAAGCCCGCGCGAAACGACAATTCCGGCTGCCCGGTACAATTTGTCACAAGGCCCATATTGCCGCCGTAGGTGGGCCCGATAAGCGCGTCCACCAGCGTAAACAGGTCGTGTATAACGCCCATAACCTGCCGCCGGAACCTGTCGATATTGACCAGATCAACAGCGGAGACCAGGCGCGCGGACCGCCAATAGTTGGGCCAGGAAACATCTTCCTGCCATCTCAATTCATCGTCGCGGCCGGACAGGGTCAATTCCTCGAACGCGGAGGCGGATTCCGCCGCCAGTATCTGGCCCAGAGAAGCGTAAGGCAGGTCCGGCAAGTCAACTTCAACAAGATCGAGACCTGCGCTTCGCGCCGCCTCCAGCGCCGCCCGATCAACATCGGTCGCCGTATCTTCAAACCATGCTGGGATATATCCAACACGAAGGTCGCGTGCCGATCGCCCGCCATCATATTCGAACCCGACGTCGAGTGATGACGGGTCGGAGACATCAAAGCCGTTGATTGCGGCCAGGACGAGCGCCGTATCTTCAACCGATCGGCAGATGGTCCCAATCTTGTCCATTGACCAGGACAGCGGCATGGCACCGGTGCGTGGAACACGTCCAAAGGTAGGCCTGAGTCCGGTTACACCGCATCGGTTGGCCGGCTCCACGATGGACCCCCATGTTTCTGTACCTATGGAAAACCCAACCAAACCGGCAGCGGTCGACGATGCTGAGCCGGCGCTTGATCCGGAGGAACCTTCCTCAATGTTCCAGGGGTTGCGGGTCTGGCCACCGAACCAGATGTCGCCGTAAGCGAGGGCACCGAGCGTGGTTTTGCCAAGAAGTACCGCTCCCGCATCGCGCAACTTGCTGGTCACTACGCCATCTGTGCTGGCGATCCGATCCTTGTAGGGAACCGCCCCCCAGGTGGTCCGGATACCGGAGGTATCCATAAGGTCTTTCATGGCGTAGGGAATACCGTGCAGCGGGCCCCGATAGCTTCCGGTGGCGATTTCAGCATCTGCTTCAGCCGCCTGGGCGCGTGCCAGATCCCCGGTCACGGTGACAAAGCATTCCAGTTTCGGCGCATATCGGGCAATGCGGGCAAGGTAAAGCTCGGTCAACTCGCGGCTGGATATCTGTCTGGTGCGCACCCAGTGGGCCAGATGCGTCAAAGACGCGAAAGCAATATCCTCTTCAGCGGCAGGCAGGCTGCTTTTCACGACATCGACTTTAACGGCGTTGGCCTGTGCGCCATAATCCTTGCCCGGCAGACGCGGGTCAAATGCCATCGCGGGCGCTACGGCCAGAGGTATTCTCAATTTACGTGCGTCGATAACTGCGTCGATCTGGTCATCGATAGAGGTCAGAACCTGTCGGCGCTCAGCGCGCGTATAGGCAAGGCCCATGACACGCTCGGCGCCCTGTATATCCGTCGCAGTAATGCCGTGCCCGGTACTTAAGCCAGCGTTTCCACCCGCCTTTTCTGCCGGAGAACTGCCTTCGCCTTCCGGCTCATTCTCGGGTCCGCATCCCGACAACGCCATGGCTCCCGCTACCGCAATACCCGCCACAGACCCCTGAAGCACCGAGCGTCTGGTCGTTCCCGGCGACTGGTTGGTCGCAGCAACGTCCTGCCCCGATTCGGCCTGTGTGGCAATTTCCTCGTCTGCCATGATTTTCCCCCAAAAATTCGATCCGCATCCCGGCGACATTGCGCGCCCCTGACCTCCACAGACCGCTTACGATTAGACTGAAAATATCCTATCATATCAGGCTGAAAATCGGCAGGGTTTGGCAGGAACAGGGACTTCTCCGGCGGATGCAGAAAAAACGGGTATTGGTAGTCGGGGGTGGCTCCGCCGGCTGGATGGCGGCAGCTTATTTGAATGCCGCTCTGAACAGAAAAGGACAAAAAGCCGTCGATATTTGCCTTGTTGAATCGCCGGATATTCCGCGTATTTCGGTGGGCGAGGCAACGATCCCGAGCATTCGTCACCTGTTGAGCGTCATGGGCATTGATGAAATCGAATTCATGAAGGCCACGGACGCTTCCTTCAAGCAATCGATAAAATACGTCAACTGGCTGCAAAAAGATGACCACGCCTATTATCACCCTTTTTCGCGCAACCGGGTTTTCCCCCTCGATCACTCCGGGCCGGACTGGCTGAAAAGCGACAGATCGATCCCCTTCATGGAAACGGCGTCAGTCCAGCCCGGCATTTGCGAGATGGGGCTGGCCCCCAAGATGCTTGAAAAATGGGACTTTGGACCGCCGCTCTCGTACGCCTATCACATGAATGCTCAGAAATTTGCCGATTACTTGCGGGACCTTTCAGCCGAGCGCGGCGTCACCCACATTCTGGAGAATGTTGTCGAGGTGGAGATGAAGGAGAATGGGCACATAGCCGCCGTCAAGACCAGGGACGGCAAACGGTTGGAGGCCGATCTCTTTATCGATTGCACCGGCTTCGCGGCGATCCTGATCGAGAAAAATCTGAAGATCGGTTTTGAGGATTGTTCGCAGTGGTTGCTGTGCGATCGGGCCGTCACCATGCATGTGCCTTATGAGCATCATTATCCGGGATACGTTCGCCCCTATACCACAGCAACCGCACTGAGTGCCGGTTGGGTGTGGGAAATCCCGCTCTCGAGCCTGAAGTCGGTGGGCTATGTCCACTCCAGCCAGTTCATCAGTAAAGACGAAGCGGAGCGGGAGTTACGCGCCTTTGAGGGGGCGTATACGGATGGCCTGTCTGCGCGGTTCATAGATTTCAGGGTTGGGCGGCGCAAAAAGGCATGGGTGGCCAATTGCGTGGCAATCGGGCTGTCGGGTGGCTTTATCGAGCCTCTGGAATCAACAGGACTTTACCTGAGCGATCTGGCGGCGGTCATGCTGGCCGAGCATTTCCCGTTCGGTGACGACTGGGAGCCGCTGGCCATGCGGTTTAACCGCATCATGTCGAACCGCTTTTACGAAATTCTCGATTTCATCAACATGCATTACTGCCTGACGCGCCGAACAGGCACCGAATTCTGGCGGGAAGTCGGACGGCCCGAACGCGTCGTACCGCGCCTGCAGGCGAAGCTGGATTTCTGGAAAATCAAGCCGCCATCGGGCCAGGATTTTGAGGATCCGTTTTTCCCTGGCCAATCCGGCAAGAACCAGAGGGCAGACAGTCACGGGGGCGATATGCGCGCGGCCATAGACACCGCCGGCCTGTGGAACCACGAGAGTTACGAATGCATCCTTTATGGCATGGACTTTATGAGCGATTATTACCGAGAACAATACGGAGAGGACCGCCCCCCGGCGGTGGTGCCTAAACATGTGTCGGCCCGGCTGCGCGCAGCGCCACACAAGTTGCCGCGACATGATGTCTGGTTGAAAGAAATGGTAGGAATGTCCGAATATCAGGGGCCGGCCAATCCAGGTTCTGTTTGGGGTTAGATGGTACAGGGCTCTTGGTCAGGTTTTTGACTGGTACAGGATTTTAACAAATGGCTACAAAGCGGATTGTGATTGTTGGTGGGGGTTCCGCAGGCTGGATCACAGCAGCTTATATGAATGCCGCCATGAATGTCGGTGGCCGCAAGGTCGTGGATATCACCCTTATTGAATCGCCCGACGTGCCCCGAATCGCCGTCGGCGAGGCCACCGTGCCAACGATCCGCCAGGTCGTGCAGACGCTTGGTCTTGACGAAATAGAATTCATGAAAGCGACCGATGCCACGTTTAAGCAGGGCATCAAATTTATCAACTGGCTGGACAATTACGGTGAGCAATTTTATCACCAGTTCAGCCGCTACAATCCGGACGCCGTCGACCAGTTTGGTATGGACTGGCTGAAAAGCGACAGGACCATTCCTTTCGCTGATACGGTATCCGCCCAACCCACACTTTGCGAAATGCATCTGTCGCCGAAGCTGCTCGGCCCCCAGCAGATGCAATTGCCAGTTACCTATGCCTATCACCTGAACGCACTGAAACTGGCCGACTATTTGCGCGACTTCGCGGTCGCCAGAGGCGTCACCCATCTTATGGACAACGTTACCAAAGTGGAGATGACCGAAGATGGGCGCATAGCCGCAGTCCAGACCCGGAATGGCGAGCGCCATGAAGGAGATATCTTTGTCGATTGCACAGGGTTCGCCGCGCTACTGATCGAAAAAGAGCTGGATGTTGGCTGGGATGATTATTCGGACTGGCTGTTTTGCGACCGGGCCGTGGTGATGCAGGTGCCGTATGAAACCTTTTATCCCGGCTTTGTCCGCTCGGTTACCATGTCGACGGCCCTAAGTTCCGGATGGGTCTGGGACATTCCGCTTATAAACCGCCGGGGCGTAGGCTATGTTTATTCCAGCAAATTCATCTCCGATGATGCGGCCGAAGCGGAACTCCGCCAATACGAAGGAGCTCACGCGGACGATCTGTCTACGCGCATCGTTCCATTCAAGGTCGGACAGCGAAAAGAGACATGGGTTTCAAACTGCGTTGCGATCGGACTGTCAGGGGGTTTTCTGGAGCCGCTGGAATCGACGGGGCTTTATCTGGCCCAGTTCGCTGCTCTTACTTTGGCCGAATATTTTCCGCATGACGGCGACATGGAACCGCTGGCCGATCACTACAATACGATCATGTCAGACCGCTTCCACGAAATCCTTAATTTTTTAAATCTGCATTACTGCATGACGCGGCGAAGCGATACCGAGTTCTGGCAGGAGGTAGCCCGTCCGGAACGCATCCTGCCGTCGCTTCAGGAAAAGCTCGAATTCTGGAAAATCAAACCGCCATCGCGTGGTGATTTCAAGGACCAGTTTACGCTGTTTTCGTATCAAAACCACGAGCTCATCCTGTACGGCTTGGATTTCCTGAAGGATCACTATGCCGAGAAATACAATCACGATCTCGCGGCTACCGAAATTCCGGAATTTATTGCCCGGCGCGTCGAAGGCATGCAAAGGCAATTGCCCCCGCATGAATTGTGGCTGCAGCAAAATCTCGGCATGCCGGAGTATAATAAGCCAGGAAAATATGGATCGGTTTGGGATTAGGGTAACTTGCCGCCAACAACTGTTAGCCGTTATTCATAGCCAGTAAACCGCGCAGTCCCGGCTCCATACGGGGCTAAGCAGAAGGATAAATTCTTATGACTCCAAAGCGCGTCGTTATAGTAGGTGGAGGCACTGCGGGCTGGGTCACGGCCTCGAATATGAATGGGGCGTTGAACAGGGACGGTCAAAAGGTTGTCGACATTACCCTGATCGAATCGCCGGATATCCCCCGTATCGCGGTGGGCGAGGCAACGTTTCCGACGATTCACCAAATTCTGTTCAACCTTAGTCTCGATGAGACGGAGTTCATGAAGGCGACCGACGCCACCTACAAGCACAGCATCAAGTTCGCAAACTGGCTGTATAACGAGGGCGAGCATTATCACCACCAGTTCAGCCGCTATAACCCAGAGGCTGTGGATCACTATGGGGCGGACTGGCTAAAGAGTGACAGGACAATTCTGTTTGCAGACACGGTTTCTGCTCAACCGGCGATTTGTGATCAACACCTGTCCCCCAAACTCATTGGTACCCGGCAATTTCAAAACCCTTTGACCTACGCGTTTCACTTGAACGCCCTGAAATTCGCCGATTATCTCAGAGACGTCGCTACGGCCAATGGCGTGACCCATCATCTTGAAAACATGACCGAAGTCGAAATGACCGATGACGGCAACATCGCCGCGGTAAATACAGACAGGGGCAATCGCTATGAAGCCGACCTGTTTATTGACTGCACCGGTTTCTCCGCGCTGCTGATCGAAAAAAAGTTGGGTATTGAATGGGATGATTTTTCGCAATGGCTACTCTGCGATCGCGCATTGGTGATGCAGGTGCCATATGAGACCTATTATCCCGGTTTTGTCCGGTCTGGAACGATTGCCACCGCCCTGAACGCAGGGTGGATTTGGGATATCCCGCTGATTAACAGGCGCGGTGTCGGCTACGTCTATTCCAGCCAGTTTATTTCAGACGATGAAGCGGAGCTCGAGTTACGGCGATATGAGGGAGCACATTCGGACGACCTGCCAACCCGCATCGTACCCTTCAAGGCGGGTTGTCGAAAGCAAACCTGGGCCAAGAATTGCGTGGCCATCGGTCTGTCAGGCGGTTTCCTCGAACCGCTGGAATCAACGGGTATTTACCTCGTGCAGCTTGCCGCTATGACGCTGGCGGAATTCTTCCCCCATCATGGTCACATGGAGGAGCTGGCGGACAAGTTCAATGGCCTCATGTCCGACCGTTTTGAAGAGATCCTCGGTTTCCTCAATATGCATTACTGCCTGACGCGGCGAACAGACACTGAGTTCTGGTTAGAAATAGCAAGGCCCGAGCGCATCCTGCCGGCGCTTCAGGAGAGGCTGGATCTGTGGAGAATCAAGCCGGTTTCGAAAGGTGATTTCAAGGATCTGTGCTCGGCATTTTCGTATCAGAATCATGAACTGGTCCTCTTTGGCATGGATTTCGCGCGCGACTATTACGCCGAGATATATGGTGATGACCTGTCAGCAGCGGAAATACCGGAAGTTATAGTGAAGCGCCTCGAGGGCATGCAAAGGCAATTACCTCCGCATGAATTGTGGCTGCAACAGACGCTGGGCATGCCGGAGTATAAGAAGCCAAAACAACGTGGGTCGGTATGGGATTAGAGGTGCCTGCCGTCGGCGAGCGTTAGTCCTTATTCATAGCCCAGTAAGTTCCGCAGTCCCGGAACCGTCATATCAACCATCTTCTTTTGAATATCCGGCAGTTCATCGGGAACCTCGACGACGACCCCGGTCAGGTTTTCACGGGCCGTTCCGCTTTGTTCGCGGTCAGACCCGACGCGCACGCGCTCGCGCCAGTCGTCCGGGACCGGGTCAATGCCGCAATCGTCGAACAATTGCAAAAAGAATTCTTCGGCTTCATCGCTGTCCAGGTTTGTCACATTTTCCACCAGGTTTTCAAATTTGACAAGAACGGCCTTCGCCCCCAGCCATGAGACACAATTGTGCAGGTAAATTTCCTGCAGCATCGGCACCTTCCGATGAATGCCGAAAATCATCATATTCAACAGCTCTTCCACGGTAATCCGGTTGTTTTTGATGTGATTGAGAGACCCCTGGAATTCATCGGACATAAAAAAGCGCGCCCGGGCCAGCACCCAGTCATAGGGATCGCGCGCCAGCAGGATCTGCCGCGTGTCCCTCAGAAACAGCGCGGATTCGTCCGAAAACAGTAAATGTCCCCAACTCAACGTCGGCTTATCCTTGTTCCAGGCAACCTTGTCAACCTTCATTGAGGGAATCTGGATGAAGCCGCTCTTGTAATGCTGATTGAGCGGCACGAACATCCGCATGATGTTGCGCATGAGGTGAGAACCGCTTTTTGGAACGCTGTTCAGGAACAGCGGCTGTTTTAACCTGTTATGCTCAAAATTCGCATTCTGCTCGTTCAGGTTATCCTTTTTGAGTTTGATCCTGGGCATAAACCGTTCACCTGTATTACTTTTTAGTTAACAAGAATCATCCGGCAAAAAAAGATGCGCCGACCAGAAGGCCGGCGCATTCTATCCCTTTTCCCGATTTACTCAACCAAATCAGAATTTCTTTGTAACCTGGAAGAAGATTCGGCGACCTTCCCAATCATACTGGGAAAAGAAAGGCGACGCACCCACCACATTGATGTTCGAGCCAACGTTTGATATCGATGGCGGATCCTTGGCGAAAAGGTTGGACACACCGAGCCTCGCCGTGAAACCGTTAGGCAATTCACGGGCGAGCGAAACGTTGTGATAAAAGACAGCCGGGATTTCGATATCAATGTCATAATCAACCTCGGCGGGAAGGTCCGTAAAGAAAGTAACTGTGCTGCCGCCATTATCCTCGACATTAGAGGTACTGCCTACACCCCGGATTCCCCAGGTTCCCGACCACGGTCCCTTCGTTCCTGTGAAGATCAGGTTGCCGACCCATTTCGGATCACCCGCCAGACCGTTCTTGTCTTCCGGAAAGCCGGTGAACAATTCGATCGAATCCTTGGTGGTGATCGTATGCTGGGTATCAATTCTCAAATGGATCCCCCAGGGCAACTCGGTTTGGAATGTTGCGGCAATATCCACGCCCCGGTGTTTCTGGACCGCGATATTGACGAACTGGTCCCGCACCTGGGTAACCGCACCGGGCAGTGGTTGATCCTGAGGCGTGCGAGTAAAGAGGTCGCACAACGGATCGGTCGGGAAGTTGGGCGAATCATAACAGCCGAAGACGATATTTGCCCCCCCAAGCACCGTAACCTCATCCCTTATCTCGATCCGGAAATAATCGACCGAGATCTGAAGGTCAGCAAAACTCGGCGACCAGACAAAGCCTATATTCGATGAGGTCGAGGTTTCGGCTTCCAATGTGCCCAAACCACCGCCGGTGAGGACAGTACCGGTTATCGATGCGGTATGATCAAACGGAATTCCATCTGCAGCGCAGTTGTCCGCCTGCCTCTGAGTTATATTGCCATCACCCAGCCCTTGACCCCAGAGGAAGCAGGGATCAAGAAGTGATTGCCGCACTTGTGTGGCCTCGTCCTCCAGGAACAGCTCAAACAGCGCCGGTGTCCTGAAGGATGTGCCCCTTGTCGCCCTGATGCGAATCTCGGGCGTAACAGACCAATTCAGGCCAACCTTATAGGTCAACCCGTCGCCGGACAGGTTGACGTCGGTGTAGCGAACCGAAGCGCTCACCGAAAACCTTTCAATCAGTGGTTTGCCGACCAGCAAAGGGATATCAACCTCTGCAAATACCGCCCTGGTATTCTGTTCGCCCGCGGTGATGCGGGCGGCCCCCGAGCCCCACACGTTGCCGGCCTGGGCGGCGTCGCCCGGCGTATCGTTGAGGCTGTCGTGACGATAATGGACGCCAAACGCGGCACCTACCGGTCCGGCGGGCATATCAAACAGGTCGCCCGTCACCGCCGCGTCGAAAGAATATTGTTCGTAAACGGTTGTACCGGTTTCGTCAGCCAACAGGAAGTCACGCTCCGCCTGGGTGAGGTTACCCCGCATGTTCTCAGGGTTCAGCCAGTCGACATTCACGCATTGTATGTTGGCGATCACATTGCCGTCGACGTCAAGCCGGTCAAAATCCGCACAGCCGGCGCCCCCGAGACCAGTTCCTCCGCCCCATCCTACTGGGTTATTGGACCACACCGAATCATTCCAGATAAACTGGCCCCAGTATTCGGCATCCGACTTCGAAAATTGCCCGGAAACATCGAAATCCCAGCCCGATTCGCCGATGTTTCCCTTCAGGCCTGCTACGCCGCGGAAGTAATCGATTGTGTTGCTGTTATCGAAATGGTCGATAACCGGCGTCGGGCTGAACCATTGCGCGCCGGTCCAGCCGTCGGACAGCGGCCCGCCGGAATCCGGTGTCAGGTAATAATCATAGAAGTTGAAATTATCATTATAAATATATGACCAGTACTGCGCATAATGGTTCTCGTAATTTTCACGGCGATTGAAAAGTGCCTCGGCATACAGGGTCATATCGTTTGTGAGCTCGTACTCGCCCTCCGCCATGATCGTGAATCGTTCGGTATAGGGGATCAGGGATTCTTCATCCTGGAAGGGATGATCAGAATCCTGGAGCGCCAGCGAGGCACGATCATAACCCACAGGGAACCAGCCCGGAGGCGTGTTCATATGGGTGGGATTGGCCGGGTCCGCCAAGTCGTTGACTGACGGCAGGCCCGCAGCAGCAAGAGCCCCGTCAAAATCAAATTGAACAAGAGTTACCGGCTCCGGCAAGTTCGTTGTTCCGTCACCCTCGGGGTGGGTTCCTGCATAATCATAGGTCCAGACATGGCCCCACGACCAGTCTGAGCAGCGGAACTCGCCCGTCCTGGGATCAACCAAGTCAGCGCGTTCGCCGGTTTGCTGGTCAAAGATCTTGTTTTCGCCACAAGCGAAATAATCACGGTCGCCCTTGGCCAGTTCTTCCCTGCGGTAATAGTCGGCGGTAACGCGGAAATTGCCGCGGTCAAAAACCTTCCCGTACGACCCGCTGATGCGAAACTCCTCGCCACCACCTTTAAGGGGCACTGATCCGTAGGCGTCAAGCGTGCCGCCATCTTGTTTCTTGGTGATGATGTTGATAACGCCGGCAACGGCGTCCGACCCGTAAATCGACGAGGCGCCGTCTTTGAGAATCTCGATCCGCTCGATGACCGACAACGGCAATACGTTGAAGTCAAACGCCGAAACACTGCCGCGAATGCCGGCGGGACCCGCCCGGCGCCCGTTCAGCAGCACCAGCGTGCGGTTTGAGCCAAGGCCACGCAACGAAATCGTCTCCACCCCTGCACCGCCGGGCGTAGAGCCGCTGTTGTTGCCAAACGCCGTCGAGATGGCTGAAGTCAACTGGGGTGAGCCGGCCGCGATCGTCGTCGACCGCAGCAGCGAGGCAACATCAGAGAAACCAAGTGGCGCAGCCTCATCGGCAAAGATCACATCCATCGGCGCGGCGCTCTCAAAACCGCTTCTTTTGATCCGCGACCCGGTGACGACAACTTCTTCAATCATGTCATCGTCTGCAGCCGCAGCGTCCTGGTCCTGCGCCATTGTCGGCACGGAAAGAACAAGGCTGCCGATCAGCGCGGTGCCACCGAGCAAGGCGGTCCGCCAATTACGTCGATCATCCTCGCCATCAAAGTCGTCATTAATCCTGGCCATTATTTACAGCCTCCCTGGACTCACATCCTACTGCCCCAGCAAAATTGCAGAGTGTGAGCGACTTCAACACTGTTGGAGACGAGTAAAAAAAAGCCCCGAACACCAACCCTAACACCTTGGGCGCCAATTTATTGCGGCGCCTCATATTGTTATTTTTTCTGATCGCGGTGCTTCCCGTGTAACTTTATGATACCCCGCAGGCAAACACCGCAACTTAATTACACTGGCAGCCAGAACGGTCGTTTGTCAATGCAAAATAATAGTCGTTTGTCAATGCAAAATAATGGTCGTTTATCAATGCAAAATAATGTGGGCACAAGATTTAGCCCTGGAAGATCAGACGGGCCGTCAAGGTGTATTTCAGCGACTAGCGAAGGAATACGAGATGACGACGCAATGACGTTCGTGGTTACCTAGTTCCCTCTCCCTGATCTGACACTTCTGCCACACGTTCTTGAGGGGCACTTAAGTCGGCGGGACCTGGTGCCGAACCGGCAGGCGGGCCAACCACGTCGTCGAGGATTTCGCGCATCTCCCGCCAGGAACGAGTCCTGGTTTATGAGCCCCGCGCCGGAGCCTTTCGAAAGCCTGTGCTGTAAGCGGTATCGACGAGCGCCCGATGATCGGGCAGGGCGGCCAGCCCGCCACGCGCGAGGCTATCCAGCTCCAGCGAGCGTTGTCGCGCTTCCGGCCATCTGCGAAAGCGATGTTCCTGGTCGGCGAGATCGGGAAGGTAATCCATTCCGTAAAGAACCTGCAGGTGTCCGGCCAGGCCGAAAATGTTTGCATTGGCGGAGAATTCGAGCAGGCCGGGGACGCGGTAGCGCCAGCTTTCCAGTTTGTCCCTCAGCGTATCGGTCAGTGTTTCATCGCGCTGGTTGTCTATCCAGAAATCGGTGTCTGTGCGGCGGCTCAGCGCATAATGCAGTTTGATGAAGTCGATAATGTCAACGTAGGAATCATTCATCGCATCGTTAAATTGCTTGGCCGCCAGCGACATCTTCTCGGTCGGCGGAAAATAATCGACCAAATATCTGAGGGACACATCCAGGATATGGATCCCGGTCGATTCCAGGGGCTCAAGAAAGCCCGCTGACAGCC
Organism: Pseudomonadota bacterium; assembly: GCA_022574255.1. Taxonomy (GTDB): domain Bacteria; phylum Pseudomonadota; class Alphaproteobacteria; order Sphingomonadales; family SMXR01; genus JACZSK01. The sequence goes on from JACZSK010000002.1 coordinate 59,252, forward strand.
CTATTGAAACACAGTTTTTGAACCACTGCTGGCGCCTTAGGCCGGTGCGCATCTTTAGGCGCCGCATTTTGACGTTCGACGCTTGTTCACCGAGATAGCCGGCGAGCACTTCTTCTGCGCGCGCGTCGTCGGTATATCTGCTCGAATAGACATATCCTGCACCGCGGCGGTCGCTGAGCGGGATATCCCATATCCAACCGTTTTCCTGCGCGGTGGCGATCGTGAATGGTGGAATCGCCTGCCCCGGATCGGTGAACGGAATTTGGCAGGCTATTGCCCGGTCGCAAAAAATCTTATCCGAAAGGCTGTCAAAACCCACGCCCATCGCTTTTTCGATTATGTATGCTCCGAAACCTGTGCAATCGAGGTACAGGTCGGCGGTAAGTTCTCCATGTTCCTCGGTGTCCAAGGCGGCGATGGAGCCGTCCTCCGCCAGCCGGACATTCTTGACCGTGCCGACCAGGTGTTCGACTCCGCTTGCACATCCGACCTTTTTCAGCAGCCCGACAAGCAGCCCGGCGTCAAAGTGGTAGGCATACTGCATTGGTCCGCCGAATTGGAAGCCGTCGGTTTTTTTCGGGCCGCGGCCGGCGTCACAGATTCGTCCTTCGATCATCGAAAAATCAACGAAGCTCTTTCCTATGGAATCGCGGGCGATGACCCAATAAGGCGCCATTAACTCCTGCAACTGCTGGCCGAATCGGCCCGCCTCGCCAAAGACATGATAATAACTGTCTGGTCGACCGCCAGCCTCCCTTCCCAGCCACTGGTCAAACCTGATTCCCAACTTGAAAGTGGCGGAGGTCGCCCGCATGAATTCGGCCTCATCCAGGCCCAGACTGGCGATCACGGTCCTGACCGGGGGCACGGTCGCCTCGCCAACACCGACGGTTTCGATTTCACTGGATTCAATCAGCGTGATCCGCGGGCCATCCGGTTGGTCTGAGCCCAGATTCCGCGCCAGATAGGCAGCGGCAAGCCAACCCGAAGTGCCGCCGCCGACGATGACAATATGCTCGATCCTTGTCAAAAACATCCTCCAACAAAAGCGACCGCCCGTCGCAATTTGCATCCATTACTAGATACCGGCACATGCTTGGGAGCGCAAAGAGATTCCTTGCTTACCGATCACGCGCTCCTGTTTTGGGCGGTATTAATGGTCCTGATTCAAAGACTTAAGCTTTGGCGCGCCGGACAGGATAAAAATGAGAACTTTTCGGTGGCGGTTGTGCAGAGGGCCGCCAAAGCGTCAGATAGCAGTCAGAATATGATGGCAAAGTGGTTCGTCGATCAAGCCCGGAATGGGTCTGCCTCCAGCTAAAAGCCGACCCTTCCGGTTCCAAAGATTTTGACGGGCCTCGCGGTGCAGTCAACCCCCTTTGACGTAGGTGGCGTACCAGTCCAGATAGCGCTCATAGCGGTCCCTGATGAAGCTGGGCCGCCTAAAGCCGTGGAACTCGCCTGGATAGACGACCAGCTGCGTTGCGATGCCCCGTCGACGCAGCACCTGATAAAGCTGTTCAGAATTCATGATTGGAACGTTCCAGTCCTCTTTTCCACCCAATATCAACGTCGGCGTCTCGACTTTATCGAGAGCATTAAAGGGGGAGAGCTTTTCCCACAATTCACGATTCTCCCAAGGCAAGCCAAGCTCCGCCTCCCAAATCTGCTGATAGATATCGTGGCCATAATTGGCAACATAAAGCACTTCGCTGGCACCCGTGATGGCGCCCTTGAAGCGGTTGGTTTTAGTGATCACGTAGTTGGTCAGCATGCCGCCGTATGACCATCCCCCGACCCCGAGCCGCTCGGCATCGGCGTAGCCCGCGCCGATGGCATAATCGACCGCGGCCATAACGTCCTGGTAATCGAGATTGCCCCAGTCCTGAAATATGCCGAGGGAGAAGTCCTGACCATAACCGCTGGAGCCCCGGGGATTGGCCATGACCACCACATAACCGTTCGCCGCGAACAACTGGGCGTCCGCGTGGAAGGAAATATCATATTGGCCAACGGGCCCACCGTGGATGCGCAGAAGTGTTGGATAGGTTTTTTTCGGATTGTATCCGGGCGGCGTATAAATAAAGCCCTCGATTTCGGTCCCGTCGGCGCTGGGGAAGGTCACGCTCCTGACTTTGGCCAGAGTCAGGGCGCTCAGCAATTCAGTATTCGTCTGGGTCAATTGGTTGAGGCTATCGCCCTCCAGAATGAAAATCTCCTCGGGGTGATTCGGCGCTCGAGTCAGGGCCGCGATCGCACCGCCGGAATGCAGGTTGAAGGAACGAACACTCACTTCACCGCTGATCGGCCGCGCTATTTCACCCGTAGCCAGGTCAAGCCGCGCCAGGTGATTTTCGCCGCTGTCTTCCAGCCGGAACCATATGGCGTCGCCCTCAACATCGAAGACCGGCGCTCTTACATTGCGATCAAGATCGACTGTCAAAACCCTGGCCTCGCCCCCGGAGGCCGGGATCATCGCCAGATGATTCGTCGCATACCATAAAATCTCCGGTTGGGTGACCGTGACATAGGCCAGAGTCTTGCCGTTACGGCTCCAGGCCGGTGAGTAATCCGACCCGGGGTTTGTGGTGACCCTGCGGGCGGTCCTTGTTTTCTCGCTACCCTCCGCCGAAACCACCCAGATATCCGTGTTATTATTTCTATCCGGTTCTTCTGTACGGTTCGAGACGAAGGCAATTTCGCTGCCGTCGGGGCTCCAGACCGGCTCCGAATCGTCGTAATCGTCAAATGTGATCTGTAAAGGCTCTGCGTCCCGGCCCTCAACCAGATAGAGATGGGTGCGCGAGCGATCGAGATAACCGACATAATCTTTCTTGAAGTGAAGTCGGTCGATGACCCAGGGCAGCGGGATTTCCTCCTTGCGTTTTTCTTTCTGCTCGGCCAGCAATCTTTCGGCTTCACTTTGATCCTTGATAACCAGCAACATCTTCTGGCCGTCGGGAGACCAGTGAAACTCGCTCACGCCCTGTGGGACATTGGTATATTGCTGCGCCTCGCCGCCGCGGCGATCGAGCGTCCATACCTGCGTCTTTTCTTCTTCGGTTTTAGCCGCCAGGAAACCAAGAATTTTTCCGTCGGGGCTCCAGCGCGGGCTCGATGCGGAATAATCGTTCGCGGTCAACTGAACGACCTCATCGCCATCGCGGGAGACCATAAAGATTTGCGTCGATTCGGCATCTTTCTTCAGATCGTTCCGCGTGACCGTATAGGCGACCCAGTGCCCGTCCGGACTGATCTGCGGGTCGGCGACCCGTTTCAGCGCAAGGATATCGTCGATGGTCAGACTGCGTTGAGCGTCCGCTTCCTGCGAACAACCCAAAATTCCAAGATTCAATACCAGCAGCACAGTGAGAATACGAGATACAGATAAATCAACAGACATTATGAACCTTCCAAAAATCAAAAATATTTCCTCAAGCGCGGTGACAGGAAAATCCCGTCAGAACTGGGGGGAACCTACAGCGTCAGGCCAACAATATTAAAGGTAAAAACTCCATGTTCTTCAATTATGGACTTGCCCGAACGGCTTAAATATTGGGAACTTCGCCAAATTGGTTTCATGACCTGACTGGCTGCCCTTGCTCCTTCGCTAGGAATGCGGGTATGGCTCATATAACCACTAAGCCCAGAATGACCGAGTTGAATGCGTCCAAATCTTTGCTTCACGATATCTTTGGGCGCGTCTTTGCCATCTTTGCCGAAATGAAACCCGGGCTGGCGAGCGAGCCGTCACCGTTCACACCCCTATGTACATTGAAATTGGGTGAGATCTGCCAGAAATTCCTGCCGCCTGGAGTGTTCAACGTGATCAGCGGTGGCGACGACCTCGGCAAGTGGATGACGGCACACCCGGGCATCAACAAGATCGCATTCACCGGTCACACGGATACCGGCAAGCACGTCATGCGTTCGGCTGCGGACAATCTGAAACGCCTGACACTCGAACTTGGTGGTAACGATCCCGCTATTGTGCTGCCGGACGTTGATCCCGAAACGGTCGCACCTGAATTGTTCTGGGGCGCGCATCAGAATAACGGACAATTCTGCAACTCGATCAAGCGTGTCTATATCCACGAGGATGTGTATGACGATGTGCGCGATGCGTTGGTCGAATTCGCCAAGGGAATGAAAGTTGGCAATGGCGCTGATGCAGACACTGCCTTGGGGCCGATCCAGAATCTGCCTCAGTACGAAAAGGTCAACGAGTATATCGATGACTGCGCGGAGAACGGATACACATTCGCGATTGGCGGCGAGGTCGATAAAGGCGCCGAAGGCTGATTTATTCCGACCACGCTGATCGACAATCCTCCCGAGGACTCACGTATCGTAACGGAAGAACCGTTCGGGCCTATTGTGCCTTTGCTGAAATGGTCGGATGAGGAAGATGTCATTCAAAGGGCCAATGACACGCGGTATGGTCTGGGCGCCTCGGTATGGGGCAAGGATCAGGATTCGGTGCAGCGTATCGGCGGCCACAAGGAATCCGGAATCGGCTGCGAGAATTCTTTGCATGGGTTGATGGAGTACACAAACTGGCACACAATTACCCCAAACAAGAACTGGGGCAAAGGAGCGGCGGACAAGGCGGCTTAGGGCGCTTGGCGAGGGGCAGTCAATAACCCTACCTAGGCGGCTCCCAGCCAATCGGGGTCTCCACGCCGATGACCCCGGTGAACTTCATGGTTTTGCCGCGAATATAGATCGCGTATTGCCCTGACCCAAACTTGTCCCGAATATCCTCCACCAGGCCCTCGTAAGGGCAGCATTTGCGGATAAACTTTCCGACGGGGCGGGCAATCCACAGCCTTGTAGACGTATACCTTCAGCCGCTGGTCGCCCTTGTAGAGGATCGCCGTCAGTTCTTCCTCCAGGTGATAGTCGCCCGTGTAGACGTAAGGCAGCTTGCGCCTGCGCTTGGGCTTTTTCTTAGCGTTCTTGGGCTTGTTCTTGGGGGTTTTCATAGGACTTCTCCTGTATTTCCTTCGTTGTGTGGCGATTGTGTGGCCTGGATTTTGCCAACGTGTGTCAATTGTGTGCAGATTGTGCGGTCTACTGGCTTGTACATGTGTGGCCGTCCGAACCAGTTTCTTCGAGCAAGCGCTGCCAGCGCTCGGCGGCCTTGCGCGAAATCAGGGTTCTTCGGCCCGCCTTGAAGAATTTCAGGCGACCGGATTTGAATTCCAGATAAACGAAGCTGCGCGAGACGCCATACGCCTGGCAGAAGGACTTGATGTTGTAGGCCTGGATTTCGACGTGTGACACGATGCTGTTCTTTCCATAGATGTCCGATGGAGAGAAAATGAGCCTTCAGCGCAAGTTTGGCAAAAAAGGAACTTTTCCGAATAATTCTTCGAAAAAGTTCACTTCGGGTCCAATGTGTATTTGCGGTGATCGTCGGGGCGCAGTTTGGACACGGTACCTGACTTGATTTTCTTTTGCAGCAGCACCGAGCCCAGTGTTTCCACTATTTTGTTAGGTGCACGAGGGGGCAGAGGGTCGTCTGCAGGCTCAAAATACGGCTCCAGCATGCCAAAGATGCGAAGCAATACATAGGTTTGCTCCGATATCCTCCGTTCCGGACTGTAAAGCTGGTCAGACTGCTCAGGTGTCAGGAGTTTTCCATCTTCTGTCATGGTGAGCGGTAAATCCGAAGGTTCCAGGATCGAAGCTCCGATATTCATGACTTCCGCAAAAGTATGGAGGTCATCTTGTTCGTCAGGCGAGCAGTTCAGGGCAATGGTTTCAACGCCAATGCGGAGCCCCTTTAGGTCAGGATCGGCGGCGGCTTCTGTCGCCAGTTTGCGCAACTTCTTTGCCATGGCAGCACGCCGTTTTTGACGAATGTTCCAACTCTCGTTCTCACGCTCCCATTCCAGCGGCAACAGCGCGATACGGCGACGCAAGATTTTGATATCCCGGACCTTCAAGCCGTGCTTTTTCAGCTTTTTGAATACTGGAGCGAGGCGCTTGCCCGCTTTGAGGCGGCGATAACTGTCCGCGACCTCCAGAGGCACGGAATCAACGAAAGTAGCATGGCGATCTATGCTCGGAAGCAAATCTTCCAGCAGTAAATCGAGAGCGCGTTCGCCGTCTTTTTTCGCTTTGCCCTTAGGTTTGGCACGCTTTTTGGTCATTGGTCTTGTGTTCAGCTTCGCGCCGAGCGGAAAGGCAGCACCTTGGCGCCACCTTCGATAGCATCAAGATGATTGGCCCAAGTCTGCATCATTTCGGTTCGCTCGGCGATATATTCGGCCCGGTTGTAAGCCGCCCGCACCGCATTGCGTTCGTTGTGGGCCAACTGGCGTTCGATCACGTCGCCCCTAAAGCCCATTTCGTTGAGGATTGTGCTGGCAACAGCGCGGAAACCATGCCCGGTCATCCTGCCCTTGTAGCCAAGCCGATAAAGGGCGAAGAGCATGGTATTGTTGCTGATGGGTTTGCGCGGTGACAGGCCAGAAAAAACATACGGGCCAACCGTCCGAATTTTCAGAAGCTCTTTCAGTATCGCGACCGCCTGGCGGGAGAGCGGCACGACATGTTCGTCGCGCATTTTCATGCGCTCTGCCGGAATGATCCAGAGCGCCTCGTCCAGATCAATTTCTGTCCACTCGGCGCGGATCAGTTCGCTGGTGCGCACAAATGTCAGCGCCAGAAGTTGCAGTGCCAACTTTGTCTGCTGAGTTCCTCTTCCGTCATCATATGTGGCAATGGCCCGCATCAGATTGGGCAGCTCATCGGATTTCACTGCCGGTTGGTGCCCGCGCTTATGGGGGGTCAATGCACCTCTCAAATCCATTGCGACATTTCGTGTACAGCGCCCGGTGACGATGCCGTAGCGGAAAACCTGCCCGCAGACCTGCAAAACACGGTGTGCAAGATCATGGGCGCCACGGGCTTCGATCTTGCGCATCGCGGCCAGAAGCTCCGGCGCATCAATCTCGGCGATTGGCCGTCGCCCCAGCTGAGGGAACGAGTTCTTTTCAAGACGTCGCAACACATCCGCCGCGTGGTGCGGCACCCAGAGATGCTTTTGCTTGCCGTGCCATTCGCGGGCCACAGCCTCGAAGGAATTCGCGGCGGCGTTTTTTGCGCGTATCTTTTCGGCCCGGCGCTCGGCGGCAGGGTCCAGGTTATCGTCGAGCCGTCTGAGTTCCACGTCGCGGCGTCTTCGGGCATCCTTCAAGCCGATCCTCGGATAGACCCCAAGCGAAAGACATTTCTCTTTCCCCGCCAGCGAATAGCGCAACCGCCAATATTTTTTGCCGTCAGCAAAGACCCAAAGGTAAAGGCCGCCGGAATCTGGCAGCTTCTTGATTTTTTTGCCTTCGCTGGTGGCGTGTCTGCATTTTACGTCGCTCAGCATTGCGTTCGAATCCCGTTGTAACTTCTACTCCTACCACGAAAGTTACCACAGTTTAGCACAAAGTTACCACGGACACAATGAGACGAAAATAGACAAAAATCGCCTGTTTTTTGCTCTATATCGTTGTATTTATTGAATTATACGGGACGGGCCTGGACGCTGGTGGACAAGTTGGTGGCGGAGCGAGAGGGATTCGAACCCTCGAAGGGCTTGCACCCTTACACGCTTTCCAAGCGTGCGCCTTAAGCCACTCGGCCACCGCTCCATTTGCCTCACCGGCACGGCACTATAGCTATCAAGAGGAATGGCGCAAGCGCAACGCGCCGGGCGGACATCCCCCCCGGTATCGTTATCTGTCGTCCATCTTGAGCGCTGCAATGAAGGCCTCGTGGGGAATGTCGACCTTGCCGAAGGTGCGCATGCGTTTCTTGCCCTTCTTCTGCTTGTCCAGGAGCTTGCGTTTGCGCGACACGTCGCCGCCATAGCATTTGGCGGTGACATCCTTGCGCATGGCGCTGATGGTCTCGCGGGCAATGATTTTGCCGCCGATCGCCGCCTGGATGGGTATCTTGAACAGGGCGCGCGGAATCAGGTCTTTCAGCCGTGCACAGAGCGCCCGGCCCTTGGCGTCGGCCTTGGAGCGATGCACCATGATGGACAACGCGTCGATGCTTTCGCCATTGACCAGTATGGTCATTTTCACCAGATCGCCCTGGCGGTAATCGGCGACGTGATAATCGAAGCTGGCGTAGCCCCGGCTGATCGATTTCAGCCGGTCATAGAAATCATAAACCACTTCATTGAGGGGCAGCAGATAGACCAGCATCGCCCGGCTGCCGGCATAGGTCAGCTGCTGTTGCTCGCCGCGCTTGTCCTGGCACAGCTTGAGAATGCCGCCGAGATATTCGTCGGGCGTCAGGATGGTCGCTTCAATCCACGGCTCTTCGATGTGGCTGATATACACCGGGTCCGGCATATCGGCGGGATTGTGCAGTTCCCTGACTTCGCCCTTGTTCATATGAACCCGGTAAACAACGCTGGGCGCCGTGGTTATCAGGTCCAGGTCGAACTCGCGGGCCAGCCGCTGCTGGATGATCTCCAGATGCAACAGCCCTAGAAAACCGCAGCGGAACCCGAACCCGAGAGCCGCCGAAGTTTCCGGCTCGAACTCGAAGCTGGCGTCGTTGAGGCGCAGTTTCTTCAGACTCTCGCGCAGATGCTCGTAATCGGCGGCGTCGGCGGGGAACAGCCCGCAGAAGACCACCGAACGCACCGGCTTGAAACCGGCGAGGGGCGTGGCCACCGGGTTTTTCACATCGGTGATGGTGTCGCCCACATGGGTGTCCGCCACTTCCTTGATGGCGGCGGTGAGGAAACCAATCTCGCCCGGCCCCAGCGCCTCGACGGGGGTGACCTTGGGCGTAAACACGCCAACCCGCTCGACCAGATGTTCGGTACCCGCGGCCATCATTTTGACCTTCTGGCCTTTTTTCAACACGCCATCGATAATCCTGACCAGGATAACAACACCCAGATAGGCATCGTACCAGCTGTCAACCAGCAGCGCCTTCAGGGGCGCATCGGCGTCTCCCTTGGGCGCCGGCAGGCGGTGGACCAAGGCTTCCAGAACCTCGTGTATGCCCTCGCCCGTTTTGGCCGAACATTCGACGGCATCCGATGCGTCTAGGCCCACCACATCCTCGATTTGCTGGCGCACCTGCGCCGGCTCGGCGGCGGGCAGGTCGATCTTGTTCAGGACAGAGATGATCTCGTGGTCGTTGTCGATCGCCTTGTAGACATTGGCCAGCGTCTGGGCCTCGACCCCCTGGCTGGCATCGACCACCAGCAGAGACCCTTCGCATGCGGCCAGCGAACGGCTGACTTCATAGGCGAAATCCACATGGCCCGGCGTGTCCATCAGGTTCAGCACATAGGTCTCGCCATTGTCGGCGGTGTAATTCAGGCGCACCGTCTGGGCCTTGATGGTAATGCCGCGCTCGCGCTCCAGCTCCATGGTGTCCAGAACCTGCTCGGTCATTTCGCGGGCGCTCAGCCCCCCACAAATCTGGATCAGGCGGTCGGCCAGCGTCGATTTCCCATGGTCGATATGGGCGATGATGGCGAAGTTTCTGATTTTTTCGGGCGTTTGCATGGCGCACATGTATCACCCGGCTGCCGCCGCGCCAAGGGGTGGATTTTGCCTGAAGCAGGCCGGCAATGTGGAGGTGAAGCAGCGGCTCAGGCGGAGCGGGAGGAGCCTACCAGTTGGACATCATCGGTGGTCCGTCTTCTTTCTTGTAGCCCAGTGTGCGCCACAGTCTTAGCGTGCCGTCGGTGAGCAACTTCGAGCGCCGCGCCCAAAACTCGGCTTCCTGCAGCAGGGTGTCGACCAGCGCCGTGCCGTCTTTATCCTTGGTCAGTTCGGCGATCACCTTGTCGGCGCCGGACCAGGCGTTGGCGATCAGGTGAATTTGCTGATCCGATATATCCTCATGCACCCGCACGCTGTATCCGGCTGTCGTAACCAGTTCTTTCAACGCTTCCTCGGTTATCGGATAAACTTTCCCACGCTCTGATTCCTTCCATTCGAGGTAAGCGTCGCTGGTCACCACGCTCTCACTGCCAAGCACGTAGTCGGTAATCAGGATCAGCCCGTCGGGCTTCGTGGCCTCAAAGGTCGCGCCCATCAGGCCCTTCTTGTTTTCCACAAGAAAAAGATACTCCTTGGCCAGCACCCGGTCGAACTTGCGGCCGAAATCAGTGCTGCCATCGGCCACATAAACATGGAGGTCGGCCTTCTTGGACATGCCGGCCTTAAGCGACATCTCGTTGCCGGCCTCAACCAGATGCTCGGATTCCTCGTAACCCGAAACCCAAACCCCGAATTTATCGGCCAGGGTGCGCGCTGGTCCGCCCAGACCGGCGCCCAGGCACATCATGCTCATCTTGGGGCTGAGGGCCAGAAGCTTGGACATGGTGACAATATGCTCGGGCCCGCCGGGGCCGCAATAACCCTTACCCCAGATATATTGCGCGATATCCACACGCTTCTCGTTCCATGGATCGACGGGGATATCGTCCTTGGGCTTTTTCGCTGTTTTTTCCGGCGCCTCTTTCCTGGGTGCGGCAGGCGGCGCGCTGGCCTCTTCCTCTTGGTTCTGAGTGGCCAAATAGGCATCCCTGACCTCGTCGGAATCGTAACCTTCCCACCAGGCCTTGAGCTTGAGCTTCAAGGGGATCTTTTCTTTTGCCTCAGTTGCCATCAATCTCTGTCCGTAAAGGCGTCATACACCGGCTAACCGTCCTTTAACATGTGCCCGGTGATGCTCTTCAGCGCGTAGGTCGCCGAGGATTCATCGAAGTCTACCTGCAGCGCCACGCCGCTGGGCGTGTGCCGCACAACGCGTCCCTTGATCACGTTCCCCTCGCCATCATCCAGCGCTATCTTTGTGCCCACTTCGGGCTTCTCGGTCGTGGCGATCTGCAGGCCGCCATAGGACACGTCAATGACCTGCACCACATGGGTCACGCCGGCGATGGTCGCCACCGTTGTGCGGCCAATATTAAACCGGGTCGTTCTGCGCCGTTCGTCCAAGGCCATCTCCCTTTCCGGGTTGCCCGAAAGCCCGCCAAACCGGGCCTTCACCGGGCATTTCCCGGCGACCGGGCCTGGTCCACGCGAAAAAGCGCGCGCCAGGCACGAATCTGCGCCAATCATGGCAAACAAACGGTAAAATTAGCGTTTACTTGTCAGGGTCTGGACTCAATTACCGGTGAGGACTGTGCCGCAGCAAAACTTGCCAGACCCTAGCGAAGTCTGGCGCCGGTCGCCTTGGCTGCGGCGGCAACAATGCTCTCTGCAATGCCCTCGATGTCCGCGTCGGTATAGGTGCGCTCGGTGGGCTCAAGAAGTACGTTGATGGCAATCGACTTCTTGCCTTCTTCAAGACCCTCGCCCTCGAACACATCGAACACACCAACGCGGCGGATATGGGCCTTGTCGGCTCCGCGGACCGCGCTCACCAAGTCGCCTGCCGTCACCGACCGGTCGACAACAAAAGCAAAGTCACGCTCCACGCGCTGCAGGTCCGACGCCTCCAGAGCCGCCCGGGTGCGGGTTTTGCGCGCGCGGGGCTGGGGAACAGCGTCCAGATACACTTCAAAGCCAACGGCCGCGCCGCGCAGTCCCATGGCGTTGCAAATTTTCGGGTGAATCTCGCCATAGACCGCCAGAACCACCTTCGGCCCCAGCCGCAACGTGCCGGATCGGCCCGGGTGGTACCAATCGGGGGCGTCCCCCATAACCTTCAGCTTGTCCACCGGCGCGCCAGCGGCTTGCAGCGCGGCCAGGGCGTCGGCCTTGGCGTCGAACAGGTCGGTGGGCCGGGTTTCCGCCGCCCAGTGCCGGGCGCGGCGCGGCCCGGCGCGCAGACCCGCAGCCACCGTTGACTGGCCTGTCGCCGTGCGATCCCTGTATTGCGGTCCCACCTCGAACAATGCCGGCGTGGATTCACCGCGGTCCTGGTTGCGCTTCGCCGCCGCAAGCAGGTTGGGAATTATGGTCGGCCGCATCAGGTCAAGCTCCGAACTGATGGGATTCTCCAGCAGCATCGAGACATTGATCTCGCCAAGCAATTTCGCATCCTCCGACGACATGAAAGACCAGGTCACGCATTCCACCAGCCCCTCCACCGCCAGGCGCCGCCGCACCGCGCGCACCCGGCGCTGGGCCAGCGACAGCGTCGGTTTGGCCACGGCACTGGCGCGGGGCAGGTCAACAACCGGGATGGCGTCATAGCCGTGAACGCGGATGACTTCCTCCACCAGGTCGGCCTGGCCCTCAATATCACAGCGCCAACTGGGCACCGCAACCTGCCAGCTGCCGGCCTTTGCTTTTTTCGCGCCAAAGCCCAGGCGCTTCAGAATATCAATGGACGCGCTGGCCTCCAGCGCCAGGCCGCCCAATGTCGCCACGCGGTCGGGGTTGAAGGATATGCTGCGCGCGGTGCCGGGTATTTCGCCGGCGATCACCAGATCGCTGGCCTCGCCGCCGCAAATTTCCAGTATCAGCGCCGTTGCCTGTTCCATGCCGGGCACCACGAAGGCAGGGTCAACACCGCGCTCAAAGCGATAGCGTGCGTCACTCTCTATGCCCAGCCGGCGTCCGGTCATGGCCGTGCGCAGGGGGTCGAACAATGCCGCCTCGACAAACACCTCGCTGGTATTCCCGTCACAGCCGGTGCTCTCGCCGCCCATCACGCCGCCCAGGCCGATGGCGCCGGAATCGTCGGCAATGGCACATTCGGTTCCGCTCAGCTGATAGGTCTCGCCATCCAGCGCCAGTAGTTTTTCGCCCTTTTCGGCCATGCGCGCGCGAACGTTCCCGGTGAGTTTGCCGACGTCATAAACATGCAGGGGCCGGCCCCGGTCAAAGGTGATGTAGTTGGTAATATCGACCAGCGCCGATATGGGTCGCAGCCCGACAGCTTTAAGGCGGCGCTGCATCCAGCCGGGGCTGGAGCCGTTGGTTATGCCGCGGACCAGCCGTCCGACGAACAACGGACAGGCGTCGGCATGTTCCTTGTCGAAATCCAGGGCCACCTGAACGCTGCTCTTGAATTTGCCCTTCACCGGCTTTGGCGCGGTATCTTTCAGCTTGCCCATGCCGGCGGCGGCCAGGTCGCGGGCGATGCCATGCACGCCCAGGCAATCCTGCCGGTTGGGGGTGATGGCGATTTCAATCACCGGGTCGTCCAGCCCGGCCAACGCGGCATAAGACGCGCCGATGGGGGCATCCGCATCCAGCTCGATAATTCCGTCGTGCGCGTCCGACAATTCCATCTCGCGCTCGGAACAGAGCATGCCGTTTGACTGGACACCGCGAATTTTGACCGGCTTCAGGTCCAGCCCGGTGCCGGGAATATGGCTGCCCGTTGGCGCGAAAACGCCCTTCATCCCCTTGCGTGCATTCGGCGCGCCGCAGACCACCTGCAGAATCTCGCTGCCGGTATCCACCTGGCAAACCTGCAACCGGTCGGCATCGGGGTGTTTCTCCGCCTTCACCACCAGTCCCACAATAAAGGGCGCCAGCGCTTCAGCCGGATCATGGACATCTTCCACCTCCAGACCCAGCGCTGTCAGCTTGTCGGTCAATGCCTCCAGCGAGGCGTCAAAATCGAGATAATCGCGCAGCCATCCGACGGTGAATTTCATCGGCTGAGCCCCCCGCCAAGGGTTGGAATGTCCAGCGCCGCAAAGCCGTAATGGCGCAGCCAGCGCAGGTCAGAGTCGAAGAAGGCGCGCAGATCGTTCATGCCGTATTTGAGCATCGCCAGCCGGTCGATACCGCAACCGAAGGCAAAGCCCTGGTAGCGCTCCGGGTCCAGGTCGCAATATTCCAGCACCTTGGGATTGACCATGCCGCAGCCCAGTATTTCCAGCCAGTCGTCGCCCTCGCCGACGCGCAGCTCGCCATCTTTGAAGACGCAGCGGATATCCACTTCAGCCGAGGGTTCGGTGAAGGGGAAATAGCTGGGGCGGAAGCGCATCTCCACGTCATCGACCTCGAAAAAAGCGGAAACGAAGGCCTCCAGGCAGCCTTTCAGATGCCCCATATGGGTTGATTCGTCGATCACCAGCCCTTCAACCTGATGAAACATGGGCGTGTGGGTGGCGTCTGAATCAGAGCGATAGGTGCGCCCCGGCGCGATAATGCGGATCGGCGGCTTTTGGGAGGACATGGTCCTGATCTGCACCGGCGATGTGTGTGTGCGCAGCACCATGCGCTCACCACCCTCCTCGGCGGGCAGATAAAAAGTATCATGCATCTGCCTTGCGGGATGCTCGGGCGGCATGTTCAGCGCCGTGAAATTGTGAAAATCATCTTCGATGTCGGGGCCCTCGGCAACCGCGAAGCCCATGTCGGCGAAAATCTCGCAAATTTCGTCCAGAACCTGCGAGACCGGGTGAATACGGCCCTCGGGACCGGGCCTGACCGGCAGCGAAACGTCCAGGGTCTCTTCCGAGATGCGCGCCGCCAGCGCCGCCGCCTCCAGGTCGGTTTTGCGCGCCGCGATCATCTCGCCGATCCGGGTTTTCAGGCCGTTCATCAACGGGCCTTCGGTCTGGCGTTCCTCGGGGCTCATCCGCCCGAGAGTTTTCATCAGATCGGTGATGGCGCCCTTCTTGCCCAGCGCGCGGATGCGCAGCTGCTCCAGCGCGTCAATATCCGCGGCGCCGGTGATGGCGCTGGTCAGTTCCGTTTCCAGAGTTTCAATTGTTTTCTTGGTCATGCTGCTACTTCGCGGTGTTCCCCTGGCGCATACAAGCATTTGGCGCATACAAACAAAAGGGGGGCCTTCAGGAAAGCCCCCTTTTTAATTTTCCCTTAATCTGGTCCGTACGGGCAGGACCGCGCGGGAGGCCATTCTGGACTATCAGGTCTGTTTGGGGAGGGCTGCCTGGGCCTTGTCCACCAGCGCTTTGAAGGCGGCCGCTTCGCTCACTGCCAATTCAGCCAGCACTTTGCGATCAACTTCAATTCCGGCCAGCTTCAGGCCGTGCATAAATCGCCCGTAGATCAGGCCGTGGGCGCGCGACCCGGCATTGATGCGCTGAATCCACAGCGCCCGGAAATTGCGCTTCTTGGTGCGCCTGTCGCGGTAGGCGTATTGCAGGCTTTTCTCGACAGCCTGCTTGGCCACCCGGATGGTGTTTTTACGACGGCCACGGAATCCCTTGGCCTGTTTGATAACTTTCTTGTGGCGGGCGTGGCTGGTGACGCCCCTCTTGACGCGTGCCATGATGCGGTCTCCTTGATTCTGGTCTGCGGGCTAGGTCGCCCGGCTAGGCATAGGGCATGAACTTTTTCACAATCTTGGCGTCTGGCTTGGACAGGTTTGCCTTGCCACGCAAATTGCGAATTTGCTTGTTCGTGCGTTTGATCATGCCGTGTTGCTTGCCACGTTGCGCCGCGCGGACCTTGCCGCTGGCGGTCAGCGAGAATCGCTTCTTGGCACCGCTCTTCGTCTTCATTTTGGGCATTTGCATTCCTTTTTTACTGGTTTTATCTGGCCGGGCCTGGACCCGGCGGGTGTTGAACGCTTCTGGACGGCCTCGGCATGCCCTACATGGCCGGACCATCCGTTCAGGAGCGGCGTTATAGCTGGCGGACCGTGGTCTGGCAAGCTTTTCCGGCGGCGACGACCGAGATATTTCCGGGCGAACTCGGCGCTTGCCTGGGCCCCGCCTATGCTGTCTGATCGCGGCGATGTCTGCATATAAATTTGCCGCCAGGATTCTGGCCTTTTTGGCGCTGACGCTGGTTCTGGTGGCGGCGTACCCGCTTGTGCCACAGGCGAGTGCAGAAGACACCCCGTCACCCTTGTTGTGGAAGGTCGAGAAGGGCGGCGCGACGCTCTATCTGTTCGGCACCTTTCACCTGCTGCAGCCCGACACCCGCTGGCTGAATTCCGGCATCACCGAAGCGCTGGATTCGGCTGACGAACTGGTGCTGGAAATAACCGAAGAGCAGGCCGACGTGAATCTTGTCGCCTTTCTCATTCGCAACAAGGGCCTGTACCGCGATGCGCGCGGCCTGCAAAAGGCGCTCAGCGAAAAGACCTGGGCAGAGCTTGTGGAACGTGCTGAAGCGCTGGGGATTCCCGCGCAGGCGATCGGGCGGTTTCACCCCTGGTATGCCTCGATCGTGCTGTCTATTCAATATGCCCAGGCCCAGGGGTTTCTTTCCGAGTATGGCGCCGAAGCTGTGCTGACCGCCCGGGCCAAGGCCGCGGGCATCCCTGTTGTGGGGCTGGAGACCGCCCATGACCAGCTCTCATCGCTGGCCGACCATCCCAAGCGCATTCAGATCATGATGCTGGAAGATACGCTGGAGGAGCTGGAGGAATTGCCCCGGATACTGGAAGACATGACCCGGGCATGGGTCAGTGGCGACGCGGCTGCGATCGATGAGTTGATCGTCGGCGGCGCCAGCGAAATTCCCGAGCTTTTCGAGGCGGTGATCGTTCGCCGCAACCTCAACTGGCTGGTGCCGCTGGAAGAACGCCTGGCGCGGCCCGGGGTCACTTTCGTGGCGGTCGGGGTGGCGCATCTGGTTGGCGAGGACAGCGTCGTAGCCCTGCTTCGCGGCAAGGGCTACAGCGTCGTCCTCCAGGAATAACCACTCCCGGGATTTATTCGGGGACAATCACCCCCGTCCGGAATTTATTTCGGAACGATGACCCCCGTCCCTATTTGGGGACTATAACCATCGTCATCTGGCGGCCTTCCAGGCGGGGAAAGGCTTCGACTTTAGCGACTTCGCCCATATCCTCCTGAACGCGCTTCAGCACATCCATGCCCAGTTCCTGATGGGCCATTTCGCGGCCACGGAAACGCATGGTGACCTTGACCTTGTCCCCATCCTCGATGAACCGGTTCATGGCGCGCATCTTGACGTCATAATCATGCACATCGATGCCCGGGCGCATCTTGATTTCCTTGACGTCCTGGGTTTTTTGTTTCTTGCGTGCCAGGTTGGCCTTCTTCTGGGCCTCATATTTAAATTTGCCCAGATCGAGAATCTTGCAGACAGGCGGATCGGAATTGGGTGAAATCTCAACCAGATCAAGACCCGCCTCGCGGGCCATATCGATCGCCGCGGCAGTGGCCACGACACCGTGATTTTCCCCCTCCTGATCAATCAGACGAACCGACTCCGCGGTGATCTGATCGTTTGCGCGTGGACCCCTTTTCTTGGGTGGGCCCGCAAAAGCATTTCTACGTATGAAATCTTCTCCTGTTGCCAAAAAATAATTGCACCGCTGGTTTGGCGGCACAGGCTTGCACCTTGCTTTGCACTATAGAACCAGCCGGGGCGAAAATCGACCCCGTGATTGCTCCAGGCCTTGAATTGGTCATGCGCTGCCCGGTACGCGGGATTCCTCAACCAGCGCGGCGATCGCCTCATCCAGGGATTGCGTGCTCTGCCTGTCCGATCCCAGCCGCCGCACCGAGACTGTTTTTTCTTCCCGCTCGCGCTTGCCCACAACCAGCAGCGCCGGAACTTTAGCCAGCGAATGTTCGCGCACCTTGTAATTGATTTTTTCGTTCCTGATGTCGATTTGCGCCCGAATTCCCGCCTTTTTCAGCGCCGCAAGAACCTCTTGCGCATAGGCATCGCCATCGGAGGTGATGGTCGCCACCACCGCCTGCACCGGCGCCAGCCACAACGGGAACCTGCCCTCGTAATGCTCGATCAGAATACCGATGAAACGCTCGAAAGAGCCAAGGATAGCGCGGTGCAGCATGGCCGGGCGATGCTTCTGCCCATCCTTGCCGATGTAGTTGGCGTCGAGCCGCTCGGGCAGCACGAAATCCACCTGCCAGGTGCCGCACTGCCATTCGCGGCCGATGGCGTCGCGCAATACAAACTCCAGCTTCGGGCCGTAAAAAGCGCCTTCGCCGGGATTCATCGAATATTCAATACCCGTGGCCTCGATCGCCTCTTTCAGCGCCGCCTCGGCGCGGTCCCACACTTCGTCGCTTCCCGCACGCACTTCCGGGCGGTCAGAGAATTTCACCCGCACATCCTCGAAGCCCAGGTCCCTGTAAACCTCCATCAGCAGGGCGCAGAAATCCATGGTCTCGGGCACGATCTGCTCTTCGGTGCAAAATATATGGGCGTCGTCCATGAGGAACGAGCGCACGCGCATCAGCCCGTGCAGGGCGCCCGAAGGCTCGTACCGGTGGCATGAGCCGAACTCGGCAATGCGCAGCGGCAGATCGCGGTAACTATGGATGCCCCGGTTGAACAGCTCCACATGGCAGGGGCAGTTCATCGGCTTGATCGCCTGGGTCCGGCCGTCCATCTCCGTGACATACATATTCTCGCGGAATTTCTCCCAATGGCCAGACCTCTCCCATAGCGCCCGGTCCAGCAGGATCGGCGTCTTGACCTCGTCATAGCCGCTGGCCTCCAGCTTCCCCCGCAGATAACCCTCCAGCACGCGGTGCAGGGTCCAGCCCTTGGGGTGCCAGAAGACCATGCCCACCGCCTCGTCCTGGAAATGGAACAGGTCCATCTGCCTGCCGATCTTCCGGTGGTCGCGCTTCTCCGCCTCCTCCAGCATATGCAGATGGGCTTTAAGCTGCTTTTTGTCGGGCCAGCAGGTGCCATAGATGCGGGTCAGCATCTCGTTATTCGAATCGCCCCGCCAATAGGCGCCGGCCACCTTCATCAGCTTGAAGCCCTTGCCCAGCTTGCCGGTTGAAGGCAGATGCGGGCCCCGGCACAGGTCAATAAAGTCGCCCTGCCGGTAGAGGCTGATATCCTCGTCGCCGGGGATGTCCTCGATAATCTCCGCCTTGTATTCCTCGCCGGCATCGCGAAAGAACTTGATCGCCTCGTCTCGGTCCCAGATCTCG
>JACZSK010000003.1 GCA_022574255.1 Pseudomonadota bacterium
GGGGATCGGCGGCGATCTGGGGTTGGGCGACGACGACACCACCGAGGTGGTGATCGACTTTTCTTTCCCCTTCCTGGGGGAGAGCTACAGCACTATTCATGTAAACTCGGACGGTAATATCACTTTGGGCAGCGGTGACGACAGTTCAGCTGCGCGAACTGCCGCCCATCTTGTCTCGGGCTCGCCCCGGATAGCACCGCTTTATGTCGATCTCGATCCGACAAGCGGCGGATCGGTGAACGCCGATGTGCGCGCCGACCGGGTGGTTGTCACCTGGACCGGCGTGCCGCAGTTCGGGATTGACGATTCCTCCAAACACCTTCCAGGTTGTCCTGCATGACGATGGCACCATTGATATGGTGCTGGACAGCATAAAGGCCCACGCTGCCGTGGTTGGCGTGGCCGAGGGTGGTGGCGAAGAGCCGTTCAATGAAGTTGACCTCAGCGCCGACCTGCCAGCGACTAGGGCTGCCGGCGCGATTTTCGAGGAATTTGTACTGGGCCACGCCAAGCAGATCGACACCCTTGCGGTCGCCAAGGAGTTCTATAGAACCCATGACGACAAATATGACTTCCTCGTCATGTTCACCGACTGGATTGTCGATTTGCAGGGCGGTTTTGCCTTTCATCAGGGCCTGCAGAACCTGACCTTCGGGCTGGGAAACCGCGCGGTCTTCGATGCCAGTTTTGTCGGCGGCAGCGCCGGAGAGCTGGAATCAATCCTGATGATGAACCGCATCGGTCTCTATTGGCCCGACGCCAAGAAGCTCGAGAATCCGCCGATCAAAAAGTTCCGCTTCTCGGGCGGTGCCGCCGCTAACGGTCCTCCGGGACCACGCCAGGTGACCAACCGCGCGCGTCAAGCCGGTACCCTGAACGGTGATTTTGGCGCCTTCGGCCCCTATACGTTGGGACTGAATTCGGCGATGTCGATCATGGCGCAGGAAGCCGGCCATCGCTGGCTCGCCTTCCCGCTGATCATGCATCCGACCACGGGCTTTTCAACGAACAGTTGGGATCTTCTGGGTCGCGCGAACGCCCATTGGAGCTTCTTCTTCAATGTCACTGTACCATACTCGCAGTTTGGCGGCGATCCGCGGGCATCGAGTGAGGAGGGCAACGCCATTCGTGACCTCGGCTTAGAAAGCCCGTTCTGTCCGGACCTGGAGGCCGGCGGAACCGTGGACGATCCGATAGTGCGGCGCGAGGGTGCAAGTGCCTTTCAGATGGAACCCGACGAACTGATCGACGGTTTCACGTTGCTCGACCAGTATATGATGGGGCTTATTGAGCCGGGCGTTGTCGGTGAGTTCTGGTATGTCGACAATCCGACCCGCCGCACTGGCCAATCGCTTCAGTTCGCCGCCGGTTTTGGAGCTCAGGATGACTTCCTGTTTTGTGGCGATAAGGTTGAGCTGACACTCAACGATATTTGGGCCGTCAACGACCACTTTGGCGGCGGCTTCCCGAACAACGGACCGCGCTTCTTCCTTGACCGGAACAACCGTGACCAGGACAACAACCTTGTGCGTGTATTCGATAAACTTGGTGATGAATTTGACCAGGTTGGAGGCGTTGGCGCCAATGTTCAAGACGTCAAGACCATGGCGTTTATCCTGATCGTCGAGACCGACCCGGGCAAGAAGAGCTCGGCGGTCAAACAGGTCAATACCTTCCGCGAGACCTGGGAGGTCTATGGCAACGGCCCGGCAACCGCCGGCCTTGGCCGCTTCGATACCAGCCTCAATCCTGAAATCTACTAGGACTGAGAGCGGACGAATAAAGACCAGCCCGGAGGGGATATCCGCTCCGGGCTTTTTCTTGCCGCATCAGCTTCGCTTTATTTCCTTTTTTCACTTGGGTGCAATCCGAAACGCCAGCAATATGTTGCCGGGCATTTGCCCGAACAGTCCATACCCGGATTGGATAAACAACATGCCGTCGGCGATGACCGGCCCCTGCACATCGATGGCGCCGCCATGGGCCTCGACGCCGTTCAGCGAATCAAAGCTTCGCCTGGTGTCGAACTGCCAGACGACCTCTCCGCTCACCGCATCATAGGCGCGCAGTTTTCCGTCCAGCGCGCCAGCGAACACCAGCCCCGGCAGCGAGGTCGCCGCCGCCGACAGCGCATAGTAGAACGAGCAATCGGGCCAAGGGTTGCGCCTTGCCTTGTCGCCGGCGCGGGTCTCGGCAAGCCCCGCCAGTGGCATGTCGGCAGCATTGAAGTCACAGCCCCGCTCCACCGGGCTGGCCCAAATTATGTGCCCGTCGGCGGGGTCCAGCGCATACAGGCCGGGCCGTGGCGGCTCGGTCTGGTTTTTGCGCACCGGATCGGCCATCGGCACATAAAGCCGTCTGCCATCAAAACTCATGCCCCAGTGGATGCCGCCGTTGGAACTGCCGCGGCCAACGCGGTTGCGCCATACGATGCGCGTATCGTCGCTTGTGGCGTCGGGATCGAGGGCAAAGACCTCGCCTGATTTTTGCCCGGCGAAGAGAAGTTCACGGCCATCGGCCGTGCTGGCGATGATGACCGAGGCGCCGAAATCGAAATCAGGCCCGGCGTTTTCGGGGCAGTTGGGCCCGTCAAACAGGCAGGACGAATTCCAGGCGTCACCAGCCAGCGCCTGAAAAGCCCAGCGAATTTCGCCGCTCTCCAGGTCGATTGCCAGGATGGCGTCGCTGTAGGGCGTTACCGGGTGCGAGGCATTGCCGCCGGTGCCCACGTAAAGCAGCCCGCGCTTGGCATCGATTGCCGGCGTGCTCCAGATAGAGACCCCCGATGGTCCCCATTTTTCAATGCCCGAGGCTCTTTGGCCCCGTTTGATCGCGGTGGGAGCGGTGGGGGTTGTCCAGACGATCTCGCCGGTCCCGGCGTCAAGCGAAACCACGGCGCCGTGGCTGCGGCAACAGGCATAGCTGGGCATGCCTGCCATCGCCGCTTCGTAGGAGGACAGCGGAACATACAGGTGGCCATCGTGGAGCGCCGGAGTGCCGGTAACCACCGATGTGGGGAAAATGCCGATGTCGGTCTTCCACAAAAGCGTGCCGTCCATGGCATTCAGCGCATGGACCTGGGCCAGGGCATCGGAAAAATAAATGACCGGCGGGCCGTTTCCGGGGCCGGAACCATATACCAGCCCCGAACGCACGCTGGCGTCGGCCTGAAAATGCCATTTGACGCAGCCGGTCAGCCGGTCGAGGGCCAGGACCAGGCCGCTCTTGGTGCCGGTAAAGAGGGTGTTCCTGGTCAGCACCGGCTGCGACCGCGCTTGGGCGACCTTGGGAAAGGCAAACACCCAGGCCAGTTCCAGCCGCGTCACATTCCCGGGCGTGATGCCGGCCCGGCTCGCCGGCTGGAAGCGGGCATTGGCATGGCCATAGCCCCAATTTGCCACGCGTACATCCGAGGCGATTTTGCGCTTCCCCGCAGCGCTGCCCACGTCGCATCCTGCCCGCCTGAGCCAGGCCATGTCAGGTGGATTGGCCGACGCCAGAACCCCGACAATGGCCAGCTTCTGCTGCTTGGAAAGGCCCGCCGCCTGCAGCTGCATGCGGCCGAATTCCAACGCTTGCAGAATGGCGGCCTTCGACATTTGCGACAATGCAGCCCTGGTTGGCGCCTTTGTCGCGGGGTTGTCGTGGCAGGCCGCGCATCGCGCCTCGAATAACGCGGCGCCATCCGGCGCTTCACTGGTCACATCGCCTGCCAGCGCGGCGGCGGCCAGGCAGCAACTCGCGGTGAGTGAGAGCGCGACCGAGACGGCAGAGGCAATGCGCCTCATTCTTCTGCCTTTGCTGCCGTGGCCTCGCCCGTCGCTTTTTCCCCCATCGCCGGCGCTTCGCCCGTCGCTTCTTCCCCCATCGCCGGCGCTTCGCCCGGCTCTATGCGGATCATGGTCGGCAGGCCGCCCTCGGCCTGCCAGATCGGGGTATGCGAGTTTGTTGTTATGGCGGCGCCATGTCCGTCAAACTCCACGTCGCGGGTAAAGCTGCCGCGCCGGGGCAGGGGAAAGAAGCGCCAGCTTTCGCTTTTCGGGTCAAAGCGGAACATACTGTCCGACATATTGCCGTTGACCCAGACATATCCGGTCGACTTGTCCACATTCAGCGCATAGGGCACTTCGGACCCCGCCGGTACGACCGGCAGGTCATAGGTGGTGAATTTTTCCGTTGACGGGTCGTATTTGGCGATCAAAGAGTCTTGAAAGCCGACCATCCACAAATTGCCGGCGTTGTCGGCGCGCAGACGCCGGGGCCCCAGGAAGGGCGTCTTGATCATGGTGACCTCGCCGTTTTCCGGGTCGATCCGGGCGATGTCGTTGGCGTAGAGGCGCGCCACCCAGACGGTTCCGTCGGGGGTAATGTCGATGCCGTAGGGCATGGGCAGTCCGCTGCCGTCCCGGTCGGGATCGACACTGCCGCTGACCAGCGACAGGTCTCCTATCCAGGCGGCGAAGCGAACCGCGGTGAGCTTGAGGGATTCGCCCCAGTCGCGGCCGGGCAGGTTATAGAGCGTAAATTCCTTGTTCCTCCGGTCCCACATGGCGACCTGCGACGATACCGCCAGCGTGAACCACACCCGATCCCTGGCGTCGATCCTTATGGTGTGCGGGTAAAATCCGCCGTCCATTTGGTGAAATGTGAATTCACCGGTCTCGGGGGCAAATTCGATGAGCATCTGGCGCAGGGAAGGGGTGATAAAAATATGCCCGTCAACAGGCGATTCGGCCAGTGAATGGCTGCCAAACCGGGCTTCGTGGATAGCGAAATATTCGCCAAAGCGATTGCCCATTAGACCCCCGATCTCGTCATCGGGCCCATGGGGGATGGGGTAGACCTTGTAGATGCCGGTCCCGGGATCGACGGCGTAAATGCGGTCCTGCAGGTTGTCGCCGATGTAGACCTTGCCGTTGGAATGCCACAGCATGTCATGCATCTGCGAGAATTCATTGCCGATGACCCATTCGGTGATCGTAACGGCGCTGAGGTCATCGCCCCCCCGCTCGTTAACCCATGGCGTGGCCTCCGGCACTCTCTCCGGGGTTGCTGAAATTTCCGCGTAGGCCCGCGATAAATAGGCCGCCACCTGATCCCGCGCGTCCCCGGCAAGCCGGCTGCCGTAGGTTCCCATGCGGTCGATAATGACCAGCCATTCTTCGGGCGTGCGCCCGGCGCGCATTATTTCAGTGCCCTGCTGGTGGCAAAAAGCGCAATTCAGCAGGAAATGCTTCCTGAGGCCCTCGTCACCGCCAAAATCCAGCCGCGCCATCCAGGCGTTGGCCGGGCGCGACAAGGCGATTTCCCCGGGGTCCGACAGGGGTGTCATAACCAACTGCATGTCCGCCGACGCTGATGCTTCCAGTTCCAGATCCGCGAAACCGGGCGTGCGCAGCCGGTAGCGGACCATGCATGCGTCCTCCGGGCAGTTGGCGTCCGGAAAGGCGGCTACGCCATCCGCGCCGGTAAAGCGGGTAACCTGGATATGCGCCTGGTTTTCTGTTCCCGCTGCGGGGTAACCGCTGTCGGACTGATCCACCGGCGCGACGTCAACCCGCTCCCGGCGCACCATGACCGTGGAGAGCGCCCCGCCGGCATGGTCGGTTACGGTGACCTCCGCGGCAATGGCCTGCATGCCGGGATTCGCCATAATTCCAGCAATTAAAAATGAAAAGACGCGCGAGCATTTCATAACTGGTTTCCCCCTTTTTCCGGCTTGGGCACCACGGGTTGGCCCCTGCCCGGAACCTGATTCTGGCATGTTTGGCGCGAATTTGCCATCAAAGGCAGAGGCTGCGGCAACCGCTGGCGGCATGGAAATGGCCGTTGCAAGTGGCAACCGACCCGCTTATTTCGGCGATGCGCGTGCCAGCTTCTTCTCCATCAATCGTCCCTGTGGTCAACGCCCGGAAGACATCCGCCACCTTTACCATATCCATGCTGTGCGGCGAGAGGCGAAAGCGCCTGATGCCCATCGCCTGCAAGGCCTGAATTTCCGCGGCCAGGCTAAGATAGGAGGCCGACAGGGTTTGCGGCCCGTTGATGGCGAGAAAGGGGTCGCCGTCCAGCGTATCGACTACCAGGCCATCGCTGTCCTGGCCGCAGACGAACTGGCAGTTGTCCTTGTGCAGCCCGGCGCTTCGGGCATGATAACAGCGCGCCGAGATGGCCAGGGGCAGGCGCCCGAAAACCATGATTTCGAGCTCGGTATCCAGCTCCGCCGAGAATTTCTGCAGGGCATTGATTGCCCCGGCCGGGAGTTCCGTGGGCAGGCAGATGCGCCTGGCGCCGCGGGCGGCGAGGAAGCCAAGTGTACCTTCGTTGTAGACATTGACGAAGGGTCCGATACCGTGGTCCCGGCCCTCCAGCAACGCCGCCACCGAAATATCGTTGGCTTCGATCAGGAATTCATCTGTTGCGGCAAGCTCACGCATCTGGTCCATCTCGCGCGGCGCCATAATCAGCGCCAGGCTGGAGAGCACGACTTCTTTACCGGCAGCGCGCAAGCGTTCAATGACGGCGGGAATATGGGGGGCGAAGAGCGGCGCGCGTTTGGAGCAAACAACCTCACCGAGGCAGACGCTGTCCACATCCGCCTGGTCTGCGATGGTGTAGTAAAAATCGCGCCAGACTTTCGGGTCCCAGTTGAACAATACCGGCCCCATGGTCAGTTTTGTCCGGGCGTCGCCGCGCGCCGGCACCTCTCCGCCCTGATCGGGTCTGTCCAGCATCATCGCCAGGCCCTCTCGTAAGCGCCGGTGGTGTTCTCTCCACCTTCGGTAAGCGAAGAGAGATCGGCTGGCGCGATCACCTCCCCTCTTTCCATGGCGTCGATGGCGTCGCGAAAGCTCTTCACGACTTTGGCGATATAGGCCTTGCCGCGCTGTCGGCCCTCGATCTTCAGGCCGGTCACACCAGCCTCCCGGAGTTCGGAGAGCAACCCGATGGCGTTGAGGCTGGTCGGTTCCTCGAACAGGTACGAGGTCTTTCCTCCGGCGCAAAAGCGACCCTTGCACAGGGTCGGATAGCCCGCCGGCTCCCCTTCCTCGAAGGCGTTGATGGTGAAGTCTCCAAGGCGGGAGATCAGGCGGTCACCTTCGCTGGTATATTGGACATGGCTGGCGGGCGAACAGACGCCGTTGGTGTTGGGCGATTGCCCGGTCACATAGGATGAGAGGGAGCAACGCCCCTCAGCCATGACACAGAGGCCGCCGAATACGAAGACTTCGGTCTCGACCTCTATCTCGCGGTTCAACGCCGCGATTTCGGGTATGGTCAGCACGCGGGGCAGTACAACGCGTTTGACACCGAAAGAGCGCTGGTAAAAGCGGATGGATTCCGGATTGGACGCCGAGGCCTGAACCGAAAGATGGCGGCGCAGGTTCGGGTGTTTTCGCGTGGCATAATCGGCAAGCCCGATATCGGCAACGATTATGGCGTCGACCCCCAATGCCGCCGCATCGTCGACGGCGCGGTGCCAGGGACCGGGGTCACCAGCGGCTGGAAAGGTGTTGACCGCAAGAAAGATTTTACAGCCGCGCCCGTGGGCGTAGTCGAGATTCTCTTCAAGCTCGGCCCGGGAAAAATTCAAACCGGGAAAATTCCGCGCATTGGTATCGTCACGAAAGCCCAGATACACGGCATCGGCGCCGCTCGCCACGGCTGCCTTCAGCGAGGCGGGTGTGCCCGCTGGACAGACCAGTTCCATTGCCGCTGCGCCGGTCATGGGTCTCAATCCTCCATCTTGTTCGGCGGCCGCAAAGCGGGGCCAAGGACAGCCGTATGTAGTGCCGCCAGATCGCGGGCGGCGCGCGCGAGCAGCGAATTCCCCAGCCGGATGGCTTGTCCCGCCGGGCGGGCCAGCGGCCCCAGCACCGACAGCAGATCATCCAGGAGATCGACTTCAACGCTTTCAACGGCGTTACGCAGCGCCACCACGGCGCCGACATCGCCCTCAATCAGCAGCGCGCGCGAGAAAAACAACGCGTCTCCATCCACCCGCCCTTGCAACAGATCGATCAGCGCCATCAGCGGGCCGCGTATGGTGGCCGCCGTGTTCGCGCCATCGCCGTGCCTCCGCGCAGAGAGCTGCGGATGGTCGGGGTTGAGCGAAAGTACAAAAACCAGCGGCAGATCGACAGGATCGATCAGATAGGTAGGGTCATCCAGCGATGACAGGCGATCGAAGAGGTCAGGATGGCGTCTGCGCATGACGCCCAGCGCAATCGTCAGGCCCGGCTGCAGCCAGTAGGGCGACAACGGCGCGGCAGCAATCCCGGCCAGCAGTAACGACGGCATCGACAGCAATGTGCCGCCTGCGGAATTATCATTATGGTCTAACTGCAAGGGTGACACGGCCCAATATTCCCTGGCCCTATTTTTCCGGTCTGTGGCGAATTACCGGGCAGATAGTATCCGCGCTGGCGGCGTTTGCAGTGGGGCGAAGTGTCGCGGTCCCTGATCCATGCAATCCGCCCTACGGGCGATTTCTGATCCGCTCCGTGACAAGGTCCGTATTTTGCCGTATTCGGGGATATTGCCCGTCAAGCGCCGCAGTCAGGTGGCGCGGGCAGGCCGCTCGGGCAGGCGGCGCGGGGCAAAGGGGGGCATATGGTTGATACTCATTTCCGCACCTGCAGCCTTTGCGAGGCCATGTGCGGCCTGAAAATAGAGCATGACGGGGACAGCATACTCTCGGTGAAGGGCGACCCCGACGACCCGCATAGCCGCGGCAATATCTGCCCCAAGGGTGTCGCCATACAGGATTTGCACAATGATCCCGACCGGCTGCGCCATCCGGTAAAGCGGCAGGACGGTGCCTGGGTTGAGATAAGCTGGGACGAGGCCCTGGGGGAGACCGCCCGCCGCCTTGTTGAGGTCCAGAAGCAATATGGCCGCAATGCTGTCGCCAGTTACTGGGGCAATCCGTCGGCCCATAACATGGGCACGGCGCTGATGATCGGCGCGTTCAATAAAAGCCTGGGCACGCAAAACGTTTTTTCCGCCACTTCGGTCGATCAATTGCCGCATCAGTTCGTGCAGTATTTCATGTATGGCAGCAGTCTTTTGTTCACCATCCCCGACATCAACCGCACGGATTACATGCTCATGCTGGGGGCCAACCCGGCGGTGTCCAACGGCAGCCTGTGGTCCTGCGGCGATGCCACGAAAAAAATGGCCGAGGTGGGCAAACGCGGCGGCAAGATTGTGCTGATCGACCCGCGCCGAACAGAGACCACACGCTATGTGGCCGAGCATCATTTCATCACCCCCGGCACCGATGCAGTATTGCTGTTGGCCCTGCTGGGGGTCATTTTCGAGAAGAATCTCGCCGATCCCGGTCGCTTGCAACAGTGGTTGAAGGGATGGGAACTTGTCGAGCCGTTGTCAAAAACCTATTCGCTGGACCAGGCGGCGCGCATTACCGGCATCGCCGCCGGCGAAATAGAGCGGATGGCGGTTGAGTTCGCGTCAGCCGAAGCCGCCGTTTGCTACGGCCGGTTTGGCGTTTCAACCCAGGAATTCGGCGCCCTTTGCCAATGGCTGATACAGGTCATCAATATTGCCACCGGTAATTTCGACCGGCCGGGGGGCATGATGTTCGCCAAACCCGCGCTTGATCTGGTCAAGACCACCTCCCGGGGCAGCCATAACAAATTTCGCAGCCGGGTCAGGGGACTCGCCGAATTTGGCCGCGAATTACCCGTCGCCGTGATGGCCGAGGAAATGCTGATCGGGGGCGAAGGCCAGGTAAAGGCGCTGGTGACCACTGCCGGCAACCCGGTTTTATCCACGCCCAACGGCAAGCGACTGGACGACGCTCTTCCCAATCTGGAATTCATGGTATCGATCGATTTTTATATCAACGAAACGACCTGCCATGCTGACATCATCCTGCCCCCGACCGGGCCGCTCGAGCACGAACATTATGACCTGGTGTTCAATCTATTCGCGGTCAGGGATGTGGCAAAATTCTCGCCGGCAATGATCGAGCCAGGGCCGGACACCCGCAGTGACTGGCAGATTTACAAGGGCCTGGTGGCGCGCATAAACCGGCTGCGCGGCAAGAGGCCATCCCTCAAGATGCGCCTGTGGTCGGGGCTGGAGAAGCTGTTTCCTTATCTGGCATCGGTTGAATTCATCCTCGATCTTGGCCTGCGGCTGGGGCCCTATGGCAAGGGCTTCGTACCTTTCGCGAAAGGGCTCAGCCTTGCCCGGCTGAAACGCCACCGCCACGGCCTTGACCTGGGTGCGCTCAAACCGGCGCTGCCGGGCAGGCTGTTCACCAGGGACAAGAAAATTGACCTGGCTCCGGCGATCCTGAGTGACGACATTATGCGGCTGAAAGAAAAGTATACTGGCGCTGAACGGGGCGGCGAAGCAAACGGCGCGCTCTTGCTGATCGGTCGGCGTGACACGCGCACCAATAATTCATGGATGCACAACAGCCTGCGTCTTGTGAAGGGGAAGAATCGCTGTACTCTGTTAATTCACCCCGAGGATGCTGTGGACCACGCCATTACCGATGGCCAGCCGGTGACCATAACCTCGCGGACCGGGGCAATACGCGCGGTCGCCGAAATCACCGACGCAATGAATCGCGGTGTGGTCAGCCTGCCCCATGGCTGGGGGCATCACCGGCCCGGTATATCCATGGAAGTCGCCAGCGCCCACGCCGGCGTCAGCGCCAACGACATCACCGACGAATTACTGATCGACCGGCTCAGCGGTAACGCATCGGTCAACGGTGTGCCGGTGACCATTGAAGCGTGATCGAATTGGAGAGGACAGGATGAAAACGGTCAGGCCAACGGACCAGCAACTCACTGCCTTCATGACCGGGGAGCATGACGGCAAGCCGGTGTTCATGCTCAATATGCTGAAATTCCGCGATGCGGCGGAATATCCGGGGGAGTATCTGGCCGCGCACCCTGAAGCGGCAGACCGCACCGGCCGCGAGGCCTATGAGATTTATTCGAAAAGCACCATGCCGTTCCTGTTCGGGGTGGGCGGACAATTGATATGGATGGGTGATGTTGCGTTGTCTCTCATTGGCCCGGGCGACGAGACCTGGGACCGGATATTCCTGGTCTATTACCCGTCGCGGAACGCACTGAAAAAAATGCTCTCCGATCCCCGTTACCTGGCAACGGGCGTTCACCGCGACGCGGCGCTGGAGGATTCCCGCCTGATCGAGACCAAAAAAGTCAGCGTGCCCAGAGTAATGCTGATTGCACTGCGCGCGTTTTTCAGGCTGAAGGCGCTGTTTTTCGGCAACACCTAGAGCCTGGGGCCTGGACCCTGGGTTTCTGAGGAAAATTTGTCATTTTGCGCGGCCTTTGGGCTGGGCTGGGCCGCAGTTCGTCGCGCTCCGGCCCCTAACCGCCAAACCGAAGGTAGCCCGGCGTTAACTCTACGCGTTAACTATGTCGTTTCTTGACCCTTGAAATTAAACGGTTTTTGAACCACAATCCGCCCGCATTATTAACCTTTCGGGCGGAGGAGTTTGTGTTCCACTTGTCCTCGTGAGGCGGGAAATATGGTGATGCCGGGCTGTAAGCAAAGGTATTGGCGCGTTTGCGCTCAGCGCGATGTGACGGAGTAGTATTTAGAATTTGACGGATCGTTAACTTTTCAGGACTTAGGCGCCGCAAAAACCCCAAAAGAGGGACGCGGTACAGACCTCACGAACCCGACACGGGCGTGATGTAAGAAAAAAAACGCGGAGCTGTGGCCGGGGCCATAGCTGGATGAGTTAGCTAAGGTGCATTGGGGAAAACATGCGGTCGAAAACTTATTTTGCGGCGGGGAATCCTGCTGCCGTCGAGGGGTCGTCATCTAATAACATAACAGGGCAAAAACGCCGCACCATCCGCAGTCCGGTCGATGGTGTGATTACCGCGCGCATGCTGGCGGCGGGCGAGTTCGTATACGAACAGTCCCCCATTCTTGAAATCGCTGAAATTAACCCGCTGTTTGTCGAGACCTTTCTTCCCATCGATCTGTACCAGCATGTGCGCGGCAAAGAGACCGCGACGGTGGTGCCGGCAGCACCTGTTTCGGGCCGGTTCGAGGCAAAAATATCGGTGGTGGACCAGGTTTTTGACGCCGCCAGCGGCACCTTTGGCGTGCGCCTGCTTCTCGACAACCCGGATGGGGCGCTTCCCGCCGGAGTGCCCTGCCGGGTCTATTTCGACTGACCCCCCTAACTTGACCGCCAAGGAGACCTTCCGGAGGGACTATTCCTCGCCTCTGCCCTCGTTCAGGCGGAAGAGTTCGGTGTTGCCGCCGATGGCGGCGGTGTTGATGGTCAGCACTTTCTCACTGGCGAAGCGCGGCAGGTAGTGGGGTCCGCCGGCCTTGGGCCCGGTGCCTGACAGGCCCATGCCGCCAAAGGGCTGCACGCCAACGGTGGCCCCGATCATGTTGCGGTTGACGTAGGTATTGCCGACGGCATTTCGGGCAAACAAATCAAGCCAGCGGCCTTCGATGCGGGAATGGATGCCGAAGGTCAGCCCGAAACCGGTCTCGGCAATATCCGCCATCACCCTGTCAATATCACCAGCCCCATAGCGGATCACATGCAGGATCGGGCCGAATTCTTCGTCCGCCAGCGTTGCCAGCGACGGAATCTCGAAAATATGCGGCGCCAGGAAAGTGCCGTCCTCCAGGCCCTCGGGCACCTGGCCTTTGGCGATCAGGGTCGCCTCCTTTCCCATGCGCGCGATATGCGCCTCCAGCCCGCTCAGCGCATTGGCGTCAATCACCGGGCCAATGTCCGTGGCCAAATCCAGCGGGTTGCCGATGCAGCGCTCAGCCAGCGCACCTTTCAGCATTTCGATCACCTTGTCGGCAATGCTGTTTTGCAAATAGAGCACGCGCAGCGCCGAGCAGCGCTGTCCCGCGGATGAGAAGGCCGAGGCCATCACATCGTCGCACACCTGCTCTGGCAGCGCCGACGAGTCGACGATCATCACGTTCTGTCCGCCGGTTTCCGCGATAAGTGTGTTGATCGGTCCCGATTTTGCCGCCAGGGCCCGGTTGATGGTCTGGGCTGTTCGGGTCGAACCGGTCAGCGCCACGCCGATGATCCGCTCGTCGGCGACAACAGACGCGCCCATGGTCGACCCGCGGCCAACCAGCAGATGCAGCACGTCGGTGGGCACGCCCGCTTCGTGCATCAGGCGAACGGTGTAGGCGCCGACCAGCGGTGTCGGGTCGGCGGGCTTGGCGACCACCGCATTGCCGGCGGCCAGGGCTGCCGCGATCTGGCCGGTGAAAATGGCCAGTGGAAAATTCCACGGGGATATGCAGAAAAAGACGCCGCGGCCATGCAGCGAGAGCTGGTTTGATTCGCCGGTGGGGGAGGCGAGGGTTTTCGGCTCGGCGAAATGAGTGCGCGCCTGCAGGGCATAGTAACGGCAGAAATCCGCCGCCTCGCGCACTTCGGATATGCCGTCGGCGATGGTTCGCCCGGCTTCCCGCGCGATCAGGTCCAGCAGCGGCACACGGCTCTCCTCGATCAAATCAGCAAGGCGATCGAGAATGTCTGCCCGCGCCGCGCCACCCAACGCGTCCCAGTCTTTCTGGGCGGCGACCGCCGCATCCAGTGCCCGGTCGATATCCGCCTGATCCGCATGGCGGGTGGCGCCGACGGTAACGCTGCTGTCGGCGGGTGAGGTGACGGGAATCTCTTTGCCGCCGGCGGCTTCGCCAGAGATTATGCAGGGCGCGTCATAGCTGCGCTTCGCCTGTTCGCCAAGGGCATTGGCCAATTCCCCGGCCTCCAGCGGATTCGCCAGATCGAGGCCCGCCGAATTTTTGCGGTCGCCATACAGGTCAGCGGGCAGGGGAATATTGCTGTGGCGTTTCGAGCGCATGGCAGTGACTATTTCAACCGGGTCGCCAACCACCTCTATCACTGGCACCGCGTCGTTCATGAAGCGGTTGACGAAGCTGGAATTGGCGCCGTTTTCCAACAGGCGGCGCACCAGATAGGGGAGTAAATCCTCGTGGGCGCCGACCGGCGCGTAAGTGCGCAGATTCGGCAGGTCGTCGATCACCATGCCCGCCGCCTTGTAAACCAGATCGCCCATGCCGTGGATGCGCTGGAACTCAAATTCGGCGTTCATGTCCCCGGCCATATGGGCGATGGCCGAAAGGGTGTGGGCATTGTGGGTGGCGAACTGCGGGAAAATGGCATCCTGAGCGCCCAGCATCTTATGGGCAGTGGCGATATAATTGACGTCAGTATTGGCTTTGCGCGTCCATACCGGATAGTCGGTGAAGCCCAGTTCCTGGGTATGTTTAATCTCGGTGTCCCAATAGGCGCCCTTGACCAGGCGAACCGGAAAACGCCGCCCCGTTTCACGTCCCAGCGCGATCAGCCAGTCGATCACAGTGGACGCGCGCTTCTGGTAG
Source organism: Pseudomonadota bacterium (assembly GCA_022574255.1). Taxonomy (GTDB): domain Bacteria; phylum Pseudomonadota; class Alphaproteobacteria; order Sphingomonadales; family SMXR01; genus JACZSK01. The sequence goes on from JACZSK010000003.1 coordinate 14,425, forward strand.
GCCTGGACGGCTAGGCCCAAACCGGGCCAGTCGCTCAAATCCGGGTCGCGGGCCAGCGCCTCGAAAAGCGTCAACGACAGGTCCAGCCGGTTGGTTTCCTCGGCGTCGATGGTCAGTTGCATCCGCTGCGCTCTCACGTCGACGGCCAGCGATTTCAGCCGCGGCAGCAGTTCGCCCATGACGCGGGCGTGGTTTACCTCCTCGTACCGGGGATGCAGCGCCGACAGCTTGATGGATATGGATGACCTTGCGTGGATCCCCGCCATCCCCTCTTCCGCTTCGTCCTGGCATGCCGCGCCGACCGCCTGGATGGCGTCGGTGTAAAGTTTGAAATAACGATCGGCCATGGCCGCAGTGCGCGCGCCTTCGCCCAGCATGTCGAAGGAAAAAAGCCTGGCCCCGGCATCGCGCCTGGACCGCTTTTTCAGGGCTTCCTCGATGGTGCGCCCGAAGACGAACTGATGGCCCAGAATACGCATGGCCTGCAGGGTGGCTTCGCGGATGACCGGCTCGCCCAGCTTTGCCACCATGGACTTGGCCCAGCTGACCGGGTTTTTGGCAATTTTATCATCCAGCTTGATGACCCCGCCGGTCAGCATCAACGCCCAGACCCCGGCGTTGACAAACATGTCGTCCGAGCGGCCGCGATGCTCCGCCCAGTCGCCGGAGGTTATTTTTTCCGCAATCAGAGCGTCCTGCATCTCGGCGTCGGGTATGCGCAGCAACGCCTCAGCCAGGCACATCAGCGCCACACCTTCCTGGTTGGACAGGCCAAACTCCTGCATGAAGGCATCCAGTGTGCCGCGCTCGGCAGACATGTCCCGGGATTTTGTCACGACGGCATGGGCGGTATCGCCGATTGCGCGCCGCGCCGCCTGGCCCAGTGGGAAACCGGCCAACAGGGCCGCAACAGCCTCATTTTCGTCGGCATGTGTGGCCTGGCGCAAGGCCCGGCGAATTTCTGAAAGCGATGACATGGCGGCGATTTTCACAAATTTAGACATTCGGGTGAGCCTCAATCATGCGACTGATTACGCTATAAATACGGCGTTGTCACATTAAACGGTTTGCATCTGCCGATCATATCAGGCGAATTCGCGACCACGGGTGCGTCAATTTGACATGGACTTTTTCGCAGGATTGGAGGTCTCCTGATTTGACATGCCCGGGCATTGTTATTATGCGTGAGGGGATGGTGGGCGCCAGACAGGAATAGGGAATTGAGATCGCCGCTGAGAGGCAGGTTTGGCTGGCTGACAGGTAAATGGACTACCGTTGAAAAACTCGCGCGCTTGCATCCGGCCCCGACGCTGCTGGTAGCCTTTTTGACCGGCATTGTTGTCTGGGGAGGGTTTAACTGGAGCCTCGATTTAGCCAACACCGAGAAGTTCTGTATTTCCTGCCACGTCATGGAAGTCAATATTTACGACGACTTCAAGAATACCATCCATTACTCCAACCGCACTGGCGTTCGCGCCACCTGCCCAGACTGCCATGTGCCCGACTCATGGGTTCACAAGGTCGTGCGTAAGCTGGGTGCGACGAATGAGCTTTTCCACTGGGTCGCCGGCTCCATAAATACACGCGAAAAATTCCTGGCCAAGGCGCCCGAACTGGCGGCGCGGGTGTGGAAGTCCATGGAGAAAACCGACTCCCGGGAATGCCGAAACTGCCATCACATCGATTTCATGAGCGAGGAAACGCAGCAGAAAACCGCCGGCATCATGCATTCCCTGGCCGCCGGTTGGGGCATGACCTGCATTACCTGCCACAAGGGCATCGCCCACAAGCTGCCAAGAGGATTCGACCAATATGCCTTGATGGATGATCTGCATCTTCGCATGGAAAACGAAGACATTGACTGCAAGCAGTGCCATGAGGGCATGGCCAAGGCGGACCCCGGCGACGATTGGGACTAATTTTGATCTAGGTCAAAAAGGCCCGGGTCAGATCAGGCAATATCAACGGATGATAAATGGGAGAGCCAGATGAGAATTCCAAAATACTGTACCAGCGGCATGATCGGCGCGGCATGGTTGATGTTTTCCAGCGTCGGCCTGACCCAGACGGTCACGGCGGAGATGCTGGATAACGGCAGGGAGCAATTCGAGGTGAATTGTGAGATGTGCCACCAGGCGGACGCCATCGGCGAACCCGGGCTGGCGCCTTCCCTGACCAACCAGGAGTTACTCGCCGTTGTTTCCGACAAGTTCCTGATGGGCACCATACGCGATGGTCGCGAGGACACCGGGATGCCGCCATTTGCACATCTGGGCCGAAAGAACGTACGCGACATCGTGGTCTTTCTGCGCTCTCACGCGACAGGCGAAAACCGCTCCGCCGAGGTCGATGCCCAGCCCGACGCCCATGGCGACCCGCGCCTCGGCAAGCAGTGGTACGACAATATCTGTTCGACCTGCCACGGAATGAATGGCGACGGATATTACGCCGGCGGCACCGGTACGGCTATTGGTCTGTCCGGCTTTCTGGATAAGGCCACGGACGGGTTTATCCGGGTCACGATCAAGGAAGGCCGCTCGAATACCCGCATGTTGCCGTTTCAGGGACCGGAAGGGCTAGCCGATCTTTCCGACCAGGAAATCGACGATATCATCGTTTATCTTCGCACTCTGTCTGCGAATTAAAAGGAGCTTCGACATGAAGCGCTTCAAGAAAGAGTTCACACGCCGGAGTTTCATGAAAACCAGCGCCTTTATAACCGGCTCTGCCGCCGGAGCCAGCCTCATGGTCGGGGCCAATCCCGAGCTGGAATTCGCCGCCCCCGCCAGCGCCCAGGACCTGGACCGGGAAGCAAACCGGACCACGGCTCTTGCCCAGTGCCCCTATTGCGGCGTTGGCTGCGGCACAATCATTCAGGTGGAAAACGGCAAAATCGTTTCCATGCGCCCGGACAAGGACCACCCGACCAATTATGGCCTGCAGTGCATCAAGGGGCTGACCGCGGCAGAGCCCATGTATGTTGATCGCATGGAAGGCGATTCATACGTCCGCAAGGATGTGTGGGAAGAGTGGAACAAACCCGGCCATGGCGACATGGACTTTATTTCCAGGACCAAAGACTCCTTCGACGAAGAACATTTCGTCCGCGTGCCCTACCACGACGCTTCCGACATGGTGTCTCACAAGATCGCGCATTTCGCCAAGAAATACGGGGGCAACTCCATCGGACTTTACGGCTCGGGCCAGCTCACCATGGAGGGGCAGTATATTGAAAACCTTTTCATGAAGGGTGTGCTTGGCTCCAATACCATTGAGGCGAACGCCCGCATGTGCATGACGTCTGCGGTGACCGGCTATTTTGCCTCGCTGGGCTCGGATACGCCGCCGCTCGCCTACGAGGATATCGAGCTATCCGACATGATTATGCATTTCGGCCATAACGCCCGGGAATCCCATCCGATCATTTTCTGGCGCGCCGCCGATCACAAAAGGAAAAAAGATATTCCCACGGTGGTCGTCGACCCGCGCCTCACCGGCACGGCCATCGGTTACGAGGACATCAACCCAGAGAATTCAGTCCACGTTCCCCTCTTGAACGGCGACATCAGCTTTCTCAACGCCATTGCCCACGTTCTGTTGAAGGATCATGACGACGTCATCGACTGGGAGTTTCTCAAGGAACACTCGACCGGCTGGGAAGAATATGTGGACGGCGTTCTTGCGGATTATAGCCCCGAGCAGGTGCAGGACCGCATGGGCGATGAGGGCCACGGCGTTTCTCCCGAACTCATTCGCCGTGTTGCCGGCATGTATGCCGACGCCACGCGCAAGCGTCTGGCGCGGTCCAAGGGCAAGCATTCCGGCCAGGGTTACGGCGGCGTGATCATCATGTGGGGTATCGGCTATAACCAGCATATCCATGGCCAGCACAATGTCATCGCCATTATCAATTTGCTGACGCTGACCGGAGACTTGGCCAAGCCCGGTTGCGGGCCGTTCTCCATGACCGGCCAGCCCAATGCCATGGGCGAGCGCTTCACCGGCGGGTTGACCGGGCGTCTGCCCTTCAACCAACCGCTGAGCAACGCCGCGCACCGCAAGCATATGGCCAAGCACTGGGGCGTACCCGAGCAAAACCTGATCAACGCCATGAACGCCAAAAATCCGGGCTTCGCGGTGGGCATGATGGAGCGGGCGCTGAAAGGCGAGGTCAAAGCCTTCTTCTTTGTTTACGCGACCCATATTGACCTGCCCGACACGCACAACCTTGTTCGCCCGGCGCTAAACAAGACCTTCAACGTGATACAGGAGATTTATCGCCACGCTCCCAACAATCTCTATGCGGATGTTATTTTCCCGGCCGCCACCTGGGGCGAGGTCGAAGGCATTTACATCTCTTCCGAGCGGCGGCTCAACATTTGCCAAAAGGCCGCTGAGCCGCCTGCGGGCTGCCGTCCGGACCTTGATATGGTCATCGACAAGGCCAAGGAAATCGGCGAACTGCTGGGGCTCGACATGAAAAAGGCACTGCCTTACGAGCGCAAGGAAGATGGCTTTTACGATGCGGAGGAAATCTTCCGCGATATCATAAAAGCCTCGGTGGATACCGATACGGACCTGACCGGCATTCTCGAAGTAGAGAAGCTGGACGGCATCAGCCCCTATGAGCAAATCGCCAATTTGCGCGGCATCCAGTGGCCTGCGCCGACTTACGAAATAGCCCAGAACGGCGGCACCAAAAGACGCTTTATGCTGCAGGAGGGTAACTGGAAGTCCAAGCCTTACGGCTATTTCCGCACCAAGGATGGCAAAGTGCATATCAAGCTGACCCATCAGGACTACAAGGATCGCGAAAAGCTGACCCGGGAGCTGATGCGCTTTGGCGCCGAGGAGGGTCATTATACGATTGACCATATCGATCAGTTGATCGAGGCCCGTGACAAGGGGCTGACGCCCGACCTACCAGACATGGATTTTCGCGGCAAAGCCTGGCAGGAAGTGCCCAAGGACAAGTATCCATACTGGTTCGGGCTGGGCGTGGTGTATGAGCATTTCCATACGGCGAAATCCAACCGCAGCCCGACGACGCGGCGGCTGGTGCCTGAAATGTATGTGGAAATGCACCCCGACGACGCGCGGGACCTGGGCATCGACGACGGCGACAAGGTTCGCGTGCATACCCGGCGCGGCTCGCTGGAAGCGCGGGCGCAGGTGGGCCTTAATTCACTGGTCAAGCCGGCGCGGAACACGGTGCCCCGTGGCTACATGTTCGGGCCCTGGAATCTGTCCGTCGCGGACAGCGCCGACCCCAAGAAAAACAAGTGGCTGGCCAATGCCGTGACCAGCCGGGTCTGGGATCCGGTCTCGGGTCAGGTGGATTTCAAGAAGAGCGCCTGCCGGATCGAGAAAATATAAGGCCGGACGGGAGAGCAGGATGGAACGCAGGAATTTCCTGATGTCGATGGTTGCGGCGGCAACGCTGGCTCCGCAAGAGGTCCGCGCGGCGCTGCACCGGCCGTCAATCCGCTACTTGCGGCCGCCGGGGTCGCTGGCCGAAGAGGACTTCCTTGCCACCTGCATCAACTGCGGGCAATGCAGCGAGGTCTGCCCTAACCGCTGTATCAATTACTTCGGCTTCGAAAACGGGCTCAAGTCTCTCGATACGCCCTACATCATCCCCAGGGAAAAGGGCTGCATCCTGTGCATGAAATGCGGTGATGTGTGCCCCACGGGGGCCATAAAGAAAGTCGAGCGCACCGCCGAAGCGATCATCGAAAATGTCAAGATGGGCCACGCCCGGGTCGACGAACAATTGTGCCTTTCCTTTCAGGGCAAGACCTGCGGTGTCTGTTACCGGGCCTGTCCGCTGCAGGATGTGGCCATCAAGGTGGGCAGGCTGGAACAGCCCCATGTCCAGGAAAGCTGCGTTGGATGCGGGTTGTGCGAGCGTTCCTGCATCCAGATGCCCCAGGCTATAAGGGTGATCCCGGACTATGGCTGATAAGAGGCCCGCCTTTCTTGTGCGGCGTCACCTGAACAAGCTGCGCTGGGTCAGTCTCACGCTGGTCTTCGCCATGCTCATTCTGTTGCCCTATCTGCATATCTACCAGTCGTTCGAGGCGGCCCATGCCTACGATCTACTGGCCCAGTCGGAAAAGCGGATTTTTGATGTCATGGAGACGCTCACCGCGCCCTTCACCGATGACCCCGAGGAAGACCTCGACTTCATCAAGGGTACGACCTGGTCGGGAACCTTCTGGGGCTTCAAGCTGTCCGATCCGCTGGCGGCGGCGGGGCAAGCGGCGGCGGGGCTTAACCTGCACTGGCCATTCCTTATCACGGCGCTGATCCCGGTTCTTCTCACCGCCTTGCTGGGCCGATTTTATTGTGGCTGGATTTGCCCGGCGACATTCATCTACGAGCTCAATTCGAACTTTGCTTCCTGGCTTCGCTGGGCGGGGATAAAAACCGGAAACCGCCAGTTCGACAAGCGTATCAAATACGCCGTGCTGGTCATGGGAATTCTTCTCTCGGGCGTAACCGGCTCTGTTCTGGTGGCGGGGGTTTATCCACCGGCGATTCTCGGCCGGGAACTTTATTACGCCATAGCTCTCGGCGGATTCGGGTCCGGAATCATATTCTTCCTGGCCACCCTGCTGTTTGACCTTCTGGTCGCCCGGCGGGGGTTTTGCCGCTATCTCTGCCCCGGCGGCGCGCTTTATTCGCTGATCGGGCGGTACCGGCTGTTGCGTATCCGCCGCGACGTAAAGACCTGTAACGATTGCGCCAAATGCGATGTGGCCTGCGAGTTTGGCCTGCGTCCCATGAGCGATGGATTCGGTCAGGAATGCAACAACTGCACCGCCTGTATTGCTGCCTGCCCGACCGACGCGCTCTCTTTCACCCTGCAACCGGTAGACGGGCCAGCCCAGGGGCCCGGACATCTGGGCCGGCATTTCCGCCGCGCCCAGACAGATGCCAATGCCGACACCCGCACCGAAGTCCATGGCACATAAACTGGCGCATATATCCGCTGCCCTGCTGACGATTTTGCTTTGGCTTATAGCCACCAGCGGGCAGGTGGCGGCGCACCACGTCCTGGGTCGGCCATCTTATGCGCTGAATGAAGATTCCAACACGCCCCCAGCCCTTCAGGTGGAGACCTGGATCGGCGATTTCGACATCAATTACATGGTTTTTCCCGCCTTCCCGCGGCCCGGCGTGCCTGGCCGGATCAACCTCTATGTCACCGACAGGGAGGACGGCAGGCACTTCGAAGGCAGGGTACGTTTTACGATCAGGGATGATTCCTGGGCGGCATGGCTGGGATTCGGGCGGCCAGAAGAGACGCTGGGTGTTCAATCGCCGGACGACGTGGTTTTCCGCCAGGGTTTCATATTCAGCGAGGGTGGTGATTACATCATCACCGCCCGGTTCGAGGCGAATGACGAGCCTTATGTTATCGACTTTCCGCTTCGCGTCGGCGCGCCGCCGGCATTGGGGCCGCTGGGCATAACCATCGGTGTCATCTTCGTGGTGCTGGCGGGCGTCAGCATCATTCAGCGGCGCCGGGTCTTGACCGGAAAAATCCGCGGTGCGCATGAGGGGCGGGAGTAATGGAGATGGAGGCAATGGGCGCCGCGGGTGTCATGGTCCATCCTGGCCTCCCGCAAGCCTGGGGCCTCGCGGTTCTTCTGTTCGTGCTGGCCACCAGCGCCTGGGCGCTGGCCCTGCCCGGCGTTGGCACCGCACCCACCGGTCATTTCAGCCTCAGCGCAGTGCCGGGAATAGGGCATGTCATGCGTTACTTTATCGCCCGGCCATGGATTCTCTTTCTGCTGCGGTTGGTCTTCGTCGCGATCTTTTTGCTGATTATCGCCGCCGGGCTTTACGGCACGCCGATCCCGGAGCGCAACGCGGCGACCGTGCTGACATGGAACCTCTGGTGGTCGGGGCTTGTACTGTCCATATTCTTTCTCGGCTCCGCCTGGTGCGGCGTTTGCCCATGGAACAGCATTGCGAACTGGCTGGTCAACCGACGCCTGTGGCGCCGGGCGGACGCCTCCTCCAGCCTCAATCTCACGGTGCCAAAATGGTTACGCAATGTCTGGCCGGCGCTGTTTATGTTTGTCGGCCTGACCTGGCTGGAGCTCGGCGTCGGGGTCACGGTAGACCCCTTTGTAACCGCGATCCTGGCCCTGGCGATGGTGGTGATGGCCACGGTCTCTCTGGCGGTTTTTCAGCGTAACGCCTTTTGCCATCATTTCTGCCCGGTCGGCCGCACGGTGGGCTTCTACTCCCAGCTCGCGCCCGTCGAGTTGCGCCCCGTGGACCCCGACATCTGCGCCCGCTGTACCACGCTTGAATGTTACGCCGGCAGCGCCACCGTCGATCCCTGCCCAACCCATCTGGTCATGGGCCGGCTGACCCAGAATACCTACTGCACATCCTGCGGTAACTGCACCCGTTCATGCCCCGACGCCAACATTGCCTGGCGGCTGCGCAGCCCCGCCGCCGAGGCCATGCAGGATGCCCGCCCGCACTGGGACGAGGCCTGGTTCATGTTGGTGCTTCTGGGCCTGACCGGCTTTCACGGCCTGACCATGCTCCCCTCATGGGAGGATGGAATAATTGGCCTGGCGAGGGTGATTGGCGATTCCGGTCGCATGCTGGTCACCTTCAGCGCCGGTCTGGCCGCCAGCCTGGCGGTGCCGGCATTTTTCTATGGGCTGGCGGTGTGGGCGACCAGGAAGCTGGTCGGCGATGCCAACCATAGCTTCAAGAGTCTCTTTTCGCGCTTCGCTTTTGTCGCCCTGCCGCTCGCCTTCGCCTACCACCTGGTTCACAATCTGGGCCATCTGGCACGGGAGGGCGCCGGGCTGGGCGCTGTGCTGGCAAACCCCCTGGGCGTGGGAACACTGCCGATGGGCGCCGCAGAGCGGCAGTTGCGCATGATGGATATGTTCATTTCGCAGGATGCGCTTTCGGCTCTGCAGGCCCTGCTCATGGCCTTTGGGTTTCTCATTGCGGTGGGGGTCATACAAAGAAGATGCCGGGGGTTGGTGAAGTTGCAGCCGGGAAGGGTCCGGTTGACCATGCTGCCGCTTCTCCTTTTTGCCGCCGTCTTTACCGGATTTCACCTGTGGTTGTTGCTGCAGCCCATGGTCATGCGGCTGTGAAACGAGGGTCGGGATGAGCGAGCAAAAAGACAGCCCCCTGGACCGGCGGGAGTTCTTCCAGCGCGGCCTCAAGAAGGCCACCGCGATTGCGATCGATGCCGCTGAATCCAGCGTTGAGGCCCGCGCCCGGCAATGGGTCAGGCCGCCTTTTGCCATTCCCGAGCTCGATTTCCTGATTTCCTGCAGCCGTTGCGGCGATTGTGTAGAAGTCTGCCCGACCGCCGTAATTTTTCCCTTGTCTGCCCGGTACGGCGCAACGGCGGTGGGCACACCGGCCATGGACCTGGCCAACAAGGCCTGCCTCATGTGCCATGACTGGCCCTGCGTTACGGCCTGCGAGCCGCGCGCCCTGCGGCTGCCGCCTTCTCCGGTTGCTGCGGAAGCCGGGGAGGAGGCGAGGGGAGCGGTCCGGGAGGAAGTGCAGGAATCTGCAGAGGCCTCCGGCATACCGCTGCCCCGTCTTGCCCGGGCAAGGATCGATACCTCAAGTTGTCTGCCGTATCTTGGCCCCGAATGTGGGGCCTGCAGCCACTCCTGCCCGGTTCCCGGGGCATTGCTGTGGGACGGCCCCAAGCCGCGCATTGATCCCGAGATTTGCACCGGCTGCGGCGCCTGCCGCGTTGCCTGCATCACAGAACCCAAGTCGGTTCTTATCAGCCCGCTTACCGGGCAGGAATGAGGCGGCTGGGGCAGGGAATTCGCCCTATTCGCTGTCGGCGCTGAATTCCTTTTCATGCAGCCAGGCGGCGTGGCGCGGCGCTTTCTTGGTCTCCGCCCATTCCTTAATCATGGCTGGCGCCACCGCATGCAGCATCTTCATTTCCTCTTCGGTGCAGGTGTTGCAAACCAGCTCCAGCCTGTGCCCGCTGGGATCAAAGAAATAGATCGACTGGAAAATGCCGTGGTTGGTCGGACCCAGCACTTCAAGGCCGTTTGCCTCCAGCTGCGCCTTCGCCGCCATCAGCTCGGAATAGCTCTCCACCTCGAAGGCAATATGCTGCACCCAGTCCGGCGTGTTCGGGTCGCTGCCCATTTCCGGTGAATTGGGCAGCTCGAAGAAAGCCAGCACGTTGCCCATGCCGGCATCGAGAAAGACATGCATATAGGGGTCCGGTTCCTTGGTGCTCGGCACATGGTCCTCGGCGATAGCCAGCACGAAATCCATGCCCATCACGCGCTGGTAAAACTCGACCGTCTGCTTGGCGTCCTTGCAGCGATAGGCCACATGGTGAATGCGTTTAAGTTCCATACTGCGCTCTCCTTTAGCCGTTTTCCCAGTTTTCAAACGTCGGGCCGGGAAACGTGCCGGTATTTTACCGGGGAATAAAACTACCGTCCAGAAGCAGATCGCAGCCGCTCGCAAGGCGGCTTTCGCCAGACGCCGGGTAGAGAGCGGTGTTGGCCACCCTTGCCCCCTCTGTAACCGCGTCAAATAGCCGCTGATACATTTTGAGTTTTTGAAATGTTGAGGGCCTGCCCGCGCTGTTAAGTATAATACACAATGCTTTCAGCATCACATCATCAACCACGCCGCGTTCAAGAAGTATCGGGCCAACATGTTCAATATGTGCAAAAGTGCGGTTACAATGGCACGATAAACTTCGCTTGGAATTCGCTGCCCCTGCTGGGCATCCGAAGTGACAATGCCATCCGGCCGCACATGGCGACGCCGGGCAACCGCTCCGCTGAAATTGATGCAGGGACGGTATTGCGACTCATTCGCAGATAGAGTAAATGGAGGCCATGAAGTACCGCGCACTCGTAATATGTCTTGTTTTGTCAGTGTTTTGCGCCGAAGGAATTTTTGTTCCGCGCGCCATGGGCGCAGACGATACGGCGCCTGTACGAACCATCTGGCGCCTTCTTGACTATATCGCCGTGGACTACGCGGGCGCCGTGCGGGACAGCCGCGTCATCAATGACCTTGAATATACCGAGATGACCGAGTTTGCGGCCTCGGTACGAACGCGCATTTCGGGCTTGCCACCGAATGAAGCGCTGCCTGACCTTGGCACACAGGCTGAAGAACTTGAAGCGGCGATCAGCGAGAAGTCCGCCCCGGACCGGGTCGCGGCGATCGCGCGCCAACTGGCGGACCAGCTGCTTGTTGCGTTTCCAGTTGTCTTTGCGCCAACCTCGCCGCCCGATCTGGCGCGCGGCGCGGCGCTTTATGCCAGGCATTGCGTGGCATGCCATGGCCCCACAGGGGGCGGCGATGGTCCGCTGGCATCGGACCTTGAGCCGTCTCCTACCGTCTTCACCGACCGCAGCAGGGCCCGCGAGCGCAGCCTGTTCGGTCTTTTCCAGGTTATCGATCAGGGGTTGGACGGAACCGCCATGACAAGTTACGCAAACCTCGATGCCGATGATCGTTGGGCCCTGGCCTTTTATGTCGGCGGCTTCGCCTATCCCGAGGCGGACCAGGAGGCAGGCGCAGAATTATGGCAATCCGACCCCCGGATCGTTGCCGCCCTTCCCGACCTTGAGGCGGTAACCCGCATCATGCCAAGCTCCTTGGCCCTGCGTATTGGCGAAGATGACTCGGTCGCCCTGACTTCCTACTTGCGTCGCCATCCAGACGCAGTTGCGCACCGCTCAGGCGGCTCTCTGACCCTGGCCAAGACCAGGCTGGTCGAGAGTCTTGCCGCATATCGATCCGGCGATAAAGGGCTGGCCACCGATCTTGCGCTCTCCGCCTATCTGGATGGCTTCGAGCCGGTCGAGCCGGCGGTGGCGGTGCGCGACGGTGCCCTGATGCGCGACATCGAGGGCGCGATGATCGAACTGCGCGCCCGCATCAAGCGGGGCGCCCCCGTCGCAGAGGTAGAAGCCCAGATCGGAGATTTGACGCGCCTGCTTGAGGCGGCGGAGCGCGTGCTTTCTTCCGGGGAATCGAGCCGCAGCTCAAGCTTCATCGGCGCTTTCACGGTCCTCCTGCGCGAGGGCATCGAGGCGCTTCTTATTGTTGTTGCCATGATCGCCTTTCTCAGGAAGGCCGACCGGCGCGACGCCCTGCCTTATGTGCATGGCGGCTGGCTGGTGGCGCTGGCCGCCGGTGTCCTCACCTGGTTCGCGGCCACTCATTTCGTATCAATCAGCGGCGCCAGCCGGGAACTGACGGAAGGCATCGGGGCGCTTCTGGCCGCTGTTGTGCTCGTTTCCGTCGGCATCTGGATGCATGGCAAAAGCCATGCCGACGCCTGGCAGAAATATATCAGCGAAAAGATGTCCCATGCCCTGTCGCGGCAATCCCAGTGGTTCCTGTTCCTGCTCGCCTTTGTCGTCGTCTACCGCGAGGTCTTCGAGACTATTCTTTTCTTCATGGCGATGTGGGGTCAGGGCGACCGCATCGCGATTATCGCCGGTGCCGGCGCGGCAACCGGGGCGCTGGCGCTGACCACATGGGCCATGCTGCGCTATAGCCGCCGCCTGCCGATCACCCAGTTCTTTCTCTATAGCTCCCTGCTGATCGCGGTGCTGGCAGTCATTCTGGCGGGCAAGGGTATCGCCGCCATACAGGAGGCTGGTTGGCTGGACGTACGGCCGGTAGCTGGTGAGCCGCGGATCGAAATATTGGGGCTTTTCCCCACATGGGAAGGCATTGCCGCCCAATTCCTGACCCTTGCCGTTCTCGTCGGGGCTTTCTGGATGAACCGCAAGCCGCCGCCGAAGGCGGCATCCTGAAGGGACGGCATACCGGGCATTGTTATTCTCGATAGCCGCTTGAGTTTGCGGGGAGTGGGGTGCTAACAAGGTACTATTATGGCACGGGTGGCACGAACACGAGCAACACTCAGGGACGTGGCGGAGCGCGCGGGCGTGCATTCGTCCACCGTTTCACGGGTCCTTAATCCGAAAACCAGACCGATGGTGTCGGAGACCGTTGCGGCGCGGGTGCTGGAGATCGCCAACGACATGGGATACCGGGCGAACCCGTTCGCCCTGAGCCTGAAAACCAATCGCTCCTTTACCGTCGGCGTTCTTATTCCCGACATTACCAATCCGGTTTTTCCACCTATTATCCGCGGCATTGAAAAGGTGCTGGGCCCGGCCGGATATACCACAATCCTGGCCGATTCCGACGAAGACCCGGATATTGAGCAGGGCATTCTGGATCGCATGCGCGCCCGGCAGGTGGACGGTCTCATTCTCGCCACCGCGCATCGCGCCGACCAAGTGGTTGAGGAATGCGAGGCCGACGGCATCCCATTTGTCCTGATCAACAGGACGATGGCGGGCGAGGGCATTTATTCGGTCACCAACGATGATTTTGGCGGCATAGCGATGGCGGTGGACCATCTTGCCGATCTCGGACATCGGCGTATTGCGCATTTGGCCGGTCCGCAGGATTTATCGACCGGGTTCGAGCGCCATCGCGGATATCTGGAGGCCATAAAAGCGCGCGGACTGGAGATCGATCCGGAACTGATTTTTGTTTGCCGGGCCTTCACCGAGGAACAGGGCAAGACCGGCCTCGAAGCCCTGCTCGATTCGGCCAAGCCTTTCACGGCGGTAATCGCCGGCAACGATATGCTGGCACTCGGCTGCTATGACGCGCTGGAGGACCGGGGTCTGCGCTGCCCGGAGGATATGTCGGTGACCGGCTTCAACGATATGCCGTTTGTCGATAAATTCAGGCCGCCTATGACAACTGTGCGAATCCCGCATTACGAAATGGGCAATGCCGCAGCGAATATTCTTCTCAGCCTTCTGGAAGGCGAAGACGAAGAGCCGCCAAAATCAGTGTGCCAGACGCTGGAGTTGATTGTGCGCGGTTCTACGGCGAAAGCGCGCGACTGATTCCGGACATGATTCTAGACCAGTTCCGCTGACCAGTCAGTCCCCTCGATAATTTCCCTGAGGCGGCTCAGGAACGCCGCCGCATAGGCGCCGTCCACCGCCCTGTGGTCAAAAGACTGCGCCAGCACGCCGATGGGGCGCACGGCAATCTCGTCGCGTTCCAGCACTACGGGTTTCCTGCCGATTTTATCGACCGACAGAATAGCCACCTGCGGCTGGTTGATGACTGGCGTCGTAAACAGGGTTCCGAAGGAGCCGTTATTGGAAATGGTATAGGTGCCGCCGGTCACCTCGTCGGGGGTCAGTTTGCCATTGCGGGCGGCCCCGGCCAGGCGGTTTATCTCGCGCGCCAGATCGGCGACTGATTTCAACCCGGCGTCCCTGATCACTGGCGCCACCAGCCCTTCGAAATTCAGATCCACGGCCACCGCCAGATTGATGTCCCGGTGAAGTTTCAGTCCGTCTCCCTCAACGGTGGCGTTGATATTCGGGTAGTCTGCAATGGCCAAACAAATGGCGCGGGCAATGAAGGGCAGGTAGGTCAGCGAAAATCCCTGTTCTTCCTTCCAGGCGGCGCCATGGGCGCTGCGGGCGGCGTCGACAGTGTGGAAATCTATTTCAATGGCTTGTGTCACATGGGCGCTGGTCGCCAGCGAGCGCAGCATATGATCGCCCGTAAGTTTGCGAATCTTGGTGAAGGGTTTGAAATCGCCGGTGCTCCCGGCACCGCCATCTTTACCGCCTTCAACCCCGGCATCGCCCTCAACCCCGGCACCGCCCTCAACAAAGGCCAGAACATCCTGCTTGGTGATGCGGCCGCCGCCGCCACTGCCTGTTATTTGATCGGCGCTGAGATTATGCCGGGCCAGCAGCTTGCGCACCACCGGCGATAACCGCGCCTCCTTGTCACGGGGCGCGGCCTCTACTTTTGCTGCTGGGGCTGGGGTTGGGGCTGCGGCTTCAGGTGCAGTTGCCGGCTCTACTGCGGGCGCGGCCTCATCGGTCTCGCCGTCTGCTTCATCACCCTCGCTGGCGATCACCGCCAGGACTGTTCCCACATCCACGGTCTCGCCCTCGCCGACCAGAATCTTGCTGAGAATACCGGCCTTCAGCGCCGGCACTTCCGTGGTCACCTTGTCGGTCTCGACCTCGAACAGGGTCTCGTTTTTTTCGACTGGGTCGCCGGGTTTCTTGAACCATTCGGTGACCGTTCCCTCTTCGACGGTCTCGCCCAGTTGGGGCATCAATACATTCATTATCCGTTCCGTCTTGTTACCAGCTCACCGCGATATATTTTTTCTCGAGGAATTCCATCATGCCGTCGTGGGCGCCTTCGCGGCCTATGCCCGACTGCTTGGTGCCGCCGAAGGGTGCGGCGGGGTCCGACACCACGCCCTTGTTGAGACCGATCATACCGGCATCAAGCCGCTCGGCGATGGCAAGACCCTTGGCCAGGTCGCCCGTATAGAGATATGCGATGAGGCCGTATTCGGTATCGTTGGCGCGGGCAACGGCTTCGTCAACGCTGTCGAAGGCGATGATCGGTGCCACCGGCCCGAATATCTCGTCATTCAGGATGAGTGCGTCGTCGCTCACATCGGTCAGCACCGTGGGCTGGAAAAAGTGACCCACGCCTTCTTGCTGTCCGCCCCCGGTGACCACTTTTGCGCCCTTGCCAACGGCGTCATCGACCAGCGCCGAAATATCCCGGCAAGCAGCCGCATTGACCATGGGGCCAAGATCGGTTCCATCATCGAGGCCGGGGCCGACTTTGAGCGCCTCCATGGCGGCGGCGAATTTCTTCGCGAATTCCTCCACCACCGGGGCCTCGACGAAAAATCTGTTGGCGGCTGTGCAGGCTTCGCCACCGTTGCGCATCTTGGCGACCATGGCGCCCTCGACCGCGGCGTCGATATCGGCGTCGGCGAAGACCAAAAATGGCGCGTTACCGCCCAGCTCCATGGAGCAATTGACCACCGATTTGGCGGCCTCGGCGAGCAGGATGCGCCCCACTTGGGTGGAGCCGGTGAAAGAGAGCTTGCGGCAGCGCGGGTCGGCAAGTATGGCGCTGCACACCGCGCCTGAACGCGACGACGGGATAACATTGACCACGCCCGGCGGCACACCGGCTTCCTCAAGGATTTTTGCGATGGCCAGCGCCGTCAGCGGTGTCTCGGAGGCCGGCTTCAGGATCACGCTGCAGCCCGCCGCCAGCGCCGGGCCGATCTTGCGCGTGCCCATGGCCGCCGGGAAATTCCACGGCGTGATCAGCAGCGACACCCCCACCGGCTGTTGCAGCACCATGATTTTGTTATTGCCCGAGGGCGCGGTGGAAAACTCTGAAATGTTCCTGACCGCCTCTTCCGCGTACCAGCGGAAAAACTCGGCGGCATAGGCCATCTCGCCCTGGGCGTCTTTCAGCGCCTTGCCGTTCTCGAGGGTAATCAGCTTCGCCAGATCATCCTTGCGGGCGATCAGCATTTCGAAGGATTTGCGCAATATCTCGGCGCGCTCGCGCGGGGCCCGCGCCGCCCAGTCGGGGCCGGCTTTATCTGCCGCCGCAACAGCCGCCAGGCCGTCTTCCTCCGAGGCGCTGGCAACGCTGGCGATCACCTCTTCCGTCGCCGGATTATAAACATCAATCGTTGCCCCGTCCGAGGCGTCGCGCCACTCTCCACCGATCAGCAGCCCGGTAGGCACATCGGCCAGAATTTCTTTGGTATCGGTCATCCGGCGGTCTCTCTAATGGTCTGGACAATTTTCTCGACGCTGGGGATGGTCGCATCCTCCAGGTTATCGGCCGCCGGCAGCGGTATGTGTGGCGTTGTAATACGCACAATCGGCCCGTCCAGATCGTAAAACAATTCTTCGGCCACCAGCGAAGATATCTCCGCCCCCCAGCCGCAGAGCCGGGGGTTTTCCTCCACCGTATAGAGCCGCCCGGTCTTCTCCACCTCGGCAAATATTGTCTGGGTGTCCAGCGGCACCAGGCTGCGCACATCAACAACAGTGGCGGAAATGCCATGTTCGCTTTCCAGCAGCTCGGCGGCTTTCAACGCGCGCGGCACCATCAGCGCCAGCGCCACAATGGTCACGTCGCTGCCCTGGCGCAGCACCTTTGCCTTGCCCAGCTCGTCGACATATTCGCCGTCCGGCACTTCGCCCTTGGTCGCGTAAAGCGCCTTATGCTCGAAAAATATCACCGGGTCGGGGTCGCGCACTGCCGCGGCCAGCAGGCCTTTCACGTCCGCCGGGGTGGACGGCGCCACCACCTTCAGGCCGGGGATGGCCATGGCCCAGTTTTCAACGCTCTGCGAATGCTGGGCGCCGAAGCGTGATCCGCCACCATTGGCGGTGCGGATGACCAGGGGAATCTCGAACTGGCCGTTGGTCATATAACGGGTCTTGGCAATCTGGTTGGCGACGATATCCCAACAGACCGCCAGGAAATCCGAGAACATGATCTCGGCAATGGGGCGCATACCGGTCATTGCGGCCCCCATGGCGGCGCCCAGGATCGCCTGTTCGGCGATTGGCGTATCGCGCACGCGCTTCGGCCCGAATTCATCCAGCAGGCCGACCGTTGCCTTGAACACACCGCCCGCAGCGGCGACATCCTCGCCGATCAGCACTACATTCTCGTCACGCCGCATTTCCTGCGCGATGCCGGCGGCAACGGCCTCTCTATAGGTCAGTTTCGCCATGCGCAGCCTCCATCGGCCCAGACATCCTTGTCGATTATATCCACAGACGGGATGGGCGAGGCCTTGGCCGTCTCCGTCGCTTCATCAACGGCGGCATCCACTTCCGTTTCCATGGCCTCAATTACCTCTTCCCCTATGCCGAATTCCGCCAGCCTTGCGCGGTAGCTGGGAATGGGGTCGCGGGCCAGCCAGGCTTCGACCTCTTCCGGGGGCCGGTAGGTGCCGGGATCGGCGCGCGAATGGCCGTAATGGCGGTAGGTCTTGGCCTCGATCAGGCTGGGGCCGCCACCGTCGCGCGCAAGTTTGATAGCCTTCTGGGCGATGCGGTAGACCGCATCGGCGTCGTTGCCGTCAACAATGATTGATTCCAACCCATAGGCCGAAGCCCGGTCGGCGGCGGGATGCTCCACGGGGACCACCTCGCCAATCGGCGTATATTCCATATAGAGATTGTTCTCGCAGACAAAGACGATGGGCAGCTTCCACACCGCCGCCATGTTCAGGGCTTCGTGAAAGGCGCCGATGGTGGTGGTGCCATCGCCGAAGAAACAGACCGTGACCTGGCTCGTGCCGCGATATTGCGCTGACCATGCCGCGCCCATGGCGATGGGCAAGTGGGCGCCGATGATGGCATAGGAACCCATCACCCCGTGCTCCACGTCGGTGAGATGCATCGACCCGCCCTTGCCGCCCAGCAGCCCGCACTGGCGCCCCATGAGCTCGCCCAGCACGCCGGTCATCGAGGCGCCGCGGGCCAGCGTGTGGGCGTGGCCGCGATAGGTGCAAAAAGTGTAATCCTCGCTGTCCATGGCAACACCAAAGGCTGCGGCGATAGCCTCCTGGCCCACCGCCAGATGGCTGGTGCCCTTGACCAGGTTCTCGAGGAACATGTCATGGGCCCGGTTCTCCAACTGGCGAATTTCCAGTTGGCTGCGATACAGGCGAAGCCGCGTCTCCTCGCCGATATCGTCGTTATCGGGTGAAACATTATTCTGCTGGTCGTTCAATGAACTGGCACTCCTTAGTGGTGCGGCAGTGGTGCGGCCAGACCTGTCCGGCAGGTCGCCCCAAAATGGTTCGTCTTGCGAGGATCAATATTCGTTGGCGATGGGCAGGTCCTGGGCCGGGAACAGCGTTATCACCCGCGCGCCTGTTGCGGTGACCACGATCTCCTCCTCGATGCGCGCCGCCGAATAGCCGTCGCTGGCTGGGCAATAGGTCTCCAGCGCGAACACCATGCCTTCCTTGATCTCTTCCGGATGATCGAAGGAGACCAGACGCGAGATGATCGGGCGCTCGTGCAAGGCCACGCCGAGGCCATGGCCGAACTGCAGGGCGAAGGCCTCCATTTCGCTGTCGAAACCGAACTCCTGGGCCTTCGGCCATACCTTTGCGATTTCAGCGGTGCTGACGCCGGGCTTGACCATTTCAATGGCCTTGTCCAGCCATTCGCGGCACTGGACGTAAGCGTCCCGCTGCGAATCCGAGGCGAAACCCACGTTGAAGGTGCGGTAATAGCAGGTGCGATAGCCCATATAGGCCTGGATAATGTCAAAGAACGCCTGGTCGCCGGGCCGGATGATACGGTCGGTGAAGTTATGGGGATGCGGGTTGCCGCGCTCTCCCGAGACCGCATTGATGGCTTCCACATCGTCGGAGCCCATCTCGTAGAGCATCTTGTTGGCCTTGGCGACGATATCGGATTCGCGCACGCCCGGTTTCAAATCCTCGTAGATCATCTGGTAGACGCCATCGACCATGGCCGCCGCCATGTTCAGCAGGATGATCTCGTCCATCGACTTGACCTCGCGGGCGTCGAGCATGACCTGCTGGCCGTCGCGCACCTCAATGCCCAGCTTCTGCAACTCGAAAAGCATCGGCGGCTCGACAATATCAAGGCCCAAAGGCATGTCGGCGACGCCCTGCTCGACCATCACGGCTTTAATTTCTTCCGCGGCCCCGCGCATCAGACCGGCGTCGGGCGGCACCGTGCCCCTGAGACCGATCATGCCGGCGTGGCAGCAACCCGGTTGCAGCCAGGGCGAATGAATGCGGTGGTGAGCAGCGGCCGAGCCGAAATCCCAGAGATGCGGCTCACCGTTGCCGGTCAGCAGCGCGAAGCGTGCCACCTTGTCGCGCGCCCATTCGCCGATGGTGGTGGATGTAATGTAGCGGATATTGTTGTTGTCGAAACACAGCACCGCGCCCAGATCCGAATCCTGCAGCGCCTTGCGCGAGCGCGCCAGCCGGTAATCATGGAGCCGCCGAAAATTGACGCGCTCCTCGAAATCGACGGCCTGACCGCCGGGTGAGGGTATGGCGCCCCGCCAGTCGTGCCGGGGGTCGATCATATCGGGCATTATAATTCGGGGCTCGGAAATGCGCTTGTCCATGGGTTTGACCTTGTTCATGACGGCCTCGGCCATCGCCTGCAATGCTGCGGACGCTGGAATATCAAGAGGCGTGATTAAACCATCATCGGGCAACTTGCAACGGCTTATGCAAACGTTTGCATAAATATCTCACGCCACCTTCCGAGAGTCAACATTATGCACCCAAATGATCGCCGGTAGAAGCGATTTGCCGGTATCTTGGTGCTGTTCAGGATGCCAGAAGCCCGTCATACAGCAGCTTGAACTCCATCAGCACCAATATGGAAATCAGCAGGCGATCGAATATCTCGCGGCTGATGGTCTTGGCCATGCGCATGCCCAGCGGCAGGAAAATGACAACCGGTGCAAGTGCGATCACCCCCTCGAATACGCGCTCCGGGGTGTAAAGGCCAAGCCTGGTCAGTGAAATTACCTGGACCACGGAGATCATCAGGAAGGTGGCCGAAATGGCGCAGACATATGAGCGCTGGGTCAGCCCGATGGCATGATAATAGGGTGCTATCACCGGCGCCGAAATGCCGCTGGTGCCCTGTACCGCCCCCGCGGCGAGGCCCGCAATCGGTCCGGCCCAGCGGTTCTGGGCGTCGCTCAGCCTGAAGCTGGGGTTGCGCCACTGGTGCAGCAGATACAGCCCCAACACACCGGCGAGCAGAAGCGACAGCCCACGGGCGCTGACATTCACCAGCACCAGCGAGCCGAGCACGCCGCCAACGGCGGCGGTGACCAGGAATGGAACCAGCCGCTTTAGCACCGGCCATTCGTCGCGGTGGGTCAAAACCAGCCAGGTATTGGAAAAGAGGCTGGGAATAATCATGATCAGCACCGCCCGCTCGACGCCGAAAAAGCCGGCCATGATGGGCATGGCCAGAATAGGCAGGCCGACGCCGGTGATGCCCTTGGCGAAGGTGCCAACGGCAATGGCGGTGACGATAATCAGTATGACCGGGAGTGTAAGCGCGTCCATTCTGCTCGGTTTTCCTGGTGGTTTTACTCGGTCTGGGCCAGCCCCGTTATTAACGCCATGATTTCGCTATAGCTAGTGCAATCGTTTGCAGTATAAGAGAATATGCACAGGGACAGCAACTCGGATAATAGAGCCGCAGGGCCATATCCATTAATTTTGGCGGAGCAACGGGGGCAGGGCAGATGACAGCCGGGGAGCAGGAGACAGGGGAGCAGGAAGCGGGGGCGCAAGCGGCGGCGGACGAGGGCAGGTCGCTGATATCATTCAACGGCAAGGTGGCGTTGCTCGTGGCAACGGCATTGGCGCTCTTGGGGACGCCGCTGGTCTCGCCGGCAATGAAGGATATCGCCATTGCCTTTGCCGACCAGACCCAGACCGACCCGGTGGGGCGGGCGATCATGGAGCTTATCGGCTGGTTCAGTGATACCGCCGATATAAAATTCCTGATTAAATTCATCCTCCTGTCGATCCCCGCGCTTTTCATCGTGCTGGCGGCGCCGCTGGCCGGCTGGCTGTCGGATATCTGGGGGCGCAGGAAGCTGCTGATCGCATCCCTGCTGCTGTTTGCCGCGGCCGGCACGTCGGGCTATTTCGTCGACACCCTGACCGGGCTGTTTATCGGCCGCGCCTTTTTGGGTATCGGCATCGCCGGCATCAAAACACTCAGCGTCGCCATGGTCGGCGACTACTTCACCGGCGCCGAACGGGCCAAATTTATTGGCTGGCAGGGCGCCGCCATGAAACTGGGCGGCGTGGTTTTCCTGCTGTTGGGCGGCTTCCTGGCCGACATCCATTGGTCGATACCCTTCTGGGGATATATGCTGGCCTTCGTAGCCTTGCCCGGCGTCCTGTTCTCTCTTCATGAAAGCGCCCCGCAAAAGACCGCGGTTGCCGCTGGCGATACCGCCGCGCCGCTTCCGCCGCTGCCGCTGCTGCGTGTCGCCTATATATTGTTTGCCGCCTTTGTCGCCTCGGTGCTGTTTTTCATAACCCTGGTACAGATACCGTTCTTCATCCCCGAGCGGTTTGGCGGCACACCGGGGCAGATCGGCGTCGCCACGGCCCTGGCGAATTTAAGTGCGGCCATCGTCGCCATGCAATTTTACCGCTTCAAGGCGCGGCTCAGTTATGTGGCTATTTTCGCCTATGTCTTTTTCATGGTCGGGCTGGGATACGCGGTGGTCGCCATAGCCCCCAGCTACGAGGTGTTGTTGGTCGGCATGGTGATCGCGGGCTGCGGTTTCAGCCAGATCGTGCCGGCGCAAAGTGCATGGATGATTGCAACTGTGCCTGCGGCGCGCCGCGGCCTCGGCATAGGCCTGGTCACCACCGCCATGTTTCTCGGTCAGTTCGCTTCGCCCATCGCCATCCAGCCTTTTGTCGACGAAGCCGACCCCGCCCGTGTTTTCGTGGTGGCGAGCGCGGCGCTGTTCGTGTTGTTCATTGTCTACGCGGGCCAGGCATTCATGGCGCGGAAATCGGTCGCGACGGAGGCCGGATAAAAACAAGGGGAGCGAACCAGTGGCGATAGACTGTAGCAGGATACGAAGACCGGGTGCGGCAGCAACGCTGGCGTTGGGATTGCTGCTTGTCGCATGCGACGGCACATCCGCGGGCGACGATGCCGCGGGATCGGTCGCTGCACAGATCAATCCTGAAAATGTGCTGATTATCGAGCAGGTCGAGGGCTCGGATATTCCGGTCCGCTTGATGTATGTCGAGGTCATCGACGGGCTTTATGCGCCGATTGGAATTCGCAAGCCCGCCGGAGACGGCCCGTTCCCGATGGTTCTTTTCGCTTCCGGCAATGGCGGTGGTGGCATGGCATGGATCAGGGAGGCCACCCGGAACCGGAGTTGGGCCCAGGAACGGCTGGTTGAGGCCGGTTACGCCGTTGCCTGGTTGCGTTACCGCGCGGAAGTGGAACTGGGCTATAACAACGGCGGAAAGCTGGTTCAGGGCGTTCGCCAGGGCCGTCAGCTTCTCAATCGCAGCCCCCTGGAATACGAAGACGAGATCGCAATTATCGAGTTCGTGAAGAAACTCGATTTTGTCGACCCTGATCGGATCGGGATCGTCGGGCTCAGCCACGGCGGCGAGATGGTGCTCAAAATCCTGTCCGAATACGGCGGTGTTGCGGTGGGCATAGCGAACGAGCCGGCCAGTCACGAATTTCTTGCCCTGAGACCGCCCGAAGAATCGACCTCTGTGAGCCAGGATACGAAAATGCGAGACCTTGAAGAGATGCAGTTGCGCACCGCCAGCGCCGTCCGCTCGCGGGTCGATCTGGATGTGGCATTGGCGCGAATCGCAACAATCAATACGCCTGTTCTGGTCATGGGCCGGGATCAGGATCACCTCCAGGGAATATTCCGCACCACCTACGAGTTGATGGCCGAGGCCGGAAAAGACGTGGAATGGGTTTCATACGAACATCCGGAACATGGCTATATCTATCCCTATCGGGGCGAGGACGGCGCCTACCGCGTGGACGATGTGCAGATTGAGGCGCTGGGCAAAGCCATCGCCTATCTCGATCGCTATCTGAAATAGGCGCGGCAGGTACCTGGCAGGCCGCCGCAGCCATCATCGCAAAAATCGCTTGAGAACAAGAAGGCGTTGGCGTAGACTTCATGCAATCGTTTGCATAAACCATTGAGCTGATAATCCTTGGGCGTGCAAATCGGAAGAAGCCCCGCGAGGGCATTAGGGAGGTCATAAAATGTGCAAGACTCAATATTTCAAAGTTACGACCGCGCTGCTCACGTCGTTGATGGCGCTTGGTGTAGTGGACGCCCCGGTTTTGGCGCAAGACTCGAGTGACGCGGTGTTGGAGGAAATTCTTGTCACCTCGCGGCGCTACGAGGAAAGTGCGCAGGATGCGCCGGTGTCCGTGAATGTCATCACTGCCGATTATTTTGAAAAACAGCGCATCGAAACGGTCGATGACATTATCCAGTTGACGCCTGGCGCCAGCTTCATCCGCTTCAACAAGCTGCAGTCCGAATATAACATTCGTGGCATCAACGCCAATGCCGAGGGCTCGTCGGTTGAAGCAGCCATCGTCACCGTGATCGACAATATTCCTGTATCCAAGGACTTCATGAAAAACCCGGCGATGTTCGATATTGCGCGGGTTGAGGTTTTGCGCGGACCGCAGGGCACTTCTTTCGGGCGTAACGCATCGGCCGGGCTGGTGCATATTATTTCCCAGCGGCCGAGCCAGGAATTTAGCGGAAGAATTACCGCCGGCGCCGGCAGCCATGGCCTCTTCGAGGCCGACGGGTATATTAACGGGGCTCTGTCAGAGACGCTGTCCGCCCGCCTCGCTTTCAATGTGGACAGCTACGATGGCTACACCGAATCGACCTCGACGGGCGAGGGCCTGGACGGGCAAAAGAATTTCGCCATTCGCGGATCGCTGCTGTTTGAGCCGAGCAGCAATCTCAGCATTTACCTGAAGGTGGAATATAACAAGGACGATGATGAAACGCCGGTGCGCCGCTCACGGGATTGTACAATCCCGACTCTTGACCCAACTGCCGGCCCGCCTCATCCGATTTGGGCTGCGGCTTATACCGATTCCTGCGACGTCTGGAAGACCGAAATTTCGGACGGTGATTTTTTCGTCAAACGCGAGATATTCAATTTTACCGGCGAGATCGTCTACGAATTTGGCGACGGCATCACCCTGACTTCGGAAACCGGCTATCTGGACGGGTCCACCGACCGGCTGCAGGAAGCTCATGGCACGCCGGAAAATGTTCTGTGGCAGCGCGGCGTGTCAGACGCCAGCTCATTCAGCCAGGAATTGAGATTGGACAATCATGCCAGCGACGCGGCTTTTCGCTGGCTGGCAGGCGTCTATTATCTGACCGACGAGCATGACAAGTTCGACGAGAATCAGTTCTTCCAGAACGGTGGCGCCGGGCGGCCCGATACGCGGGACACCAAAATCTCGCGTAACGAGTCAGACAGCATCGGCCTGTTTGGCGAGCTGACATATGATGTTAGCGACAGGCTCACTGTCACCGGCGGCGCACGCTGGACCAAGGACGACAAGGACTATCAGATCGCCCATACGGCCTTTGGCTGGGGCGGGCCCATAGACGGGGTCAGTGGCCCCGAAGGGACCTGTAATTTCTTCCCGCCGGGCGGTCAGTTTATCTGTGGTCTCTCCGGTTTCTCAACACCCGTTGCCGTAAGTGACAGTTGGAGCGATGTGGCCTTCAAGGGCTCGGCGAGCTATCGCATTAGCGACGAGCATGTGGTCTATGCCCTTATTTCTCAGGGCTATAAAGCCGGTGGCTTCCAGTCCGAGCCGCTGACGGTAGCCTTGGCTCAGGAATCCTTCAACGAAGAAACGTCCACCAGTTACGAGCTGGGCTGGAAGGGCGAGATCAGCGGTCGGGCGCGCTTCAGCATTGCCGCTTATTTCCAGGAGTATAATGATCTGCAACTGTCTGGATTTCGCACCACGGCGACCAGCTTCAGCCAGATTATTTTCAACGCCGGCGGTGTCGAGACTCTGGGAATTGAGGCCGAGGCGACCATCCTTGTGACACCGGATTTCCGCCTCAACGGCAGTCTGGCGGTCCTGGATACAAAATTGAAGGACACCTTCCTGGACACCGACGGAGACGGTGTTGATGAGGACTTCAGCGGCTTCCGGCCCGACAATGCGCCCAAATGGACCGCTACATTCAACGCCGAATATGACTTCCACCTGTCCGGCGGCTCGACCATAACGCTGAGGGCCGACTATCGCGGCCGCAGCAGCATCTGGGATGACATTATTGACCGCGACCTGGTCACCGATACGCGGCTGCGTCCCGGTGCCGATGTCTTCGGCGCTCGCATCTCCTGGCTGTCCGAGGACGAAACAATAACGGCATCGCTGTGGGGCAAAAATTTGTTCGAGGAAGAGGAAATCCTCAATATCGGACCGCCTCAGCCCAATACGCTGCAGTTGCCGGTGGCCTTCGGTCCGCCGCGCACCTTTGGCGGATCGGTCAGCTATCGATTCTGATGCAGGGATAATGACATCATTGACCTGGGAAAGTGGCAGTACAGGATTGTGCTGCCACTTTCTTGCGGGTTTGATATCTTAATCAGGAGAGGCCGGAATTGATCGGTAGAGCCGGAGGGTGACAATGTCAGGAATTTCGCCAGACCGCCGCAGGATTATCAAGGCCGCCGCCGCCGCGGTTGGCGTCGCTGCGTTATCGCCATTGCGGGGCCTGGCGATGGCCGCCGCCAGGCCTGGTCTTCAGGCGATCGAACTGATCAGCTTTCCCGGCAGCTACAATGTCATTCTGTGGGCGGCTGCGGAATTGGGTTTTTTTGCCGCCGAGGGGCTGGCGGTCGGCCATGAACTGACCACCACTTCCATGTATCTGGCGCGCAAGACAGTGGCCGGAGATTTTCACATCGCCATCGCCGCAATTGACAATGTGGTGGCCTACAACGAGGGTCAGGGCCAAGTGGTGCTGGATCGGCCCGCGGACCTGTTCGCCTTCATGAATCTCAGGCCCAATACCGTGCTGCCACTTCTGGTTCAGGGAGACATCGCCACTTTCGATGACTTGCGGGGCCGCACCCTGGCGGTGGACGCCATTTCCACGGGATTCTCCTTTGTCCTGCGCAAAATTCTCGAGGTTCATGGTCTGGGCCCCGAGGATTATGAGCTGGTCTCGGTGGGTAACGCCCGGGACCGCCTGCAGGCCCTGAAAGCGGGCGATCACGCCGGTGCGGTTCTGACACCGCCCTTCGACGGCATGGCCAAAGCCGCCGGACTGAAAGTACTTGGCTCCAGCGCCGACGCTTTTCCCCAGTACCAGGGCACCTGTTTTATTTCCACGCGGCGCTGGGCCAATAGTAACCGCGCCAGCCTTGTGGCGTTCACTCGCGCCGTGTTGCGCGCCGGGGCCTGGCTGAAAGACCCTGTCAACCGGGCGGAGGCCGCAAATATTCTCGTGCGGAACATGCCGCAACTCAGCGCTAAAGCGGCTGCAGGGGCGGTGGCGGGGTTGGCCGCGCGCCTCGACCCTGATCTGAATATGGCGGGGATCGAGACCGTGCTGGCGCTGCGTTCGCAATATGCCGTACCCGCCAGAAAACTGGATGACCCGATGCGATATATCGACCTGTCTTATCTCAACGCGGCGCAGGCCAGCCTCTGAGGCTTCCGGCGCCATCCGCGTGTCCTTGAAGGGGGTTAAAATGCCAAAAAAACCACAGCGCCGTGACGTCTTGTGTGGTGGTACAGCGCTCTTGGCCGGCGGCCTGCTGGGAATCGGTGCAGGCAGCCGCAGGGCTCTCGCCAACAACCATCCGCACCCCCATGAGGGCAGCCTCGATTACATCGATCCCAAAACCTATGTTGCCGGCTGCGAGGTGCATAACCACTTCAAGGGCGGGCCGCGCATCGGCGGCAAATCCCAGATGATGGCGATCGGCAAGCGGCGCTACCTTTTCACCGGCGGGCAGGTGTGGGACGTCAGCGAGGCCGCCAGCCCGGTTCTGATCAACGGCAAGGCTTTTGTTGGCCGCCAGGTGCAGTTGGCCTTCAACAAGAAGATTGGTAAATGGATTCTCATGACCGGCGCCGCGCCGCCGCCGACTTCCTCGAAGCCCGGCGCACCGAACGGCAAGTATGATGATCCGGGACTCATCGATAGCGTGCTGAATTACCGGGGGCTGCGCGGCGTGCGCATATACGACGCCACCGACCCCGCCAACGTGACGCTTTTGTCCATGTGGAGTTGCGACCAGGGTGACCCCACCCGCGCCGTCCAGACCGGCGGCGGCACCCACCGGAACTATTATGACGGCGGGCGCTACGCTTATCTGGATGCCTCGCCCGACAACAGTTTCACCCATATGGAAAGCCCCGTGCGCTATTACACCAACTGCCTGCAGATCATTGATCTGGAGGACCCGGCCAAGCCAAAATTTGTTTCCAACTGGTGGTTTCCGGGGCAGCGCGCCGACGAAAAAGCCGCCTACAGGCAATGGCGCGAGTATGGCGACAGATCTTCCTTCACCGCCGCCCACGGCGGTTTCTATGTGCCGCGCCGGGTCGAGGATGGCGGCAAATATTGTTACTGCTCCTACGGGTCCTTCGGGATGACGGTCCATGACGTTTCGGACCCGAAAAATCCCCGGCTGGTCAGCCGCTGGCGGCCACCCTATCTGCCCGGGGCAATTCCCTTTCACACCGCCGATGTGAGCTGGCTGGACCGGGGCATCGTAATCGGCACCGCCGAGACGCTGAACCCGGATTGTAACGAGCCCTTCCACGACAATTATGTGCTGGATATGCGGGATGTCGCGAATCCCAAGCCGATTGCCGCCTTTGGCCGCTGGGCGACGCCGGACGCCGCACCCTATGATGACTTTTGCAACAAGCGCGGCCGCTTTGGCACCCATAACCCGCCACATCTGAAGGCACCGGGCCGGCGCCACAAGTCCTTCATCGGTTACGCTGCGTTTAACGCCGGTTTCCAGTTCATGGATTTCTCCGACCCGGCAAACCCGAAAATGGACGGGCACTTCATCCCGGCCAGCGGCGGCACTATGGACAACCCGGCCAGCTTTAACCGCGTTGGCGATGGACTGTTCGTGGAATGGGACCGCCGCCTGATCTGGGCCTTCGCCTCAACCGGGATTTACCTATTGTCGCACCCCTCGCTGGGCAAGCCCGACTTCGCGCCGCGCGCGGTCAGCGAATGGAGCCTTCCCGGCCTGAACGCGGGTCATGACGGGGGTTAGAGCACCCGGTGCAGGTTGCTCGCTGAAAATTGATCCGGGCCGGGTCCGGGCACTCTTGGCCCGGCGAGCGAATCGGAGTATACTGCAAACGATTGCATGCATCTGATCTATACGGGGATATTTGAATGGTTGCTTTCACCCTTAATGGCCGGGAGGTGGATGTCGCCGCCGACCCCGATGCGCCGCTGTTGTGGATTATCCGCGAACATCTGAAATTGACCGGCACGAAATTCGGCTGCCACGCCGGATTGTGCGGGGCCTGTACAGTGCATATCGACGGTAAATCACGATTTTCCTGCCAGACCACGCTGTCGGAAGTCGCGGGCAAGTCGGTAACCACCATCGAGGGCCTGTCGGCCAATTCCGATCATCCCTTGCAGAAGGCATGGGTCGCAGAGCAGGCCCCGCAATGTGGCTATTGCCAGTCGGGCCAGATCATGCGCGCCGCTGATCTGTTGTCGCGCAACCCGGACCCCAGCCGCGACGAGATCAAGCGCCATATGAACACGAATATTTGCCGCTGCGGCACCTACCCGAGAATTGTGCGCGCCATCGAACGCGCGGCGAAGGAGGGTTAGGCCATGCAGGGCAATACAAAACACACATCGGCTGATACGGGGGCTGATACGGGCTTTTCACGGCGCGGCTTCCTCAAGGGCGCCGCCGGCATGACCTTTGTCATCGGTGCATCGGGGCTGGTCGCCGCTTGCGGCACCGAGCAGCAGGCAGCGAAACTTGCCGACTTTGATCTTACGGTCTGGGCGACACTCTCCTCTGACGGAAAAGTGACGGTGATGGCGCCGGCGGCGGAAATGGGCCAGGGCTCGATGACCGCATTGCCGTTGATTTTCGCCGAAGAGTTGGACGCCGACTGGGACGACATCAACCCGGTTCAGGTATCGACGCCCAAGAAGGAATTCGGCAACCCCTATTTCGGCGGGCTGCTTTACACCGGCGGCAGCCGGGCGGTGGCCGATTATTTCACCAAATTACGCATCGCCGGGGCGCAGGCGCGCAAGATATTGATGCTCGCGGCGGCGGACCATTGGCAGGTGCCGGTCGGCGAACTGACCACCGAACCCAGCGTGGTTGTTCACGCGGCATCGGACCGGCGTCTGGGCTATGGCGAGATCGCGGCATTTGCCGAAGCCCCCGATAGTCTGCCGGAAATCAGCGATTCGGATTTGAAGAACCCTGCGGATTTCCGCCTGATCGGCCATGATACGCCGCGCGTCGACGTGCCGCTGAAGGTCAACGGCACCGCCCAATATGCCATGGACGTGCAGGTGCCGGGGATGGTCTATGCGGCCATTCAGCATGCGCCGGTGGAGGGCGAAAGCCCGGTCACCATCGACGACGCCGAGACCCTGAAAGTACCCGGCGTTTTAGAGGTGGTGGCGCTGGAGAATGCCGTTGCGATCATCGGCGAGACGGTGGAAGCAACCCGCTTCGGCAAGGATGTTTTGGCCGTGGAATGGACCGGTGGGGCCCCGGGACGCAAATTTTCCTCCGACGGGAATCTCGTCGATACGTCGGCTGCTGCCAATGACCTGTCTGTCCGCGGTGTGCCGTGGCGCGAAGAGGGCGATACCTACGCCGCCCTTGAGGGGGCTGCCAAGGTAGTCACCGCCGAGTATTTCGCCGACCATGTTTATCACGCCCAGATGGAGCCCTTGAACGCGACGGCGCTGGTCAACGAGACCGGCGATGCGGTGGAACTGTGGACCGGCACCCAGTCCCAGACGCTGACCGTCATTACCGCCGCCAAGGTTCTGGGTACCACCCAGGACAAGGTGACCCTGCATCAAATGCTGCTGGGTGGTGGCTACGGGCGCCGCGCCGAGCTTAAACCTACCTACGTGATTGAGGCGATACAGCTCTCCAAGATTCTTGGCAAGCCGGTGAAGGTTATCTGGAGTCGCGAGGATGATTTGCGGAACGGCTGGTTCCGGCCCTCGACGGCGCAGCTCATGCGCGCCGGGTTCGACGAGGACGGCAAGGTCATCGCCTGGAACCACCGCATGGCCGGGCCGTCGGTGCTGGAATTTTATAATTCCTTCCGCTGGGGCATGGTGAAGCCTCAAGACGTTATCTCCATGCTCGGCTCCGAGGTATCCAACTTCGACATTCCCAATATCCTGGCCGAGCATGTGATGGTGGGCCGGATCGCCCGGCTGTCGCCGTGGCGCGGCGTGGCCACTGGCTACACCAAATTCGCGGTTGAATCTTTTGTCGATGAACTGGCGGAATCGCAGGGGATGGATCCGGTCGAGTTCCGGCTCAAGCGGATATTAAAGACCGATCGCACCAGGAATGTGCTGAAGGCGGTGGCGGAAGCCTCCGGCTGGGGCGGCGCGCGCGCCGAGGGCCGGGCGCAAGGCGTTTCCGTGGTCGAGTATCACGAGTCTGTTGCCGCTGCGGTATTGGAGATATCGGTGAACCGGAAAACCGGCAAGATCACCGTCCATGACGCCTGGGTGGCCGCCGACATTGGCCTGGCAGTGCAGCCCCTGAACGTGGAGACCCAGATTGAGGGCGCGCTGATTTACGGCATCGGCCAGGCCACCAAGGAACGCGTGACCATTGAGGACGGCATGGTCCAGCAATCCAATTTCCACGATTATGAGCTAATGCGCATGCGCGACGTGCCCGATATCCATATCCAGGTCATCGCCACCGACAACCCGCCATCGGGCATCGGCGAGCTTGCCCTGCCGCTGACCGGCGCCGCCATCGCCAATGCGTTTAAGGCGCTGACCGGAAAACGCCTGCGCCATATTCCGCTGACCCGCGAGCGGGTGCTGGAAGCGCTGAACAGCTAGCCTTTGACGAATTCGACGGCCAGTGACCCGACCGGATCGAGGGTAAATTCGATTTCCCCGCTGTCCTCGATCCAGATTGGCGGCACCACCGACCCCGCGATAATAATTTCGCCGGCCCTGAGCGTCTCGCCGAACAGCGCCAGGGTATCTGCGGTGTGCCGCACCAGATCCACAAGATTACCGGTATTGGCTTCCACCGCGTTGGTTTCCGCTACGCGTTGGCCAGCGCGGCTGATACTGGCGCGAAGGCCGCCGACATTGGCACCGGCGCGGGAACTGTCGGCCGCACCCAGGATAATATGGCGCTGGTAGATATTGTCGGCGAGAATTGCCTCCACATCATCGGGGGGAAATATCACATCGGCAACCTCGAAGGCGGGGCCGAGACCGGCGATGGCTGCCACGGCCTCGTCGCGGCTGGCGTCGCCCTTCAGACTTGCCCCCATATGAATAGCGATTTCGGGCTCGACCACGGGCCTGGTGTAATGGGTCAAGTCAAGCACCGCACCGGAGAGCAGCAGGGCCCCCTCGGTGAGAAAGCCAATGAGAGGCGCTTCGATTCCAAGCCGCGCCATGGCTTCGGGCGCGCCAAAGGCGATTTTCCACCCGACAGATTTTTCGCCACTGTCCAGCCGCCGCCGCCGCAGCGCGAGCTGGGCGCGCATACCGCGTGAAATCCGCTCGTTGATCGGGACCGCGTTCACCTGATTATGCCCCGGCGGGCTTAGTTCGATTTTGGCAGGGATTCATAACCCGAATCTTCCAGCGAGCCGACGCCGCTCCAGCCCCAGACCAGCACCACGTCCTCGTCGGAGGTGTTCTTGAAGCCGTGCCAGTGTCCGGCGGGGGTGAAGACCACATCGCCTTCGCCCGAGGGTTCCTCGCCGTCCTCCGTATACATAATGCCGTTGCCCTTGATGACGATCCAGAATTCGTCGGCGTTGTGATGCAGATGCCGGTCGTGGGCCGCACCCGGCGGCAGCACCGTCCAGCCGACGACCTGCCGCGTCGATCCCGCCGCCTGTTTGTCGATCAGGAACTGCACCTTCATGTCGATCCAGCCGTCGTCCCGTTTGAGGCCGGGAACCAGCGGAACGTCGCGGATGTTGGTGCGATAGGGCTTGGATGCAGGTTCAGTCATTCATCATTCCTCCCATATGCCGGTAGACGTCGAAAACGGTGACAAAATCGCGGTGGTCGAGCCCCAAGCCCCGGCAGGCGTTGAGCATTTCGTTGGCTGCCGCCAGGGTCGGCGCCGGCACCCCCAGCTGCCGCGCCAAATCGAGCGCCAAAATCACGTCCTTTTGCTGCAGGGTCACATCGGCAAGGGGTTTGTCAGGCATATTACCGTCGAGAATGAGTGGGCCCCGGTATCCCATAACCGGCGAGGCGACGACGCTTTTCAGCATGGCGTCCACCACCACCTCGCGCGCCACGCCGCCCTTTTCGGCCAGCGCCACGCCTTCGCAAAAGGCCACCATTTCCACCACCAGTGTAAGATTGATGGCGATCTTGGTCTGCACCGCCAGCCCGCTGCTGCCGATGTAGCTGACCGTCGGGCCGATGGCGAGCAGCACCGGCTTGGCGCGCTCGAACACGTCCTTTTCGCCGCCGACCATGATCGACGCCTTGCCAGCCTGCAGCGTCACCGGGCTGGCGGAGATGGGCGCATCGACCATCGCCAGGCCAGCCTCGGCGAAGGCGGCGGAAATTTCCCGGCTGGCGTCGGGCTGGATGGTGCTCATGTCGGCGTAAATGCCGCCTTCACCGAGGCCGGCGAGAACCCCGTCATCGCCCAGCGCAATGGCGCGAACGGCGTCGGCGTTGGTGACGATTGAAATGACAATATCCGATTTGGTGGCCACATCCCTGGGGCTATCGCCCAGCATCATGCCCTTGGCGACCAGCGCATCGGCCTTGCCGGGGCTGCGGTTCCAGCCTGTCACCGCATAATCGGCGTCCAGCAGCCGGCTTACGATGCCCGCCCCCATGTCGCCGAGACCAATAAATCCAACACGCATTTATGCCATCTCCATTCATGCCTTAAAGCCGCTTCCAGCTTAGCATGGAAGCTCTATGGAGAACCAGAAAAACCGCCTTGATTTCGCGCTGCGGGCGCGTTTTTTGATGTTCCTGCGGGGCCGGTGCGGCTATTCTTCAGGGGACGCATGGAAAACAACAGGAAGCGACAATGGATGACTGGCTGATCTATCTTTCGGGTGAAATCCACACCGATTGGCGGGATAAAATAGAAGCGGGAGCCAGAGCAGCGGGTCTGGCCGTGGTGTTTTCGGGACCGGTGACCGACCACGCCGCCAGCGACGATTGCGGGGTGCGCATTCTGGGCGGTGAGGAAACCGATTTCTGGAAAGACCACAAGGGCGCCAAGCTCAACGCCATTCGCACACGCACGCTGATCGGCGCTGCCGATATCGTGGTGGTTCGTTTCGGCGATAAATACAAACAATGGAACGCGGCGTTTGACGCCGGATACGCGGCGGCCCTCAACACGCCGTTGATCGTGATGCACGACCGGGCATTGACCCATCCCCTGAAAGAGGTCGATGCGGCGGCGCTTGCCGTGGCGGAGACGCCCGAGCAGATTGTTCAGATTCTGAGCTACGTTATCAGCGGTGACCTCGCCGCTGACGGGGATGAGTGAATAAGGACGCACGGCTTTGCCGCCGCGCGCCCTATCCAATTTTCTGTTCTCGGTCTCGCAGCTTAGGGGTCTAGTCGCGCTGATCCTTCGAGACCTTTTTGAACAGGGTCTCCACGGCGTCGGCCAGCGGCGCGAAGGTATCGCAGAGATTCGCCGTCGCCGCGTTGCTGAGCTCTTTGCTGCGAATGCAGCCGGCCATATGATGCGCCATAACGCCGTTGCGGGCGTTCCAGATGGACGTCATGAGATTCACGCCGACACGCTCGAAACTGTTGAAGGTGACGTCTGCGGAATCAAATTCACCGAGGGCATTACCGTCGCCGTCGTGGTTTACCTTCTGGAAGATGCAGGGCACCGAGATGTTGGCGAACCAGTCCAGACCACCGGCACGACCCAGGAACCCGGCCGGTCCCGCCCCCTCGGATTCTTTCTGCAGGGCGGTGATAAAACCGGGCACCGCCAGGTCGATTAACTCGCGCTCGGTTGGTGTCAGGGTGATGCTCACGCCGTCCGCCCCGTCAAAGAAAAACGGCTCGCCCGGGAACGCAAAGGAGAAAGGATTAACTTCGCAGATATTGGTGCCCGCTGGCAGGCCCACGGCCTCCGGCGGGGGCGGCGCAATGCCGCCGATATGACCGGCCAGTGCGTTGGTCGATACCATAAGTGAAAAGGCCAGTGCCATCCCGGCACAGCCACCCATGTTGATTCTGTGCCCCGGCCTGAAGGGTGGCTTGCTTTGCGGCCCCCCCGAAGCAACGGTTAAAGTCGTTGTCTTACAGCTGCATTTTTTGCATGGTTATGCAAACGTTTGCAATTCACCTTCGGGTGATCGAAAAAAGGGAGAAACAGGATGTTCAGGACAAATATTGCGAGGTCTGCAGCGCTGGTCACATTGCTCGCGTTCCTTGCCGGGCAGGGGGCGAGTGCGAGCGCGAGCAACACAAGCGGCTGCCACGTCGTGCAGCATTACTATTTTGCCAAGGCGGGCATGGAGGATGAAGTTTTGGCGACGCGCATCAGGGGCAATGAAGTGCGCGCGGCGCTGGGGCTGGCGACCTCCAGGTTACTGGTAATCAAAAGCTCGTTCAGCGGGCACCCCGCTGACGGGCCACTTAAGCCCGGGAATGCATCTTATTTGATGTCCGAGACAGTTTTCGCCAACCAGGAAGATGTCGCCAAAGCAGATGAAATGCTGGTCGCGTCGGAGGATTACCTGGCTGTGCGCACGAAAATGGCAGCGCTGATCGATCATTTTGAACTGGCGGTGCGGCGGTTGGTGGGCAACGGATGCCCGACCGACTGAGGCGCTAGCGGGCCTTTTGGGCCTTGGCCCTGAATTCCCGTGCCGCTTCAGACAGATCGTAAGTCACGTAGATATCTGTTTGAAAGGCGCCCCAGGCACGCTGCTCTATGGCGCGGTTGACCTCGCGCAGGCGCGCTGGCGGCACACGAAGCGTCACAACCTGACCCAGGCCCATCATCACGTACCATGATTCCACGGCTATGCCTTCAGGTGGAAAATTGGCCCAGAATCCCGACGCCGCTAACTTGTCCTGAATTTGCGCTAGGGTCTTCAATTGGTCGTGCTTCAGGACCACCGTCAACAGAATATAGTCATCGGGTGAGGACACATCATCGTCGTCGGCCAAAGCAAGTGTGACCCCTGTCGCGAAGGTCATTACCAGCAGGAACGCGACGATCATGTAAGTTCTTGGTTTCATCGCCGGATATCTCCTCTCGCTGGACTCTAGGCCCCGGGCCGGTTCTTGAATTTGCCGTGCTCGTCGTAATAGGCGTCAATCAGCTTGTGCTTTTTCAACAATGACGGGCCCGCCACCACGAAATCCCAGAGCGCCAGAAAGCCGCCCGTCCACATGGTGCGGATGGCAATACTGATACTTCGCTGGGAGCTGATTTCGGCGATCTTGGCATGCTCGACCGTCTGCAGATTTTCGCGGTCCGTCAAAGCCGCCTTCAACCCCGCGATGTGGGTCCAGTCACAGCGGTAATGGACCACGCCGTCGGGCCGAATGACGTAAACCACGTTGGGCATGGCGCCATAGGCGCGGTGCATTTTACCGTCCAGGGTGTCGATCAGCACCCGCCGGTGCTCGTGGTATTTTGATGTCAGCAGGCAGGCGGCGGATTTCTTGTCGTCGAAGGTCTTGTGCTGGCCGAGGCGCTCGCCGGGATGGGCCTCGCGTACATAGACCACCAGGAATTCCACGTCGGGGAACTCGGCTATCAGCGCCCGCATGTTCTCTATGTTCTTGGTATATTGCGAGCAGGTGGATGAGCCGGTTTCCAGCACCACCCATTTGCCCTTGAAATCGGATAATTTCACTTCGTTGCCGTCGTAATCGGTGGCGGTGAAATCCACCGACGGCTCGCCGGCGGCGGGGCCGACAAAGGTATCCCAGTTATAAAGCTTTATCTTGAAGCGCGGATTCAGATAGGGCATCGGCGCTTCGGGGGCCTGCGGCTTTTGATTGTCTGGCATCTCAACTGCCCTCCTTTTTGAAATATTTATAGCTCTCAACTGGACCAGTATGCCGCTTGGCCCTATACCACGCCCGCCTTATGGAAACGCTTTGTAGCGGGCACGGCCAAAGTAGAAATGGGGTGCTCGCAGCCCTAATATGACGCGAAACAGGAAAGATTGCAATCGTTTGCATAATCTTGCATAAATGCCTTATTATCCCTGCTCTGCGCGACCGACTGGCCGCGATAGCTAGCGCAAATATAAAAATTGGGAGGAGCATAATATGCCCCGGCTGGAATATTTGAGTGACGACGAGTTAACCCCGGAGGCCCGGGAACTGCTGCTGCTGGCTGAGCGGGCGGGATCGCCAGACCCGCGCGTGCTGCGGGTTTTGTTCAAATCCCCGGCGGGGATCGCCTGGTACCGCTATTGGCTGGCGCTGTCCAATGACGGCATCCTGCCCAAGGATTTGAAAGAGCTCTGCCGCGTGAAAATCGCCTTCGATCATGCCTGCGGCTATTGCAGCACCGTGCGCTCCAGCGCCGCAATGGCTGCCGGGTTGACCGAGGAGAAAATCCAGCAGGTCTGGGATTTTGAGAACAGCGACGCGTTCAGTGCGCGCGAAAAGCTGGCGCTTCGCTTTGCCCACCATTTGAAGCATGATATTGCCGGTGCCGACAACGACGCTTTTTATGCTGAATTAAAGACCGAGTTCAGCGAGCCTGAAATCGTCGAACTGGGCCTGTGGTGCGCCGAGAATGTTGGGGCTGGAAGCTTTGTGCGGACTCTGAGCATAATCACCTGGATAGAGGCCTGCGAGTTGAACCCGCAGACGGCGGCGAATTCAGAGAAAAAACAATCTGCAGCAGAATAATCGCGGTCCCAGCAAGGAGTGAGTGAGTGGCAAGTCTGAACAGAAGATGGTTTGCGGCCCCGGCGGCCGTAATGGCAATAATCATGGCCAGTAGTTTCGCCTTGACCGGCAGCGCGCTGGCCAAGACCTATACGCTGAGGATTGGCTCGGGCCACCCCGCAGGCCCTGCGGTCTATGTGACCATGATGCGCGACTACTTTGTGCCCGAGGTGGAGCGCCGGGTAGCCGCGGAGACCGAACACAAAATCAATTTTGTCGAGGGCTACGGTGGTTCCATCGCCAAAGTGGCGGAAACGCTGGAGGCGGTGCAGGCTGGCCTGCTGGACATCGGCGGCTATTGCACCTGTTTTGAGCCGGCCAAGCTGTTCCTGCATAATTTCCCCTATTTCGTGCCTTTTGGCCCCCAGGATTCGGTGCAGGCCATCCGCGTGACGCGCGCGGTCTATAACCAGTTTCCCTGGCTGACCGCGCAATTCAGCGAAAGATACGGCCAGGAACTGCTGGCCCTGAACGGCTGGGATAATTATCACCTCGGCACCATCGATCCATGGGAGACCATTGCTGACCTGAAGGGCGTCAAGATTGGCGGCGCCGGGCCAAACTTGCCCTGGCTGGAATATGCCGGCTCCATCCCCGTGCAGTCGACATTGCCCGACGGTTATATGTCGCTGCAGACCGGCGTCTATTCCGGCTGGCTGATGTTTCCTTCAGCCTACCTGAGCTTCAAGTTTCACGAGCCGGCACCCAATTACACGCTGATCGGCTTCGGCGCCATGGGCGTTGTAGCGATCACCATGAACAAGCGTTCCATGAGGCGCCTGCCGCCGGAGGTTCAGCAGATTATCCGTGAGGTCGGGCGCGCCTATGAGGCCGAGGCGGCAGAGGCGCTGCAAGCCGGACAGGTGAACGGGCTGGCGGGCCTCCGCGAGGCCGGAGCCAATGTGCGCGAATTGCCCGCTGGCGTGCGCGCCGACTGGGCCGAATCGCTGAAAGATTTTCCCAACCGCATGGCCAAGGATGCCGACGGGCGGGGTATGCCAGGGTCGGCTGTGATGCGCGCCTATATCCAGCAGGTCAAGAAAGACGGCTACGTCTGGCCCAAGGAATATGTAATCGAGTAGTGAGCCAAAAATGAGCAAATTAACAATCGCCGTCACCGACCATGTTTTCCCCAATCTCGACCATGCCGAGCGCGTGCTCTCGGGCCTCGATGCCGAGATCAGGCTGGCCAGTGAGCCGACCGAGGAGGCGATCCTGGAGGTCGCCCGCGAGGCCGACGGCCTGATGGTCACTTTCGCGCAGATAACCGCCGGGCTGATCAGCGGGCTGGAGCGCTGCAAATCCATTGGCCGCTTCGGTATCGGTGTCGATAATATTGATCTGGAGGCCGCCACCAAGGCCGGCATTCAGGTCACCTATGTGCCTGATTATTGCGTCGACGAGGTCTCGGACCACGCGTTGACATTGCTGCTGTCACTGGCCCGCAAGATACCCGAGGCCAACAGCCTTGTGCAATCGGGTCGCTGGAGCGCCGCCGACCTGGCGCCTGTCTATCGCATTCGTGGGCGCACGCTGGGCCTGGCCGGGCTGGGCAAGATTCCCCAGACCCTGGCGCCAAAAGCGCAGGCGCTGGGCATGACAGTTATTGCCGCCGACCCGTTTGTGCCGGCGGAAGTGGCCAAATCCCTGGATGTGGAGTTGGTCGATTTTGATACCCTCCTGGCGCGCAGTGATTATATTTCAATCCACGCGCCGTTGACCGACGAAACCCACCATATGTTTGATGCCGACGCGTTCGGAAAAATGAAAAACGAAGCTCTGTTGATCAACACGGCGCGGGGGCCGCTGATCGACGAAGAGGCGCTGGTGGCGGCATTGGACGCGGGCGAAATCGGCGGCGCCGCCCTCGACGTTATTACTACGGAGCCCCCGGCAGCGGATTTTCCCCTGCTCGGTCGTGATAATGTGATCCTCACGCCCCACGCGGCTTTTTATTCGGTGGATGCCCTGGTCGATCTGCAGACCAAAGCGGCGGAAGACGTGGTGGCGGTGCTGACCGGCAAGACACCCCGCTACCCGGTCAATAAGCTGGACTGATAAAGCGCGGCAAAGGATATTTCCGGCATGTTGAAAACAGTGATGGTGGGTCTCGGCTGGTGGGGCCGGCATATTGTGGGCGCGCTGGAGGGTTCGAAGCGCATCAGCATTGTCGGTGTCACGTCGCACAGCCCGGAAAAGCATCGTGATTTTGCCGACGAGAAGGGCATCGCGCTGTTGCCGTCATACCGGGTGGCGCTGGAGGATGCGGCTGTCGAAGCGGTAATACTCTGCACCCCCCATTCTCAGCACGAAGACCAGGTGCTTCTGGCCTTGGCGGCGGGCAAGCAGGTTTTCTGCGAAAAGCCGTTGGCATTGTCGAAGGCCAGCGCCGAGAAGATGATTGCCGCGGCGGCGTCGGCGGGGGTCATTCTGGGCATCGGTCACGAGCGCCGCTTCGAGCCGACCATGGAAGAAATAGCGCGGCTGGCGGCATCGGGAGAGATGGGCACCCATATGCATGTGGAGGCCAATTTTTCCCATGATATTCTGACCAAGCTGGCGACAGACAGCTGGCGCACCGCCGCCGAAGAAGCCCCAGCGGCCGGCATGACCGGCATGGGTGTGCATTTGACGGACCTGTTCATTGCCATGTTCGGGCCGATCGAGGCGGTATGCGCTTCAACTGCTGCTCGCGTGCTCGACCTGCCATCCGGTGATCTGGTGACCGTGCAATTCCGCTTTGTCTCCGGGGCGACCGGTTTTCTGTCGGCCATTTCGGCGACGCCGTATTACGGGCGCTTTACGCTTTTTGGCGACCAGATGTGGGCTGAGGCGCGGGACGAGGGGCACCCCCAGCAGGGCGGCAAAACCAATTTAATCACCTGCGGCAAGGACGGCGTACAGCACAACCACACTTTCGCGGCCAAGGACCCGGTCCGCGCCAATCTTGAGGAATGGGCCGCGGCTGTCGCCGGCGAAGGAGACTACCGCTTCACCGACGACCAAAAAATCGGCAACGTGGCCGTTCTTGAGGCCATCGCACGCTCTGTAGAATCCGGCGGTTGGGAAGACGTCTGACGCCGCCCGCGGGTCGCACATAGCAAATTAATTGACGAAATCGGCTGGCCGGGCCATGCGGCTTCTCACTTTTGTTGCCGGCTCCCCGACCTCTGCTGCAAACGTTTGCATTGACGTGAGACTCGCCCTA
Source organism: Pseudomonadota bacterium (assembly GCA_022574255.1). Lineage (GTDB taxonomy): Bacteria > Pseudomonadota > Alphaproteobacteria > Sphingomonadales > SMXR01 > JACZSK01. The sequence goes on from JACZSK010000003.1 coordinate 55,286, forward strand.
ATTGTGGGCAGGGGAAAATGTTGAAAAAACACCCGTCAGGCAATGTCACCTTCAGGCAATGGAGCAATGTCGAAAGACAAAACAAAAAAATTGGGGAGCGTTATAATCATGAGTAATAGTATGCGTATGGGGGCCAATGTTGCGGCATTTCTGCTGTTTGCATTTGCCAGTTTCGGCCTGGGGTCGGCCGCTTCATGGGGCCAGTCAGACCCTGTCGGGGAAGGGCCCAACTTCAACAATCCACGCGGCATTGCCGCTGAAGCCAACGGCGATCTGGTCGTCGCGGACTTTGGCAATGGCAACATTTACAGGGTCGATGCGCTGACCGGAAATCGCGTCATTCTTTCCGACAACGACAATGCCGCGCAGGGGGCCGCACTGAGCCAGCCGGCGGGAATTGTCGTGCTGTCGGACGGGCGCATATTTGTCTCGGACCTTGCCTTGTCGTCGGTGGTCGAAATTGACGCTGTCACCGGCGCGCGCTATCTGCTGGCCGGTGGCGACGGGTCTATCCTGGCGCCCTTCGGCCTGGCGGCAGGCATTCTGGACGGCCGCCTGACGCTGGTGGTTGCCGATACCGGCAGCCTGCCCGGCGAAGACGTGATTGGCCCGCTGCTGATTGACCCCGACACGGGCGTGGTCACGGCGCTGCGTATCAAGCGTAACAACCGCATTCTCTATAACGATCCGCGCTCGGTGGCCGTTCTCGATGGCGATGCGGCCGGCAAGAATGCCGGGCGCATTCTGGTCACCAATTTCGGCGTTGGCGAGATTATAAGCGTGCATCCGGTCTCCGGTACGCGGAAGATGATTTCGCAGAACGCCGAGGGCGATTCAACGGGCGTCGGTAGTGGCAATGCCTTCAGCAGCATTTCCGATATTGCTGTTTCCGCAGATGGCGGCAGCGTCATTGTTGTTGATCTGGGCTCCGACACCATTGTTTCCGTTGATCTTCGCCACGGTGACCGGACCGTTCTCTCAACCTCGGCCACGCCGCCGGTCGGGTCGGGCGCAGATTTCCGCTCGCCGCACGGCATAGAGGTTGTCGAAGGCGGTCTGATGATCTCCGATTTCGGCATCCCCGGAATACTCTTCGTCGCCGATGACGGCAGCCGCAGTCTTTTCTCGACCACGCCGGTTAATGGCTTTGTCGGTATTCGCGATATCAGCATGCAGGCCGACGGTGCTATTTCCGCGGCCGACTTTGGCGGCAACCGCATTTTCCTGGTTGACCCGGTAACCGGCGAGCGGTTCCTGGTTGCCAGCGGCGCCCCCTTTAACGGCCCGGTCTCGGCCATTGAGCTGGATGACGCCACGCTGGCGGTCTCACAATTCCAGAACCCGGCGTTGATTCATTTTGTCGATAAAGCCACCGGGACACGTTCGGTGCTTTCAGAGCCCGGCGTTCGGGGAACGGGGCCTGCTGTTGCGGCACGGGGATTCATTCTGGATCCCAATGACGCCAACCGCATACTTGCCACCAGCTTCAACGAAGACGCGGTCATCGCCGTTGATATTTCCACCGGAGACAGGACATTCCAGTCCAAGGATGGCGTGCGGGGCGGCGGTGTTGCGCTGAACAACCCGCTGGGCATTGCGGTTGATCCCTTCGATGGCACAATCTACGTCTCGGATATTGGCGCAAATGCCATTTTCGCCATTGATGCCGCCGGAAACCGCAGCATTCTGTCCTCCAACTCCGGTGTAGGCGCAGGGCCAAATTTTGCCCGGCCATTCGGGGTCAGCGTAATTGACGGCGAGATTTTCGTCGCCGACGCCTCGGGGGTCATACGGGTGGATGCCCTGACCGGTGACCGCGTCATGGTATCGCCGGGTGGACCACTGTTTGCGGTGCGCAAGCGCGATGCGGACAGCCTGTTTGTCTCCAGTTTCGGTGGCGTTCAGGGCATTCAGATTGTCGATAAGGCAACGGGCGCGCGCTCGGTTCTATCCAACGCCGACAATCCCTGAGGAAAGCCCAGGCAGTCAATTCTGCCGATACAAACGAATGGGGCGCGGAGGCCGAACGCTTTCGCGCCCTTATTCCGCCTCGTCCAGTATCCGGTACATGCCCTCGACATTCAGCGGCAACCATGCCTCGTAAAACCCCCAGTCGGCATAGTCCGGCAGGGAAATCCGGGCCTGCGCCTGGGCAACCGACAGCCCCTCTTCCCGCGCCGCACTGACCTGAGCCAGCAGCGCCTCTAAATATTCCTTCTCGACGGTCACGTCCGCCGGAACACCGTTAGGGCCGTGGGCGGTTACCAGGATGTCGTAGTCCAGCGCCTCGATATTTTTCAGCGCCTCAATGGCGCCGGGAATGTGATAGTGGGGCAGGGTCTGAAAGGGCAATCTCTTGACCGAAACCAGGTCGACCATGAACAGCGCGCGCTCCTCGGGAAAGCGCATGGCGATCAGGTTGTTTGTGTGGCTGGGGCCGGGGAAAATCAATTCCACTGTCTTGCCGCCCAGCGTCAGGTCCATCCTGTCTTCAAAGGTGACTGTCGGCGCGGGGCTGTGTCCCGATGCTTCGAAAATCGGGACCGACGCCGCATGGCCCACAAAAGTGGCGGTGTCGGCAAAAACCTCGCCGCCCGTTGTGTGGTCGGCGTCGCTGTGGCTGTAGACAACATAGCGAACCGGCTGGTCAAAGCGCTTTGCCATTTCGGCCTTCAGCCATTCCGCGAATTCCCGGTTGATGGGATCGGTGGCGATGATGCCCTCATCGGTGACCAGAAAGACCGAATAATGAAAGTTGTTCTGTGCCCGGTAGAGCCCCCCGGCGATGTGGGTAATCGAGCGGGTGGCCTCCTGCTGTGCCTGAACCGCGCTGCTGGCAACCCAGGCGGTGGTGGCAATGGCGGATGCGGCGATCAGATTAAGAATTTTCGTCATGGCAAAACTCCCCCAGTATGACCGCGAAGCCCTAAGGGCTCAATATCCCCTTGGCCAGCGCGGCGAATTCCTCTGAAGTCATCAGGCGCTTGTTGGCCAGCCCCCATTCCTTGACCGCCATCAGCACTTCCATAGCCTTTTCTTCCGAGGCCTGAATCTGGGCGCGCTCCAGCCACAATTTCACGCTGTCGATGCCCGAACCCTTGCCCATGACAACCTGCGGCGGATCGCGGCCGATCAGTTCCGGGCGGTAAGGGAAAACCTCGGTCAAATGCTCGTCGCCGCAGTTGATCAGCCAGGTGGCGATGATGCCCGATTCAACGTTGAAGGCATGCTCGCCGGCGATCGGCCGGTTGCCCGGGATCGGGTGGCCGGTGATCTCGTGGATCATCATGGCAAGATCATACATTTTGTCGAACTTCACCCCGATATCGATGTCGTACATGGTCAGCAGCGCCAGCGCCACTTCCTCCCAGGGCGTATTGCCGGCGCGCTCGCCGATGCCCATGATGGTCGACTGCACAACTTCAACGCCTTCGGCCAGCGCCATGATGGTGTTGGCCACGCCCATGCCGAAGTCCATGTGGAAATGCGCCTCCAGCGGCGTATCGGGGAAGCGCGCCTTGACCTGGCGGACGAAGAACTGCATGGCGTGGGGCGATGTGGCGCCGAAGGTATCGACCAGCACCAGGCTGTCCATATGCCCTTCATCCGCGACCCGGTCGATCAGGTCCAGCACCCAGCTCATTTCGGCGCGGGTGAAGTCGATGGGGAAAAAGACCACCTCCAGCCCCTGCTCGTGGGCGTAAGCGGTGGATTCGATCGACAGATCCACGGCCCGCTCCAGCGGCCATTTGTAGCCGTATTTGATGATATGCTCGCTGGACGGCACCTCCATGACGATGCCGTCCACCCCGGTATCCACGGCGCGTTTCACGTCATCGATCATGCAGCGCGAGAAGGCAAAAATCTGCGGCCCTAAGTTGCGCTTGACGATCTCGCGTATGGCGGCATCGTCCTGCGGGCTGACCACCGGCATGCCTGCTTCAATGCGATGGATACCGGCTTCCGCCAGCCCCTCGGCAATTCTGATCTTGTCGTCAAAATCGAGCGCGATGCCGGTCTGCTGCTCGCCGTCTCTGAGCGTCACATCGTGGATTTTGATCTTTTCGGGGAAATTCAGGCCGGCTGTCACCTCGTCGGCGAAATTCCACGGGCTGGTGAACCAGTCTTTCGTTTTCCAGGGTTGCTCACTCACAGGTACAGTTCCTTTATTTTGCGGGCTTCGTTTTGGGTTCGTCCGGCTCTGTGGCGGCCATCACAACATCTACACGCATGCCGTTCTCGATGGCGCGCATCGGCTCAAGTCTCTCTTCCAGTTCGCGCAGGCTCGGCTCGGCCCGCACAAAACGGTCCAGCGAGGCGCGTTTGTAAGCGTAGATAGGGATATGCCGGTAGTATGGCGCGCCCCCGATTTCAGCCGGGTCGCGGCTGAAATTAAGGGCGCGGCCGACGCGGCTGCCGGCCAGAACATGAATGCGCCGTCTTGTCATCCACTCGACCTGAACCTTGACGATTTCGGAGTCCAAAGCCTGTTCGTCGTCAACTGGCTCAACCAGGGTCGCAATGTCGACCTCCTGGCTGGCCAGCGGATACATCAGGGCGCGGATCAGCGCCGGATCAATTCCGGGCAGGCCGCCGTGCAGGTTGACGACGATATCGTGGTTATAAAAACGGTCGAATTTATTGACCGTCGCGGCCACCCGCTCGGCCCCTGAACTGGTGCGGTAGTTGCGGGCGGTATCGTCCGGTTCGCCGCCCTTGCGGTAGATGTAAGCGCCGGCCTTTCCGACCGCTTCGGCGACGGCATCGTCCTCGCAATCGACAATAACATTGCCGATGCCGGCCTCGACCGCGCGCCGCCAAGCCTCGATAACGCTCTCTTCGCCGCCCTCAAAAATGCCGGCGGGAATCACAATCAGCGGATTGCGCTCCATATGTTTGACCTCCGGCCCGATATTTTCCAACCCCACAGCTTTCGCCCCTTTTTTGCGTCAGGGCTGGTAGCCGCGAAGGCTGGGATGGTGGAAGTCGCCCAGGCGATAGTCGCCAACCGCTTCCTCCATATGCTCCATCTTGGTGAATATCACCGGGCCGTCCTTGGTTACCAGCACATTTTCTTCCAGCCGGCAGGTCTGTGGCAGGCCCGGATGGCCGGCGAAAGTCTCGATGGCGAAATACATGTTTTCCTTGATCTCGGCAGGGAACTTCAGCGAATAGGCGCGGCTCATCCACATGCCCTCGTAAAGCGTAATGCCGATGGAATGGGCGAATTGCTGCAGGGTGACCGTGCCGTACTTGTCGTCGTCGTAGACCGGGAATTTGTCGGCCACATCGGCGGAGGTATTGCCCGGCCTGAGATTCTCGAGCCCCGCATACAGCGAATCGTAGGTCTCGCGGTACAGGTCAATCTCCTGGACGGTCATGCGTCCGGCGCATTTCAGCGTGCGCACGAAATCCACATAATAGCCGCCCGGGCCGACCGCGTTGATGTCGACAATGAGCAGGTCGCCCTGCTGAATCATCTTGTCGGTGGCCCAGCGGCGATAGGGGCTGGTGTTGCCGCCCGACGCGACGATGATGTCATAGATAATCTCGCAGCCGCGATCGAGCATGAACTTGTGTACCTGGGCCTCGATCTGGCGCTCGGTGACGCCCGGCCTCAGCCATTCGTGCTTGATATGCCACATGGCGGCATCGCCGATGCTCGCCGACATTTTCAGCAATTCGATCTCGTCGACGGTCTTGACCACGCGGGCGCGCGACATGGCCGGCCAACCGTTGACGATCTTCAGACCGGCTTTTTCAAGAGCGTGCAGCGCCGGCATGTCCATATTGTCGATGCCGATCTTTTCCTTCTCGACGCCATGTTCCTTCAACACGTCCAGCACGCTGGCGACCATTTTGTCGGCCATCTCGCTGACCGCGCCTTCGGCCCATTGCCAGGTCATGGCCGGGCGGATGCGATCTTCGAGCCAGGGCAGGTCCATTCTGGCACAATGCAGGTCGGAGCCGGCGGTCTCGAACAGCACCGGTTCTCCGTCGCGCGGCAGTACCGCATAGCGAATGTTGATATTATATTTCCAGTTGCCCTGGTACGAGCCGGTGAGATAGCGAATGTTGGCGCCGGCGAACAGAATCAGCGCACCCAGGTCGTCGGCTTCCATCTCCGCCCGCGCCTTGGCCAGGCGTTCGTTGCGCAGGCGCTCATGGTCGACGCGCAGCTGCCAGTCGGCGCCAACCGACGCGTAAAGCCGCCGCGGGTTGGTGTGATGCTGCTCCTGAATGAAATCGGTATTCAGGTCGTATCCCTTGTATTCCATCTCTAACTCCTTCGCGGGGCGCCTCTTGAAGAGCGAATCCCAATCGATTGTTTTTCTTTATTTCCCGCTGGCCGGGATCGAGCTGCTGACTGTCCCGCCGGGGCAGGGGTCAATAACAGGGGAAATTATAGCGTCATTCGAGGCTATTATGCAAACGATTGCATCCACCCGGGGTTTTGTTCTATCCTAGGAGACAGAAACCACCGCTTCAGATTGGAGGGAATCGACAATGAGCACAGATAATTCGCGGGCCGCAAGGCTGCTGGGCCTGAGCGACAAGGATCTTCTGCTGATTCTTACTGCCGGCGTGATCGGCGAAATCATGCTGGAGATATTTGCCTGGGTGGTGGTGCCTGAAATCGCCGGGCGGCCCATGCGCCCCGATATTCTGGTCTCTGACCTGGCACGTTCGCTGGCCGGCATAGAAATGTGGCGACCGCTGGCCATCAGCATTCACCTGGGCCTGGGCGTGGCGGTTTTTCCCCTCATTTATCTGAAGCTGCGCCGGGCCTTTGCGGGCGTATCCTGGCTCTTGATGGCGTCCCTGGTCGGGCTGGCCCTGTGGGCAATTGCGCAGACCACACTGGCGCCGCTGGCCGGGCGACCGTTCATGCTCGGCTTCGATCCGACCTGGGGCTTCAATACCTACACCTGGGCGTCACTGATCGCTCATGCCCTGCTGATGATCGTTATCGCAGCCGCATATGAGCGGCTGGCGCGCCGGTTCAGCGACCTGTGATCGCCCGGTCGATGCAATACGGATTTTTGCCGGCGCTTTTGGTGCTGCTGTTGGTCGTGCAGGTTGCCGGAGCGGGTGAGAACGAGGCGTTGGAATTCCGGCGCATCGATCCCCCGACGCTGAACCGCCATCCTTTTTATTCGCAGGTCACGGTGGTGCAGGGCGACGCCAAACATATCTATGTGGCGGGGCAGACCGACCGGGCGGTCGATTACAAGTTCGGCGACAATGCCTGCCGTCACGACGACTGGCGCGGGCAATATATCGGCGTCCATGAAAATGTCGGCAAGGCGCTGGCCGCCGCGGGAGCCACATGGGACGACGTGGTTTTCATCCGCCGCTTTGTCACCGATATGAAGGGGTTCCGCAGCGTCATGGGCGACAAGGAAAACCCGCCGCCAAAGCTGTGGAAGAATCGCCGCCCGCCGCCATCCACATTGATTCAGGTGGTAGCCCTTTCCGAACCCTGCCAGTTGCTTGAGGTAGACGTGTTTGCGGTGGTTACCGAAGACTCGGCGTCGGAGTGACAGGCCCGCGATCTCTCCCCGGGTCACTGCGCCACCTCTTTGCCGGTCTCGCGGGTGTTGTTTTTTGCTATTCCCTTGCCCTGCCGGTGCTGGCTCAGGAATCCGGCGCCGGGTCCAACAGCGCTAACTGGGCGATCAACGAAATTCACTTCCAGTATGGCCGCCTGAAAAACCCGACCTTCGCGGGCGGCGGGTCCAGCGACACCTATACGGTGACCTGGCAGCATGTCAGCCGTTTGGGATTTCTCGACAATTTCTGGTTTGTCGATGCCAGGGCCCCCGAGGGTGGCGAAAAGGATATTTACCTGGAAGTCTATACCACCGCCAGTCTGGGCCGGCTGACGGGAAAGTCATTTTCCTTCGGCCCGATCCGCGATATGGGGCCGCGCGTCGCCATTAACTGGGGTGCAAAAACCAATATCCGTAAATATCTGGCGGGCTGGCGCCTGAGCTGGAACATCCCCGGCTTCACAATCCTGAATACCGATTTTTACGCATTTTTTGACGACAGTGGCGGGCTCGCCTCGGGCGGTGTGCCCAAACAGACCGACAGTTGGCAGGCCGATCTGAACTGGGTCTATCCAATTCGCTGGGGCTCGCAGCGTTTCTCGGTGGAGGGCCATTTTGAATATACCGGCCAGCGCCGCAACGAGTTGGGAGCCCGCGTCGCCCGCAGCCTGCTGGGGCAGCCGCAGTTTCGCTTCGACCTGGGCAATGCAATGCTTGGCAAGCCGGATAAATTGTTTGTCGGCATCGAACTGCTGATCTGGCTGAACAAGCTGGGCGACGCGGCCACCGACGAAGCCCGCGTTCAGGCTCTGGTCGCCTGGCGCTTTTGAATGTAGAATAGGGGGTCTTGATGGCCATAATATACAAGGGGGGGAACGGCGTGATCGGCAGGCTGGCCAAGGCAATCCATATTGTGTCTGCCTTCTGGGTGGTCGTGCTGGCCCTGATTATTTTCGTCGATGTGACGGGCCGGTATCTTTTCAGTTACCCCCTGTTGGGCGCCGCCGAGGTGATCAAGAATTCCGTTGTCTCGGTGACTTTCCTGCAGCTGCCGCTGGCTATCTACCGGGGCGGCATGATCCGCACGACCATACTGTATGATGCGGTCGGAGCCGGCGGCAAGCGCGCCATTCGCACCTTCGCCAATATTCTGGGCCTGCTTTTCTTTTTCGCCACTGCCTACTCGTCTTGGGACCCCGCTATCGAGGCCTGGGGCATCGGCGAATATGAGGGCGAGGGCGCGCTGCGTGTGCCGACCTATCCGGTGCGGTTTCTGGTGGCGCTGACCTCGGCCTTCGCCGCTTTCATCTATCTGTATCTCATATACCTGGACTGGACCGGCCAACTGGACGGCGAGAGCGGAGAGATCGTTGGTGCTTGATTCGGCGGAAATTTATGAACAGCGCAGGAGTAGTGTGTAGTGGGTCCGGAAGTCATTTTTTATTCATTGGGGATGCTGATCGTCCTGGTGCTGATGGGCGTGCATATTGGCATTGCCCTGGGGGTGACCAGCGCCGTCGGCGTTTATCTGATTTTCGACAATTTCGATATTGCCATGTCGATCCTGGGCTCGACCGCCTACGAGGCTGTGCGCAGCCATGCGCTGGCGGTTATCCCGCTGTTCGTGCTGATGGGTGAACTGGTCAGCCGATCCGGCGCCGCAACGTCCCTGTATACCCTTTGTGACCGCGCCATGGGCCGGCTGCCGGGCCGCCTGGCTGCCGCGACGGTGGTGGGCAACACCGCTTTTGCCGCCGTGTCCGGGGTGGCCATCGCCTCCGCGGCCACCTTCAGCCGCATCGCCTACCCGGAAATGAAGCGGCAGGGATACGCTAATTCATACGCGCTGGGTGTGATCACCGGCAGCGCCTGCCTGGGCATGCTTATCCCGCCCAGCGTGTTGCTCATTATCTGGGCCATATTGACCGAGGGTTCGGTCGGTGCGCTGTTTATCGGCGGGGTGGTGCCGGGCATTCTGCTGGGCATAATTTTCATCGCCTATTGCGTTTTAGCGGCGATGCGAAACCCGGAAATCGCGCCGGGCACCGCACCGGGCGACAAACTTGAAAAGCAGGATCAGGACGTCAGCGTCCAGCGCGGCGGGCTGGGCGTTCTGGGGTTGATCATTGTTGTCCTTGGCGGCATATGGGGCGGGATTTTCACGCCCACCGAGGCGGCCGGTTTCGGGGTTCTGGGCAGCGCCGTGATCGGCTGGCTGAACGGCATGCGCTACCGCGCTTTCATGGACGCTATTTACGACGCTGGCCGGTCGACGGCGCCGATCATGTTTCTGCTCATCACCGGTTCCATGTATGCCCGGCTGCTGGCCTTGAGCGGCGGCATCGACATGATCCAGGACCTGTTCACCGATGCCGGGCTGTCGATCTTCGCCATGATGCTGATCATGACACTGGTCTGGCTGCTGCTGGGCGCGCTGATCGACTCTATTTCCGTCATCTTGATGACCGTGCCGATCTTCTTCCCCATCGCCATGGCGGCGGGCCTCGACGAAATTGCTTTCGCCATTTACGGCATCCTGATTATCGAAGCGGGACTACTGACCCCGCCGGTCGGCCTGCTGGTGTTCACGGTCAAGGCGGCGGTGCCCGACCCGTCGGTGACACTGGGCGAAATATTCAGGGGCTCCGTGCCCTACTGGATCATGATGCTGGCGGTGGCGGTTTTGATCTTGCTGGTTCCGGAAATTGCCAGCTGGCTGCCGGGAAAGATGTTCTAGGGCCCAGACCCTAAAATTCACCAAACACAAGGCGCCCGCCGACCATGGTGGCGAGGGGGCGGATATCCTTGATCTGGTCCACCGGAACGGTCAGGTAATCGCGGTCCAGCACCACCAGATCGGCCAGCATGCCCGGCGCGATGGAGCCCAGGTTTTCCTCCTGAAAGGTCAGCAGGGCGTTAGACCGGGTCATGGCGATCAGCGCCTCTTCGCGGGTTAAAACCTCCTTGCTGGTCACATTGCCATTGAGCATTTTCCCGGTCACCGCCCACCAGAGAGTAACGAAGGGGTTGATCTGCGCGGCTTTTGTGCCGTCGGTGCCGAGGCCAAAGTCGATGCCGCTGTCCTGCACCAGCCGCAAAGGGGGCATGTGATATCCGGCTTCGCCGTAAGCGGCGGTTATTTCTTTCTGCCCGCCGATAACCCGCTGGCTGCGCAATTGCAGATTCATGCCCAGCGCCCGTGCCCGCTCAATCTGGGCGGCGCCGATATTGTCGGCGTGGGTCACCGACCATCTGAGAGGGCGCAGCGGATGGGTTTTGTTGATCTCTTCCATGACCGTCAGCAACCGGTCCAGATTGGCCGGGTGAATGGCATGGGTCTGCACCGGCCAGCCAGCGGCGGCGGCGGCCAACAATATTTCGTGGCCCATTGCAATGTCCGCACTGCCGGGGTTCACCTTCCGAGTCATCTGGTCCCAGTGGAATGCGGGATAATAAACTTCTCCCATGGCGATCTGGTTGAACCACACATCGCCCTGAAAGGGGCGCGTGCTGCGGATTACTTCAATGAATTCACGGGCCTTTTCCGGCGTGTTGATGACCAGCCCGCCCCACAGGGTGTAATAGACTCGAAGTGACAGCTTACCGGCGTCGGCTAGTGTCGCGAAGCGTTGGTAGCTGGCGGGGTTGATCCCTGATCCGCCGGGGTCGAATACCGTCGTCAGGCCTAAACTATTCAGGTAGCCCAGCATGGCGGCGATGCCTTCGAACTGCTCGGCCTCGTCGACCGCCGGAAAGCGCTGCATGGCGCGAATGATCATGGGAAAGCCGCCGTTGAGCCGCCCCGTTGCCCGGCCATTGGCGTCGCGTACCACATCGCCGGCCAGTCCAGCCGCACCGGAGGTTTCCGCCGCCGGGGCCACCACCGGTATGCCCATGGCGCGTAGCCAGGCCGAATTCACCAGCGCATGGTCGTACATGGCCTGCATGAACAGGGGATTGCCGGGTGCCACCCCATCCAGTTCGGCCAAGGTGAAGCTGTCGTTACTGTCAGTGAACTGATCTTCATACCAGCCACCCAGCGAGAATATCCACTTTCCGTTTGCCAGCGTCGCTGCCCGGGCGGCCAGCAGCGCAAGGGTATTTTTGCGGCTCGCCACCCCGTCCAGCCGCACTTCGCTGGCCCAATATTCGGTGGCACGAATGATGTGACTGTGATTGTCGATCAGGCCGGGGATAACCGTCCGCCCGCTCAAATCGATAATGCGGGTATCGGGCCCGGCCAGGGCGGTGAGTGTCTCGCTGTCGCCGACGGCGGTGATCCGCTGGCCGCGAATTGCCACGGCCTGCGCAATTGAGAAACCGGCATCCACCGTGACGATTTTTCCGTTCGTCAATATCAGGTCCGGTTCACTGCCGGCCGAGGCAATAGCGGCTGATGCCGCCAGCAGGCACGCGGCCCCGGCCAACAGTGTTCTGATAAATTTCACTTGCGATATTCCCGGTTATGTATTGCCGGCGCGTTTCAGGCCGATGGTGCTGAAAAGGGCCGCCAATATCCACAGCGCTGGGCCAACAAGACCCGGCCCCAGCGGAAAATATCCGGGCAGCAGCAGCAAGACAATAAATCCAATATCCGCAAGACTGACCAAGCCCAGGTTAAGCCAGTAGCCGAAGCGGTCGTTGTTCCAGTTCAGCCTGGCCGCGATGGCAATTGTTGCGCTGGCGATGATCGCCAGGTTCAGCCCGGCCTGCGCCATTCTTGCCGCCAGCGCCGGATCGGAAATTCCGCCGGACAGCTTGTAAATCTGAAACCCGGCAAAAAGATGCAGCAGGCCCCACACCACATACAGTGCCCCGCCAATCTTGTGCGCGCCAATTCTTTGCATCATGTCCTGTCTCCCGCAAACGAAGCGACCGGCGCCCCCGTGGACACCGGCTCTTCGTCCGTATCAAATAATCGGCCTAGAAACGTTTGGTGATTTCAACGCCCCACTCCCTGAGCTTGCCATAGAAAAACAGTCCGCTGGGGTTAAAGCCCTCGGCGAAATAATTCTCATTGCTCAGGTTCTTGGACCAGACGGCAACCTGGAGACCCTCGCCGAAATTCAGGCCGGCACGGGCGCTGAACAGGTTCAGCGGATCCCGCTTGGAGAAGTTCTCAGGTACGAAGAAAAGGCTGCCGATGCGCTGGTAATCGGCGCGCAGGAAGATGCTGCCTTCGCCGGATCCAATTGTTATCGGCCGCTCATACTGTACGCCGACATTCGCGGTGGTCCTTGGCGTTTGCGGCGCCCAGTTTCCGACCAATCCGCGGGCGCTGTCTTTGGTCACCTCGGAATTGGTATAACCATAACTGGCCGACACTGACAGGCCCTCGGCCAGCAGCAATGTCGCGTCTATCTCAACGCCGTACAATTCAACCTCGTCTATCGGAATAATAATTTGCGACGCGGCCAGGAAGGCGTTGAAGGTAAAGGTCTGATAGTCGTCAACTATGGTGTAGAAGGCCGCCGCATTGACCACAAACCGGCCGTTCAGAGAATTGTATTTGATGCCGCCTTCGAAGCTCTTGGTCTCCTGCTTGGCGAAAAGATCCTCGACGCCCAGCGGGATGTTGTCTTCTCCCAGTATCGGCCTGAGGAAGTTTGCCCGATCACCGATGCCAGGCCGGTTAAATCCGCCGCTGCGGAAACCCTGGGCATAGGTCACATAGGTCGTAATGTTTTCCCGCGGCATCCAGCGCAGGGTTATCTTTGGCTGAAACGAGTCGAATGTGGCCGAGCGCGTGTCGCCAAAGGCCAGGTCGGTCGGGAATGCCAGGAACTGGTCCGGCGTCAGGATTGTCTGCTTCCTCTTGTCGCTGTCGTAGCGCAGAGAAACCGACAGCTCAAGTGTCTCGGAAACGTCATAGTTGAACTGCGCGAACACGGCAAAGGCGGTGTTGCTGGCGTCATCGCCGTCAAAGCTCATGACGCAGTTGCCCTGGTTGTCGCCGGCACTTCCCGGTGGCAACGGCGATGCGACGCAGACCCCGGGGGTTATGGCGAAGGGATCCCGGGTGACGAAATCCACCAGCGAATCGATGCCGTCAAAGTCACGCTGCACCGTGGTCGACAGAAAAGCGTCTGTTGCCACGAAATAGGCGCCCACGATCCAGCGGAAATCCTGCTCGTCAGGCGAGGTCAGCCGTATCTCCTGGCTCCAGGCCTCCGTATTGCGGTACTGCGAGTTTTTCTGCGAGGCAATGGCTGTGCGCGGTGGCTGCTCGCCCATCGCCTTGTTGGTTACCTTGTCCCAGGATGAGGTAGAGGTCAGCGTGCCGACTTCCAGGTCCCAGTTCATCAGCAGCGAAATATTATAAAGCCGACGACGATCAATACCGTTCAGATTGTTCTGCAGCGGCACCGTAGTGTTGTTGATATTGCCGACGCCGATGGGGATCGGCTGGTTGAAGGGGTCGTCGAAGAAGCTTCTGTCGCCGCCGACGACCGGCCCGGCCGAAGCCAGCCCGCAGGTCGGGCCAGGACATGAGAAGGCGCCGATCGCCACGCCCAGGGAAACGCCCGAGCCGGGGGCGGTCTCGTGAAAGATGGCCGAGACATCGGTAAACTGCAGCGCGTTGGTATTATCGTCGGAAAAAGAGACCCTCAGATCGGCCTCGAATTTGTCGCTTTTCTCCCACAGCAACCTGCCGCGCGCCGAGACATTCTCTGCCTTGTCTGCGTTCACGCCGGTGGTGATATTTTCACGCAGGCCATCTGTGTTGTAGTAGGACACAGCCACCCGGCCATACAGCGAGTCCTCGATAATCGGGCCGCTGATCGCCGCCTGGCCTTTGAACGACTGACCATTTCCGTATCCGGCGCGGACAAATCCCTCGAGTTCATTGGTCGGGCGCTTTGTGGTGATGTTGATGGCGCCGGCCATGGCGTTGCGGCCATAGAGCGCGCCCTGCGGGCCCTTCAGAACTTCGATCTGCTGGATATCAAAAAGTTCCTGCGACATTCCTATGGGTGAGGTCGACAAAACACCATCAATCACCACGGCGACCGACGAGTCGAGGTTACGCATCTGGGTAATGCCGCGGATGTTCACAAAGGTGAAACCGGAATTCTGTGTTTCGACAAGGAAGAAATTGGGAATAATCTTGGCGTAATCCCGCATGCTCGAAACACCCATATTGTCCAGGTCGTCTGCAGTAAACGCAGTAATGGTCGCCGGCACATCCTGCAAATTCTCGCCGCGCTTACGGGCCGTTACAATAATTTCCTCTATTGCGAATGCGCCGTCGCCGCTGGACTGGGCATAAGCGGAATCAGCATTGACGGTCAGCGCTGCAACAGCACAGCCAGCCAACAACGTTGTGACAAAATTTCGCGAGATCATGAGCCTCCCCCTGGTGTTTTTTCCCTGTACTTCCAAATTTTGATATCTGGAACTAAGCCCCTTATAGCAACAGATCACCGTAATGCAAACGTTTGCATATTTTAAGTCAAAGCCTCCGTGCAAAAGATTGCAAACGATTGCGTTAAGGGTAGCGGGCAGAAGCCGCATTGCGGCGCGTGCCCGCATTCGTAATAGGCTGAAACCGCGCGGGATCATTGCCTTCCCGCTTTTACGAGATGGTCGGCGATTCTCCGTCCTCGGAGGCGTTCATCTGGCGCGCTCAGGAATATTCCTGCGGGAGATTTGCGAACACTTTTTCGTGAGCGAGGCTGACGCGACGGCGGCAATGCCCGAATCGGATCGGTGGTTGCCCTTCTGGTGGCGGTCGATATTCAGCCGGCGTAGGCACCCGCAGTCTCGGGAAAGCGCGCCCTGATAATCTTGAAACGGTGGATGTCGTTGGTGCCGTCCATGTGCAGGAAGATCGAGGCGTCGCGGAAGATTTTCTCGATACCGGCCTCCAGCATGGCGCCCATGCCGCCGTGCAATTCCATGGCCATCTGGGCAACTTCCATGACGGTCTCCGACGCGAACACTTTAACCATCAGACATTGCTGCCCGGCGTCGGACGCGCCCTGGTCTAGCGCCCTGGCGGCCCGGTACACCATGGCGCGAACCGCCTCCAGCTTGACCGTCATGTCGGCCAGATGGGCGGCGATTATCTGATGCTGTATCAGCGGCTTGCCGCCCTGGATATGCTGTTGGACATATGCTTCAGTATCTTCCAGCGCCGCCATGCCGACCCCCAGGTTCTTCGCCGCCTGCAATATTTTGCCGGGGTTGAAATATATCGCCGCCTTCTTCAAGGCTTCGTCTTTGACCAGCAGGTGATCCTGCGGCACCCGGCAATCTTCAAGGACGATTTCGCCGTTGTTCATATAGCGGCAGCCGATAGTCTCGTTGGCCCGGGCCACCGAAAATCCTTTCATCTCCTTCAGCACGATAAAGCTGGAGGTGCCGTCAGAGATGCCGACGGAGGGGTTGGTGTTGGCGTAAACAATATAGAGCGAAGCGTCGTAGCCGTTGGAGATGAAATGTTTGCGCCCGTTCAGGACCCATTCGTTGCCATCCTGCACGGCGCGGGTGTCCATGTTGGCCTCGGGCACGTTGTAGGGCAGCCAGCGATCTGACGCGCCTTTTGGCTCGGTCAGGGCGTGGGCCATCAGGAAGGCGGGATCAGCCATGAAGCGAGGAAATATCTCTTCCAGAAGATGCTCGGGGGCATAGGCCGAAAGCAGCACCGAGACCTTCCAGTTCTGCACCAGTTTGTCGGCGAAACCCGAATCGCCACGGCCAATCTCTTCGGCGATCAGCGCCAGGGTCTGGGCCTGCGTGCCCTCTTCAAACGGCATTCCGCCAAAACGTTCGGGCACGCCCAGGGTGCGCAGGCCCAGCTCGTCGGCGGCCTCAAGCAACTTCAGCGGCAGCCGCTCATCGGGCGGCGCCAGCCACTCGCGCTCGCGGTTTTCGCGGATAAAAGGGATGATTACGCCGTCGACAAAATCGCGACAGCTCTTCCAGATCATCTTTTGCTCGTCGGAAAATCCCATTTCGCGCGCTTCCATTACGACCTCCTTCTACGCTTGTTCCTGTTCCCCGCGCCGCAGCGCCGTCTCCACAGGCAACGCCTTCGCGGCGTTTATGCGGCGTTTATTATGCTGCATTGCGCAATTGTGTGCAAACGATTGCATTAAGAACTTGGATCATGCTACCTAGAGGCCAACGATTGGCGTTCCAACAAGAATCAGGAAAGCATTGTGGCCACCAAAGTCATCTCCGAGGCAGATCTGGAAAAACCGATCATTCGCCGCAAGGCTGTTTCCGTTCACAACGCGGGCGGCATGAAGGCCATTATCGAAACCGAAGAGTACGGTGGGTTTATCACCGATGAGCCGGTGCGCGATGGCGGCACGGGCGAGGGGCCGTCGCCATTGCAAGCGATTGTCGGCGCGCTCTGCGGCTGCGAATCGGTAACCTTTAACCGCACCGCCGCCGAATTTGATTTCGCATACGAGGGCATCGAATTTGAAGCGGCCTTCACCATCGATATCCGCGGGCGCATGGGCGTTGATACAGTGCGCCCGCATTTCCAGACCGTCCGTATGCAGGCCATCGTCAGCACCCGGGAATCTGAAGAGCGGTTGCGAGAGGTGGTCGAGGAGACCGAGCGGCGCTGCCCTGTGTTCAACCTGATACAGGATGCCGGCGTCAGAACAGAAATGATGTGGATCAGAAAATCGATCAATTAAGAGCAATAGAGGGACGGGCGCAGCTATGACCAACGATTTGATTAAAGGACACAGCATAGGTTGGATCGGCACCGGCCGCATGGGCTATGCCATGGCCGGAAGACTGCTGAAGGCGGGCGCCGACGTATCGGTCTATAATCGCACGCGTTCCAAGGCCGAGCCGCTGACTGAACTGGGCGCCACCATAGTCGATTCGCCGGCCGACCTGGCCGACCGCGACATCGTTTTCACCATGGTCTCGGGGCCGGACGACCTGAAAGCAGTGACCATGGGCGAGGCCGGGGTGCTCTCGGTCGCGGGAACCATACCCGGATTGCTCATCGACTGTTCCAGCGTATCCGAGGAAGCCTCGGCCCATGTCCGCGCCCATGTCAAATCTCTGGGCGGCGAAATGCTGGCGGCCCCGGTCAGCGGCAACGCCAAGGTGGTCAAGGCGGGCAAATTGTCGATCGTGGCCTCGGGGCCCGAAGACGCGTTTAACCGTGCCGAGCCATACCTGGCGGCGCTGGGCGAAGGCGCCACTTATGTGGGCGGCGGCGAGTTGGCCCGCATGGTCAAGATTTGCCACAATATTCTTTTGGGTGTTGTCACCCAGTCGCTGGCCGAAATAGCGGTGCTGGCGGAAAAGGGCGGCGTGCCGCGCCACGCGCTGATGGATTTTATTAACAAGTCGGTCATGGGCTGCCGCTTTTCCAAATACAAGACGCCGTCCATCGTCAATCTGGACTTCACGCCGACCTTCACGCCGGTGCTGTTGCGCAAGGACCTTGATTTGGGGCTGGCCGCGGGCGCGGGCCTTGGTGTGCCACTGCCGGTGACCCAACTGGTGCGTGACCTGGTGCAGAGGGTTATCGATGACGGCGGGGGCGACGAGGATTTCATGGTGCTGCTGCGCCAGGAAGCCAGGGACGCGGGCCTTGATATCCAGCCCGAGAATTTGGATGTTGGGGACGGGCTGTAATCTTCCTGCACGGGTTCGAGAAACAGGATGCGCATCAAGCTCAAGGTCAATGAGGAGGTCAGGGAGGCGGATGTCTCTCCCGACACGCCGCTCCTGTATGTGCTGCGCGATGATTTGGGCCTGTTCGGGCCAAAGTTCGGCTGCGGGCTGGGCCAGTGCGGTGCCTGCATGGTGCATGTGGATGGCCGCGCGGTGCGCTCCTGCATCACGCCGGTTGAGGCTGTCGCGGGTTCGGCGATTGTTACGCTTGAGGGCCTGGGCGGCCCTGAAAATGCCCACCCCCTGCAGCAGGCATTTATAGATCATCAGGCCCTGCAGTGCGGTTATTGCACCAATGGCATGATTATGACCGCGGCGGCTTTTCTGAGCGAAAATCCCGACCCCTCCGAGGGCGAAATTCGCGGCGCGCTGTCCGCCAATCTCTGCCGCTGCGGGTCGCATACCCGCATTATCAGGGCAGTCAAGGCGGCCAGCCAGAAACAAAATGAGCGAGGCGCGAAGTGAGTCTGGCGTACAAGCCCTCGCGGCGCGAAGTCGTTATCGGCGCTGGGGTGCTGACCATCGCTTTCAGCCTGGCCGGCCTCCTGCCTCCGGTCGTCGCGCAGACCGGATTGCCCGGCAGTCTCGGCAAGACTCCGGCACTCGACGCCTGGCTGCGCATCGACGCGGGCGGTGGAGTCACGGTGTTTACCGGCAAGGTGGAACTTGGCCAGGGCATCGCCACGGCGCTGGCGCAGATTGCCGCCGACGAGCTGGATGTTGATATGGCGCGCATTGACATGATCACCGGCGATACCGCGCTGACCCCCGACGAGGGATATACCTTCGGCAGCCTGTCGATCCAGCAGAGCGGCATGGCTATCCGCTTTGCCGCAGCTCATGCGCGCCAGATACTCATCGCCCGGGCTGCGCGGCGGCTGGGCGCGACGCCAGACAGCCTGCGGGTTGAAGACGGCCTGGTATTCGCGGGCAAGGAAAGCGTCTCCTATTGGCAGCTTGCGGAGGAGGGCCTGTTTGAGCGCGATGCCGGCGGCGGCGCGGCGCCCAAACCGGCTGATGAGAGGCGTTATGCGGGCCGGCCGATACAGCGGCGCGATATTCCCAGTCGCGTATTCGGCCAGCAGAGTTTTCTCCAGGACATCAGATTGCCCGGAATGTTGCATGGCCGCATTGTTCGTCCGCCAGGTTCTGGTGCCGTATTGGCGGCAATTGACGAAGACAGAATTTCTGCCATGCCCGGGGTCAAAAACATTGTCCGCGACGGCAGCTTTCTTGGGGTGATTGCCCGGGGCGAATTTCAGGCGATCCAGGCGGCCGAGGCGCTTGCCGGTGTGGCGCGCTGGAGCAATCAGGCGCGATCTTCGTCATCTCAGGAACTGCCTGAATTGCTGACTTCGTTACCGGCCCGGTCTTCGGTAATCGCCGAGAAAGACAGGGGTGCAAGGCTGGTTGCGGCGAAGAAGATTTCGGCGCGCTACACGCGGCCTTTTCAGGCCCATGCCTCGCTGGCCCCCTCGGCCGCGATTGCACAGTTCGACGGCAACCAGTTGACCGTCTGGAGCCATTGCCAGGGCGTCTTTCCGCTGCGTAAAGCACTGGCTCAAGCCCTGCGGATGGATACCGAAAACATCCGTGTGATCCACGCTCCCGCTGCAGGCTGCTATGGCCAGAACGGCGCCGACGATGCGGCGCTCGACGCGGCCCTGCTGGCCCGGGCAGCGGGCGGGCGTCCGGTTCGCCTGCAATGGATGCGCGGCGACGAATTCAGATGGGAGCCCTTCGGTTCAGCCATGGTTATCGATATCTCCGGTGCTGTCACCGGCGATGGCCGGCTGGCCGACTGGCAGTGTGCGGTAAAGGGTTTCACCCATTCCTCGCGGCCCGGTGACGGCGCGGGAAATCTGATTGCGGCGCGGCATATGGCAAATCCCATTACTCCGCCGCCCGCCAGAAACATTCCCCGTCCCACGGGCGGCCTCGATCGCAATGCCGTTCCGCCATACCAGAGCGACCGCCTGAAGGTGATGAAGCATTTTATTGCCGAAGGCCCGCTGCGCACCGGGGCGCTCCGCTCGCTCGGCTCCTATGCCAATGTCTTTGCCATCGAATCCTTCATGGATGAATTGGCGGCGCTGGCCGGGATTGACCCGGTGGCTTTCCGCCTGAAGCATCTGGGCGACACGCGGGGCCGCGCGGTTATAGAGGAAGCGGCCAGCCGCGCCGACTGGGGCTCGCCCATGACCGCTGGACATGGCCGCGGCATTGGCTATTCCCGATACAAGAATCTGGGCGGATACCTGGCTGTAGTGGCCCAGGTTGCAGTCGATGCGGACAGCGGCGAAATCAGGGTAATGCGCGCTGTTGCTGCCGCCGACTGCGGCGAGATCATCAACCCCGACGGCACCCGCAACCAGATCGAGGGCGGCATTGTGCAGTCCACAAGCTGGACGCTCATGGAAGAGGTATCTTTCGATTCCGGTGGCGCCACACTCTCCGACTGGCTGTCCTATCCGATCCTCACATTCGACCAAGTACCGCTGGTTGATGTGCATTTGATGTGCCAAGGACCAAAGCGGACAACCAAAAAACCGCTTGGTGCGGGCGAGTTGGCGCAGGGGCCAATGGCCGCCGCTATCGGCAACGCACTCTATGATGCGGTTGGCGTGCGCCTGCGCGATCTGCCGCTGACTCCGGAAAAAGTACGCGCGGCGCTGCAAGAGAAAGGCGAAGGATAATGTCCGGATACAAAATACTGGTTGCAGGATTGACGCTGTTGCTGGCCCAAATAACCGGCGCGCATACCCTCAGCGCCGAGGTTGAACTGAATCCCAGGCGTCTGGCCCAATGGGTGGCGCGCGGTGCCGACTGGGATATTGTCTACGCCACCTATCACCGGATCGAGCGGTTTGGTGACAATGGTCCGGGGTCATGGATATACGAATGGAGCAAATCGGCGGAATTTTATGCGGCACTGGGCAAGAAGCGAGAGACCGCGAATAAATTTGGCCAGGCCCGGGAGGCTTATCTGAGCGCCTCGCTTCTCTACTCGGTGGCGAAATTTTCCACCAATGCGACGCCAGCCCAGCGGGCGGCTTATGCCAAGCATCTGGAATATTACATCCGTGCAGGAAAATATTTTGATGTGCCGTTGCAGGTGGTTGAAGTGCCTTACCGCGGCGGTAATATTGTCGGCTATCTGCATATGCCGAAGAATGCCACCACCCCGCCTCTGGTGATCTGGACCAACGGCATCGACACCCACAAGGCCGATGCCTACCAACGCATTCAGCCCTTCCTTGAGCGCGGCATGGCGGTGCTGGCCTTCGATTCTCCGGGCACCGGCGAGGGCGCAGAATGGCCCGCCACCCCTGAATCCGGCGCCATGTATACGGCGGTTTACGAGTATATGACGCGCGACAAACGCATCGACGCCTCCCGCATCGGTCTTTTGGGCATCAGCTTTGGCGGCCATTACGCGGCGCGGATGGCGGCGACCGAGCCCCGCTTCAAAGCGGTGGTGGCCATGTGCGCGCCGGTGCATGAATTTTTCGTTGCAGGCGCCGAGGCGCTGGCCGCCGGCTCCCGTGAAACCCTCGACGCTCTGGCTCAGGCGCTGGGCATCACCCATGGTGATTTCGAGGCCATCGCCAGGGCTTCAGCGCCTTTCTCGCTGTATGATGCGGGGCTCATCGGCAAGGGGGAAACCATTGCAATGCCGCTGCTGGTGGTGAACGGCAACCAAGACCCGCTGGTGCCCCTGTGGGACATGGAAATACTCGCTGCC
>JACZSK010000121.1 GCA_022574255.1 Pseudomonadota bacterium
GTGGAGACTTTGTATAAGGCGGTGGCGCGCAAGTTGAACGGCGCCCGCGCCATTCCCGGCGCCCATGACGCCATCGAGGGCCTGGAATTCCTCGACAAGATCGTCGATATCGACCAGAGCCCGATCGGCCGCACGCCGCGCTCGAACCCCGCCACCTATACCGGCGCCTTCACCCCCATTCGCGAATGGTTTGCGGCGCTGCCCGAATCCGCCACCCGCGGCTACAAACCAGGGCGGTTCTCATTCAACGTCAAGGGCGGGCGCTGCGAAGCCTGCCAGGGCGACGGGCTGATCAAGATCGAAATGCATTTCCTGCCCGACGTCTATGTACAATGCGACGTTTGCCTGGGCTCGCGCTATAACCGCGAAACGCTGGAAATCAAGTTCAAGGGCAAGTCCATCGCCGACGTGCTGGCCATGACCGTTGAGGAGGGCGGCGCTTTTTTCAAGGCGGTGCCGGCCATCCGCAGCAAATTCGAAATGCTCCAGCGCGTCGGGCTGGGTTACGTTAAAGTCGGCCAGTCGGCGACCACCCTTTCGGGCGGCGAGGCGCAGCGGGTCAAGCTGGCCAAGGAACTGTCCAAGCGCTCGACCGGCAAGACCCTGTATATCCTGGACGAACCCACCACCGGGCTGCATTTCGAGGACGTGCGGCGGCTGCTGGAAGTGCTGCAGGCGCTGGTCGACCAGGGCAACAGCATTGTTGTCATCGAACATAACCTGGAGGTCATCAAGACCGCCGACTGGATCATCGACCTGGGCCCGGCGGGCGGCGACAACGGCGGCGAGATTATCGCCAGCGGCACGCCAGAGGATGTGGCGCGGGTCAAAGCCAGCTACACCGGGCAATATCTGGCGGAACTGTTAAGCCGCCATGCGGGCCGGGCCGGCGGCGTCCACGCCAAGAAATCCGCCGCAGAGTAAAGGCCACCGCATTTCCCTTGCCTCCCGCGGTCCTTTAATGTATCGTTTGGATATATAACAAAGTGATATAAAAAACACGGCATACGGCATGAGGAATCACGATGTACCGGAAACTATTATCCGCATTGCTGCTGGCTGCGACGCTGCCGGCCTGCAGTTTTCACGGGGAAATTCCATCGACGACCGCCCATTTCAAAGGCCTGGAAGCCAGGACCATTGCCCTTCCTGGCTTTGACCGGATTGTCTTTGACGCCAATGCGCTGATCACGTTGCGCATGGGCCACCCCCAGACCCTTGTGCTGTCCACGGAACCCGATCATTTCGCGCATTTGCGCGCCAGCGTTACCGACGGCGAGCTTTTGATTGAACACACCGATCGCCATTCCGGGAACCGCTATGTCAAGATCGATGTGGTGACCCCCGATCTGGCCGCCGTTCAACTCGACGCCGTTGTTGAGGCAGATTTTCAGGACATTGAGGTTGATGACATCCGGATCGGATTTTCCGGCATTGGCGATGTTACCTTCCGGGGGTCCTGCCGGCGCGTGACATATAACATCTCGGCGATCGGCGATTTTGATGCCGCGCAGTTCCTGTGCCATGAGGTTACCGCCCGCATATCCGGCATCGGCGACGCCACGATCTACGCCGACGGCAGCCTGTCGCTGGATGTGTCGGGCATTGGAGACGTCACGGTGCTGGGCCATCCCAGAGTTGATCGACTTCGCTCCAGAGGCATGGGTGATGTCAGTATCCAAGGCAGGAATTAGGCAGACCGAAGAGACTCCGGCGGCCATGCCAGCCTGTTAAATCACGCCGTATGGGGGGATCCGGAAGCGTCCGGCCCGCGCCCGGAATGACTTCAGCGGCTTGATGCCCCCCCGATTGCATCCCACCTACCAATTGGATAGGTTCAGCCCAATGCGGCAGTCGCAATCGTTTGCGTAGTCACCCGGACGACCACCGGCCAGCCCATAGGGGAAGCAAAATTGGACTTCACAATTTACTGGTTCATGTTTCCGATCTCCATGTTGATCGCGGTGATCTCCGCGGTGGCGGGCATCGGCGGCTCGGCGCTGGCCATGCCGATTTTTCTGCTGGTCTTCCCCCTGCTTGGCCCGGACTATGTGTTGGCCAGCCCGGCAGCGGCGGTAGGCGTGGCCTTGCTCACCCAGACCACCGCCGTTTTCTCCGGCTTCGTCGGCTATTACAGACGCGGCCTGGTTGATTTCCACAGCGCCCGGCCTTTCATCGCCGTGGGCGCGCCACTGGCCGTCGCCGGGGTGCTGATGGCTCAATTCGTCGATGATAATGCGATCAAGGCTATCTATGGCGCGCTGATGATTTATCTGGCCTGGGCAATGATCCGCCATCATACACCGGCTGCGCAAGAGACGGATCTGTTGGCCGGCGGCGAGAAAAATGAACGTGAGTTGCGCAGCATCACCGCCACCGATGGCACAATTTATACCTACCCCCGGCCGCGCCAGGGCAAGGGCGCCATCGCCACCTCGGCGGGCGCTTTTCTCACCGGCATGCTGTCGGTAGGCATCGGCGAAGTGGTGATGCCGCAACTGGCGAAGCGCAATCGCATGCCCATCCCCGTGGCCGCCGCCACCAGTCTCTACGTGGTGATCATTGTCAGCGCCGTGGCCGCCGTCACCCAGATAACCGGATTGATAAGCGCCGGTGGCATGCTGGCGGTACCCTGGAATCTGGCGATTTACACCCTGCCCGCGGTCATTATCGGTGGCCAGATCGGGCCGCATTTACAGGGCAGGATATCGCCGCGGGCAATGGAGCTGACCATTGGCCTTCTGTTTGCGGTAATTGCCGCCGCCATGTTTACCGTGGTCTGGCAAGGCGCTGCCGCCACTTGAGCCCCGCATCCATCCTTGAATTGCGTCCCACCCACCAATCGGCTAGGTTCAGCCCAATATCGCGGGCGCAATCGTTTGCATCGTCACCCGAAAGAGCCCCTAGCAACCCAAAAAGGAGCGTAAAATTGGATTTCACCCTGTACTGGTTCATGTTCCCGATTTCCGTCCTGGTGGCCACCACGGCCATGGTGTCGGGCATCGGCGGCGCGGCGCTTTTTACGCCTATATTCCTGATTATTTTCCCCCTGCTGGGCCCCGAATATACCCTGCAGAGCGCCGCAGCCGTGGTCGGCGTGGCCCTGCTGACCGAGACATTCGGCTTCTCATCGGGCTTTGTCGGCTATTATAGAAAAGGGCTTATCGACTTCAAAAGCGCGCTGCCCTTCATCGCGGTTGGTGTGCCGGTGGCCATTGCCGGGGCGCTGGTATTGCAATTCGTGAACCGCAGTGTCCTGACCGGCGCCTACGGGGCGCTGATGATCGTGCTGGCCTGGGTCATGATCCGCCACCATGCGCCCGTTGAACACGAGATAGAGCTGTTGACCAGCGGCGAGAAAAACGGGCGCGAGCCGCGCAGCATCACCGGCGCCGACGGCACGGTCTATACCTACCTGAAGCCGCGCCAGGGCAAGGGCGCCATCGCCACCTCCATCGGCGCGTTTCTCACCGGCATGCTGTCGGTGGGCATTGGCGAGGTGGTGATGCCGCAACTGGCCAAGCAAAACCGCGTGCCTATCCCGGTGGCCGCGGCGACCAGCGTTTTCGTGGTGATCGTCACAATTGCTTCCGCCAGCTTTACGCAGATCAGCGCCCTGATCGCATCGGGCGGCGTCAGCGCCGTGCCGTGGAACCTGGTGGCCTATACGGTGCCTGCGGTTATTATCGGTGGCCAGATAGGCCCCCGCCTGCAGGGCAAGATCAGCCAGAACCTCATGGAACGCGCCATCGGCATTCTCTTTGCCGTCATCGGCCTGGCCATGTTCGTGGTGACCTGGCAGGGGCTGGCCCCGCATTAATCGCGCCGGCGCGGATTTTCCCTAATCGCCTGGCGGCCCGGATTTTCTTTAATCGCCTGGCGGCTCAGTACTCTAATCGCCTGGCGGCCCCTTTTCTCTAATCGCCTGGCGGCCCCTTTTCTCTAATCGCCTGGCGGCCCCATTTCTCTAATCGCCTGGCGGCCCCTTTTCTCTAATCGCCTGGCGGCTCAGTACTGCGCGGTTCACTGTAGAGAATCTCGACCGCCACCGCGCCGTCATCGCCGAGCATCACCTGAAAAATATGGTCATACATCCAGCCCTCGGCCAGGTCTGCGTAGCGGTCTTCCCCGATCAGCATATTGACCAGCGCCGGCGTGGTGTTGCCGTGGCCCGAGACCACAATAACGCCCTCGGCGGCGCGCAGCCGCGTTACCACATCCTCCAGCGCCCGGGGGTCGTAGGGCGCGATCGGCATGTTGAGACGCACCGACAAAGGCGCCACGGTCTCCAGGGTGCGTTTGAATTCGCTGGAATAAATGGCGGTTATGCCACGCCCGGCGAACCAGTCGGCCAGCCATTCGGCGCGCGCCCTGCCCGCTTCGTTCAGGCTGGGGTCGCGGGTGCCGTCGTCCACTTTCTCCGCATGGCGGATCAGGTAAATAATAGATTTGGCTTCAGCCGGCAGGCTCCCGCCCGCCAGCAGCAGCCCGAACAACGCGGCGGAGATAAGATACTTAAGTGAACCCAACATGATACGCGCTTTTTCTATTCCTTTTTCTGCCGCAAGGCCGAAACAAGTGTTATCTAGCATGAGAATCGCGATTATGCGCAAAATTTGGGCAATTTCAGGACCATTGCCAGAATTACGGCCGGAACCATTGCCAGAAATATGAGAGAAATTCACATCATTGGCGGCGGATTGGCCGGCTCGGAAGCCGCCTGGCAGGCGGCGCGCCTGGGTGTGCCCGTGGTGCTGCATGAAATGCGCCCCCATGTGAAAACCGATGTCCATGAGACAGACGGTATGGCCGAGCTGGTCTGCTCAAATTCCTTCCGCTCCGACGACGCCGAGAATAACGCCGTTGGGCTGTTGCATGAGGAGATGCGCCGGGGCGACAGTTTGATAATGCGTGCCGCCGATGCCGCCCGCGTGCCCGCCGGCTCGGCCCTGGCGGTGGACCGCGATGGTTTTTCGGGGGGCGTGACGGCGGCACTGGAGAGCGAACCGCTGATCACCATTGAGCGCGGCGAAGTGGCCGGGCTGCCGCCCGCTGAATGGGATAACGTTATTATCGCCACCGGGCCGCTGACGTCGGAACCCCTGTCGGAAGCCATAAATGCCCTGACCGGCGAAGAGGCGCTGGCCTTTTTCGACGCCATCGCACCCATCGTCTATAAAGAGTCCATAGACTTCAACGTGGCCTGGTTCCAGTCGCGCTACGACAAAGGAAGCGAAGATGGTGACGGCGCCGATTACATCAACTGCCCCATGGACGAGGCGCAGTATAACGCCTTCATCCAGGCGCTGATCGACGGCGACAAGATGGAATTCAAGGAATGGGAGGCCGCGACCCCCTATTTCGAGGGCTGCATGCCCATCGAGGTTATGGCCGAGCGCGGACCCGAGACTCTGCGTTTTGGCCCCATGAAGCCGGTTGGCCTGACCGACCCGCGCACCGGCGCCCGCGCCCATGCTGTGGTGCAACTCAGGCAGGATAACAAGCTGGGCACGCTGTATAATATGGTTGGCTTCCAGACCAAGCTGAAGCACGGCGCGCAAACCGATATTTTCCGCGCCATTCCGGGGCTGGAGAAGGCAAAATTCGCCCGCCTTGGTGGCCTGCACCGCAACACTTTCCTCAACAGCCCGAAACTGCTGGACGCGGAACTGCGCCTGAAAGCCGAGCCACGGTTGAGGTTCGCCGGGCAGATCACCGGCGTTGAGGGCTATGTGGAATCGGCGGCGATCGGACTGCTGACCGGGCGCATGGCGGCGGCGGAGCGGCTGGGCGCAGCTTTCATGGCGCCGCCCGGGACAACGGCGCTTGGCGCACTATTGGGCCATATCACCGGCGGGCATATCCTTGATGGGCGGGAAGGCAAGAGCTTCCAGCCGATGAATATCAATTTCGGCCTGCTGCCGCCAATCCCCCGCGTGGAACTGCCAAACGGCAAGCTGAAAAAACTCAGCAAACGCGAGCGCAAGCCCGCCTATACCAGCCGCGCGCTGAGGGACATCGACGCATGGTATGCGGGGCAAGCGAGCGCGGGCAGCGAGGCGGCGGCGGAGTGAGGGGTGCTCCAGGAGAGTCTGCTTTTGGCGGGAAGCGGACTCTTTTGCCGGGGCCACCTAACTGCTTTTGCGCTGTCCGCCCATGCGAGCAATGCGGTTGATTTCCTGCCCCAACAAGCCGAATATGTGCGTATGCCTGTCGCCGTACGCATCGGACCGACCGACCCAGGAACCCGGATAAAGTCTGTCGATATGGTCAGGGGATTTGCCCTGTTCGGGGTGCTGCTGGTCAATATGTACAACTTCGGCGCCTATTCCACGGAATGGACCGGCATCTTTGACCACATATCTTTCTCGGCTATGCACTCGGTATTCGAGACCAAATCCTGGCGCTTGTTTTCCACCCTGTTCGGGTTCGGATTCGCCTTGCAAATGCTCAAGGCGGAAGCACAGGCCGGTGGGTTGTGGTTCTACTTCCGCCGACTGGTGATCCTGTTCATCATCGGAATGGCGCACGCGCTATTTTATGAGGGCGACGTACTGATGCTGTATGCGATGCTTGGTATGATTCTCATCGCCTTTCGCAGGTTGCCGAAACGAGCGCTGCTTGTTCTTACATTTGTTCTCCTTGCGGTGTTCCCCGTGGGGAACGTGATCGTATCCCTGAGTGAAGATGAACCTGTCGCGGAAGCTGTTGCTCAATCGGAGAAGGCCCGCTCGCTCGCCGAGCGGAGAGAGGGGCACCCCTACCTGGGCTCTCTTGAGCAAGTATTCGAGCGCAATGCCCGATCCATTCCACCGCGCATTTGGTCAATTCCGCTTGATTCCGAATCAAGCCTGGCGATTTTTGCCATGTTCCTGCTCGGTCTCTATGTCGGCCGAAGCCGGATTGTTCACGACATCCCGCGGCATCTGCCGCTCATTCGCAGGGTGTTTCACTGGGGCATAGGCATTGGGGTCACCAGCGCGATCAGTGAATGGGTGCTGACGCAGTATTTTGGCTATTCGGTGTTCCGGGAAAACACCGCCTCCACAGGGATTCGGCTTCTCGGCGATATTTTGTTTGCTTATGGCTCGACGGCACTTGCGCTGGGCTATGCGGCGGGAATTATTCTCCTGGCTCAGAATCGCAAGTGGATTCCGGTCCTGCGGCCCTTGGAAAACCTCGGGAAAATGGCCCTGACGGTTTATCTGCTCAGCACCCTGATGTTTACGACGCTTTTCCTCGGCTATGGATTCGGC
>JACZSK010000122.1 GCA_022574255.1 Pseudomonadota bacterium
CCAGTGCTGGCCATAGTGACGGCAACGGCATGGCGCCCCGCGCGGCGGCAAACAACTCGCGCCTGGCCGTGGCCCGCGCGCCGTCGCCCGGCCCCAGTGCTATAACCAGTTGTACTTCCGGCGGCGAAATTTTTTCTCTGGGCGCTGATTCCTGCCATGCGATGGTCAGGCTGAAGCGATCGATTGCCCTGCCGGTGGTGTCTCCAGGGGGCGTGATCTCGAACAAAAGGGTCACCGGCCCGCTGTATCCATAAGCCATGCCGGAATTGGCCATGCCCGGGTTGCCTTCGGGGGTGCCAGTATCAAACGCGCCGGGTATCGGCCAGCGGGTTCCAGTTAACGTGAATCCCGGCGGCAGCGACCAATTGAAAACCGGCGCGGCGCCGGCAGCCCCGGGATTACGCCAGGATATGCGCTCGTCTTCCTCCCCTCCCCCGCCCGGCCCAGGGGTCAGGGTCAGCGCCACCCAGAAAGGATGTCCGGGCCG
Source organism: Pseudomonadota bacterium (assembly GCA_022574255.1). Taxonomy (GTDB): domain Bacteria; phylum Pseudomonadota; class Alphaproteobacteria; order Sphingomonadales; family SMXR01; genus JACZSK01. Next base: position 488 of record JACZSK010000122.1, read on the forward strand.
GTAGCTTTCCACCTCAACGGCAATATCGGGGGTCGCCGCACGCGCGCCTTCCATCGCGGCCAACAGGGACGCGGCGAGCAGGAAAGCCAGTGACAGGGCGGCGCGGAAAAATTGTCTCATTGAGAGAAGCTCATCCAGGGCGCAAGTGCTTATAGCCTCGGCGCTTTTAGCACGCAGCACCCAGCCCGCCTAGGCTGGCGCACCCCTGCCCCATCACAAATCTGCGAGTGGATAGGGCCCCGGGGCCTACTGCGAGTCTCCTAAATCCCGCTGGCGGCATTTTCCAGAACGACGCGAAAGCCGTCGGGGTCGGCGAAGGTGATGCCGGTCACGTCCCAATAGCTGTTGCTGGATTTGACCGCCTCATAGCCCAGCGATTTCATGCGGTCGACAATCCGCTGCCAGGCAGCCTTGTCTTCCACATAGAATACGATCAGGTCCTCGGGCGACGGCGGCGAAATTTCAGGCGCCGCGTGCTCATAGGTAATCTCCAGGTGAAACGACTGGCTGGCGAATCCTAGTGTGATGCCGTCGAAACCGCCGTGATCCTCGAACGAGCCCAGCAGTTCCAGCCCCAAGCCGTTCATATAAAAGCGCTTTGCCGCCGCCATATCGGATGTGGGGCGCGCTATGCGCAGTTTTGCACCGGCTAATTCCATGGATCAGGGACCCTTTTCGAGGCCCGCCCAATCGAGCCCTTCGATCAATTTGGTCACCATATTCAGCCCCGCATCCCGAAGCCGCAGCGGAACTTCCACATCGTCCTTCGCCATTAGCTTTGCCGTCATTTCCATCATGGTATCGCGGTAATGGCTGCTGTAGGTCATGCGAACCTTCACGATCCAGCCATTTACACGGGCCAGCCAGACGCCGGTAATAACTTCTGTCCCCGAAATATGGGTGCGAAACAGGGACACCGGCGCGACTATATCCGGATGACCGTTCAGCGGCAAATCGAAGCGCGCCTCGGATGCGGCAGAGTTGAAACGCATGGTAATGGCCTGCTCGGCCATATCGCGCACGTCCTGAAGCGGGGTCCGCGCATCCCATGTTACGTACACCGTAATTTCCGTGCGCCCGACGCCACTCTCAGTTTGATAGGTAACGGCAACATCGGAGCCATCTTCAGCAAACGTCGTTGTATTTTTTCTGTCGTAAATCTCGATCTTTGAGGGAAAAAGCATTCCAGACGACGTGTGAAGCATTATGTTTCCGCCTGCGTTTTCCCAAGCCGAGGCGACGCCAACAAGGTAAGCCGCAGAAGAATGCGCAGCGCCGGAACCAAAAGTTCCAACCGCAATCAGAAAAACCATTAGTAGAATTCGCATTTGTACCCCCATATTCAACTAACTAGCTCAATACCCTATTGATATGTCCATATCGCAGAAGTTGCAACGGGGGTCGCCGCTGCCGAGTGACAACAAAAAAAGGGGCCGGCAATGCCAACCCCTTTTTCGTGAATTTCTTTTTGGCCCTGAGGGCGGCGCGCTTAACGCTTCGAGAACTGGAAGCTGCGGCGGGCCTTGCGCCTGCCGTATTTCTTGCGCTCGACGACGCGGCTGTCGCGGGTCAGGAAACCGGCGGCTTTCAGCTTCGGGCGAAGCGCCGGCTCATACAGCTCCAGCGCCTTGGAGATGCCGTGCTTCACCGCACCGGCCTGGCCCGAGAGCCCCCCGCCCTTGACCGTGCAGGTCACGTCATATTGCTTGGTGCGCTCGACCACTTCAAAAGGCTGGTTGACGATCAGGCGCAACACCGGTCGGGCGAAATAGGTGTTCTGATCGCGCCCATTGACCGTGATGGTGCCCTTGCCCGGCTTGATCCAGACCCGCGCCACGGCGTCTTTGCGCTTGCCCGTGGCATAGGAGCGACCCAAGTCGTCGATCACCGGCTCGCGCAATTCAATGATTTCGGCGACCACCTCAACCGGGGCGGCGGCATCGCCGGCTTCCCCGTCATCAGCAGCATCACTGGCATCAGCGGGCGCGGCGGCGGCAGCGGCGGCCGCGGCTTTTTCAGCGGCGGCCTCGGCGACCACCGTTTTCAGGTCTTCGAGTGTCTTCTTTTCCTCGGCCATGGTTAGCCCCTTCTCTTGTTCTTGGGATTGCGCGAGGCGAAGTCAAAGACTTCGGGCTTCTGCGCCTCATGGTCATGTTTGGCGCCGGCGAAAACGCGCAGGTTGCGCATCTGCTGGCGGCCCAGCGGACCCCTGGGGACCATGCGCTGAACGGCCTTGATAACCACCCGCTCGGGGAATTTTCCATCGAGAATCTGCCCCGCCGTGCGGCTCTTGATGCCCCCGGGGTGGCCGGTATGGCGGTAATAGATCTTGTCGCTGCGCTTCTTGCCGGTCAGCTTGATCTTGCCGGCGTTGATAATCACCACATTGTCACCGCAATCCATGTGCGGCGTATAGGTGGTTTTGTGCTTGCCCCGCAGCAAGGTTGAAACGGTTGCCGCCAGCCGCCCCAGAACCACGTCCTCGGCGTCGATCAGCAGCCACTTCTTCTCAATGTCGGCGGGTTTGGCCGAATAGGTCTTCATGACTTTCGCTCCACATGCCCCGCATATCCACCGCGCCGGGCTCAACTTCGTTCGGGGCCGCATAATAGCTATGGAAAGCGGCAAGTCAACGGTGAAAATGCCGGATTTCGCGTGATTTTACAGGGATTTACAGTTGCGGTATTATGTTACCGCTATTTCAGGCCGGGCGGCTCTTTGAGCTCGTACAAAAGCATGATCCCGGTGAGGAAGACCAGCACGCCAACCCCCTGATGCAGCGTGCCCAGCGCCACCGGCACCACCGCCAGCAACGTCCAGATACCCAGCGCCACCTGCATCAGCGAGAGGTGCAACAGCGCCATGGCGGCGCGGCGCACGGTGGGTTCGGCAATGCGCTTGCGCGCCCGCACCACGATCAGCACGGCCAGGATAATCACCGCATAGGCGCCGAAGCGATGAAGAAACTGCACGGTCATGGGATTCTCGGTGAAATTCAGCCACACCGGTGCGAGGTCGCTGAGCCCCGCCGGCAACAGCGCACCATCCATCAGCGGCCAGGTGTTCCAGGAGAAACCGGCGTTAAGTCCGGCGGTCAGCGCACCGTAAAACAATTGCACATAGAGCAATCCGGCCATTATTTTGGCCCAGCGGGTCAGCCCGGCGCCGTCGCCCGCCGGACGGGGGCGCAGCAGCTCCAGCCCGGTCCATAGCGCCACGTTCAATATGACCAGCGCCAGCAGCAGATGCGCCGCCAGCCGGTAATGGCTGACATCGGGGTTGTCCACCAATCCCGATTTGACCATATACCAGCCCATCAGCCCCTGCGCGCCGCCCAGCGCCAGCAAGCCAAAAAGCCGCATCTTGAGTTCCGGCCTCACCTTGCGCCGGCCGATGAAGTAAAGCAGCGGCAAGGCAAAGGCCAGGCCGATAAAGCGGCCGAGCAGCCGGTGGCCGAATTCCCAGGCAAAGATGCCCTTGAACTCTTCCAGCGTCATGCCCCGGTTGAGTTGTCTGTACTCGGGGTATTGCTGGTAGGCGGCGAATTCCTCCGCCCATTCGGCCTCGGTTGTGGGCGGCATGATGCCCGATATGGGCTGCCAGTGGACCATGGAGAGGCCGGATTCGGTCAGCCTTGTGGCCCCGCCAACCACGATCATGGCGAACACCAGAAAGACGATGGTCATCAGCCACAAGCCAACGGCGCGGTCGCCCGCATCTTCTGTCTGAATGAAACTCATAAGGCTTACCCCTGACCCCTCACGCGCCCTGTCCTGGCAGCTTTCCTAGCGGCTTCCGCGCGCGCGCACAAGCGGGAAGGCAGGCGGCGGATTGCCGCGTCTGGTTAACCATGAAAATCGGTTGGCAGACACATCGCCCGGTTGTAAGCTCGCCCACCACGGCATGGAGATTGCGACGCTGCATCTGGGCATCCGTTCGGGAATGTCCTGATTCTGGAGAATGAGCGAAAGGCGATTTTGGCCAGATATAAAGTGATGGGGGAGAAGTTGTGGCAGTGATCATAGGAACCGAGGGGGACGACACCCTCGACGGAACATCTCTTGACGACCTGATTGAGGGGCTGGGCGGCGACGACACGCTCAACGGCAATGGCGGCAACGATATCCTGATCGGCGGCCCGGGTGCCGACACGCTGGACGGCGGCGCAGGCATCGACACCGCCAGCTATGCGGGCTCGTTGAGGGCCGTCAATGTTGATCTGTCGGTGGGGGCCGGAATAGGCGGCGTCGGCGATTCAGCAGGCGATGTGCTGATCTCCATTGAAAACCTGACGGGATCCAGTTTTCCCGACATTCTGCGCGGGGATGACAACAATAACACGCTCATCGGCGGCGGCGGCAATCCATATTTCGGCGGCGGCGACCAGTTGTTCGGCGGCGGCGGAGACGATCAATTGCTTGCCAGCGTTGGCGATGACCAGTTGTTCGGCGAGGCAGGTGATGATTTCCTTGAGGGCGGCGCAGGCGGCGATCGTCTGGACGGCGGTGAAGGCACGGACACGGTCTCTTACAGAAGCTCGCCCTCGGGCGTTTTTGTAAGGCTCTCCGTCGGTGACACCTTTAATCTCGGTGGACCAGACGGCCACGCCGAGGGCGATGTCCTTGTCTCAATAGAGAATCTCGAGGGATCGGAATTCGAGGACGCTCTGGTCGGCGACGATGGTGTCAACACCCTCTGGGGCCTGGGTGGCGATGATGAAATCTTTGGCCTGGGTGGCAACGATACACTTTTGGGGGGAGACGGCAACGATGCGCTCTCTGGCGGTGCCGGCATCGATATTCTGCGCGGTGGCGCAGGCGATGACTACCTTGAAGGTGGCGATGGCGGCGATGTTCTCGATGGCGGCGCCGGAATTGATACGGTGGCATATTTCAGGTCACCGGCGGCCGTTTTCATAAACCTCTCCACCGGCGCTGTTTCAGGCGGCGAAGCCAACGGCGATACCCTCATATCAATCGAGAATATTGCCGGCTCTCAGTTTAACGATATCCTGATCGGCGATGACCTGGCAAACAGCTTGGTCGGCGCGGCGGGCGACGATGTACTTCGCGGCGGCCTGGGCGACGACACGCTGCGCGGTGGCAGCGGCAACGATATCCTGGATGGCGGCGCCGGCTCCGATACTGTTACCTATAGCGGTTTCAATCCATTCGCGGTTGCCGTCACAGTGAATTTGGCGACCGGAACCGGCACTGGCGGCAACGCCGAAGGCGATACGTTCATCTCGATCGAAAACGTTATCGGCACGGTCGTCGATGACACGCTGATCGGCGACAGCGGCGCGAACATACTGGACGGCGATGCCGGCGATGACATTCTGGAGGGCGGCCCCGGCGCTGACACGCTGGATGGCGGCGTGGGAACCGACACGGCCAGCTATGCCGGCTCCTCGACCGGCGTCAATGTCGACCTGGATCAGGGCACCGCATCGGGGGGCGATGCGGAAGGCGACACACTGATCTCAATCGAGAATCTCCAAGGCTCGGCTTTCGCCGATACTTTACGCGGCGGCAATTTCAATACCGTAATTAAAGGCGGCGCCGGCGACGACACGCTGACTTCCCGCTTCAGTTCCGTTGGTTTAGATACGCTGGGGACCATCCTGGAGGGCGGTGCCGGTGCCGACAGCATAAATGGCGGCACAGCCTCTTACCAAGGCTCTACCTCAGCTGTGAACATCAACCTGGATGCGGGCACGGCCTCGGGAGGCGACGCGGAAGGCGATACGCTAACCGGTGTCAGGGTTCTGATCGGATCGGCTTTTGACGACACATTGACCGGCACCGCCTTGATCTTTGAAGGTGTTATTTTTGCCGGCACGACCTTTGAGGGAGGCGCCGGTGCCGACACCATCATCGGCAGCGTTGGCAATGACCGCGTTACCTTTCTCTGGTCCCCGGCAGGCGTTAGCGTCAATCTGGCGACTGGAACCGGAACCGGCGGCGACGCCGAGGGCGATACCTATGTCAGCATCGAGAGCGCCACCGGCTCGGCATTCGCCGATACGCTGATCGGCGATGACCAGGACAACAGCCTGCGCGGTCTCGATGGCGATGATGTGCTGGAAGGCGGCGCGGGTGACGACTCGCTGCGGGGCGGCGCCGGCGCCGATGTGCTGGATGGTGGCGATGGCTTTGACACCGTTTTCTATAACAATGAGTCTTCTGCGCGCGTCAGCGTGAATCTCCTCTTCGGATTTGCCTTCGGAGGCAACTCCCAGGGCGACACCCTGATTTCCATCGAGGGCGTTGTGGGCACGAAATACGGGGATAGGTTAACTGGCAACGATGACGCGAACAGCCTGTTCGGCAAGGAGGGCGGCGATATTCTGGTCGGCGGGGGCGGCGATGACTTGCTCGATGGCGGCGACGGCAACGACGACCTGCAGGGCGGCGACGGCGATGACTTGCTCGATGGCGGCAATGGCGACGACAGCCTGTCGGGCGGCGACGGCGATGACGAGATCCATGGCGGTGCGGACCGCGACCGGATGTTTGGCGGCACCGGCAATGACGTTTTTTTTGGCGATGACGGGGACGACGTGATCTTTGGTGACGAGGACGACGACACACTGGAAGGCGGCGCCGGTGCCGACAGGCTGATGGCGGCGCGGGTAATGATACCGCCAGCTACGGGGGCTCCGCTGGTGGCGTGCGGGTTGACCTGTTGCTGGGAACGGCCTCGGGCGGCGACGCGACGGGCGACGTGCTCACGCCAATCGAGA
>JACZSK010000123.1 GCA_022574255.1 Pseudomonadota bacterium
AAGGATAATTTTGCTACCGTGAGAGAATTTATTCACCCGCCGATCTCCTTGGCTTCGCGCTTGCCGGTTTGCGCTTTGGTATTTTTTTCGCTGCGCTCTATCAGCGCCATCAGGGCGATTGCGGGCGGGTAGCCTTGGGCCGCCGACCGGCCCAGCCACACGCGCGCTTTTTTCTCGCTTTGCTTGACGCCATTGCCTTCCAGATAAAGTTCGGCCAGACGGAACTGGGCGCGGGCGTCGCCGGGCGTGGCTGTGCCTGTCCGGACATTCATCACCCAGCCGTATTTCTGGTTGCCGACGGGTGCCATGTATACCGGTATCGAGCCAGATGACTGCCCGGCGGCCATCTTGTACCAGCGGATCGCTTCTTTCATGGTACGCGCTGGATCTTCGTTATGCTCGGCCAGCGATTCAAGGAGTTCCGCGTAGCGATATTCGTCATCGTCGTCGCCTTCCAGCGCCCGGCAGAAAATCGCTGCAAAGCCGTCGGGGTCGGTAGCCGCATTGGCCCGTGTCGGTTTGTTGCACCCAGTCATTCCCGGTAGCGTGCAGGATGCGGCCACCAGCCCGGCGATGAGAACAAGCGCCCCCCGAAAATGCCTCACCCCCTGATCTCCTTTTCTGCCTTTCAGTTCCGCAAGCCTTAAACGATGCACGCCAAGGTATATTTTACGGGGCATCGGATCAACCGGTTCCGGAGGTTAATTGGGGGACAGTATATTTAGAGGATTACAGCAGGTTGCACCGCTGATCGAAGACATACTGTCCCCAATTAACCGAGCGCGCCCACCATCTGGCATGCAATATGCTTTCTATATATGCGCGGTGGCGAGATTCATGTGTGCGACGGGAAGATTCTTGTTGCAACATGCGCTCCATGGCATTAAACCGCACATCAGAAAAGCAGGGTTAAGGCAGGGTTCAAGGAGTGTAGCTCAATTGGTAGAGCACCGGTCTCCAAAACCGGGGGCTGTGGGTTCGAGTCCCTCCACTCCTGCCAACAACGGAACGGCTGCCGTCCGGCGGGAAGTGGACCGCGTGGACGGGAGCATTATTGCGTCGTTACGCAAGCAGAATTTAGGTTGACCAGAGATAATGGCGAAAACCAATCCCGGAGAGTTCGTGCGGCAGGTCCGCCAGGAAGTCTCGAAGGTGACCTGGCCAACCCGCAAAGAGGCTGTGGTCACCACCGTGATGGTGTTCATCATGGTCTTTGTCATGGCCTTGTTTTTCCTCGGTGTCGATAAACTGCTGTCCAGCTCGATACGCTGGATTTTGAGTCTTGGAGGCTAGAGAAGTGAGCGAAGCGCGCTGGTATATCATCCACGCCTATTCAGGGTTTGAGAAGAAGGTCGCCGATGCGGTCATGGAACGAGCCGTGTCTGAAGGGCTGGGCGACCTGTTCGAGGAAGTCATCGTGCCCACCGAAGAGGTTATTGAGGTGCGCCGCGGGCAGAAGATCAAGTCGGAGCGCAAGTTCTTTCCCGGCTACGTGATGGCCAAGATGGTGATGACCGACGATTCCTATCACCTGGTGAAGGACACGCCCAAGGTCACCGGATTTCTGGGGCCACAGGGCAAGCCCGGGGCGATTACCGAGGCGGAAGCCGCGCGTATCCTGCATCAGGTCGAGGAAGGCGTAGAGCGCCCGCGTTCGGAGCTGACCTTCGAGATTGGCGAATCGGTGCGCGTGACCGACGGTCCGTTCAATTCCTTCAACGGTCAGGTTGAGGATGTGGACGAGGACCGCGAGAGATTAAAGGTGTCGGTGTCGATCTTTGGCCGGGCGACGCCGGTGGAACTGGAATTCACGCAGGTTGAAAAGACCTGAGTGTGCCCGCGACCGGCTGATGGTCGCAATGAGTACCTGCGCCCCTGGTTGGTGCCGGAAATACCCGCGACCGGCTAATGGTCGCAAAGAGTTATGCCCGCGACCGGCTAATGGTCGCAAAGAGTTAAGTGTGGAAGGCCCGCCATGGCCGCACCACGCGCCCAGATAGAGAGCCCCGCCGTTGGCAGGGCATAGAGAGGGATACGAATGGCGAAGAAAATCGACGGCTACCTGAAATTGCAGGTGCCTGCGGGAAAGGCGAACCCGTCGCCGCCGATTGGCCCGGCTCTGGGCCAGCGCGGCATCAATATTATGGAATTTTGCAAGGCATTCAATGCGGCGACGCAGGGGATGGAATCGGGCATGCCGATTCCCACCATCATCACCATATACAAGGACAAGTCTTTTTCCTTTGAGACCAAGACGGCGCCGGCTTCCTATTTCCTGAGGAAGGCAGTCAAGCTGAAGAAGGGCTCAGCCGAGCCCGGGCGGCATGTTGTGGGCACCGTCAGCAAGGCCAAGATCAGGGAAATCGCTCAAGCAAAAATGATTGACCTGAACGCCAACACCATCGAGCAGGCGATGAAAATCATCGAAGGCTCGGCCCGCTCCATGGGCCTGGCGGTTGAGGGATCGGAACTGGACATGGGCAGCACGGAAGCGCCGGTGAAGGATGAGCCGGAAGCCGAAGCCGCGGCTGCTGCCGGTGACGGCGGCGCGCCGGCCCCCGCCAGAGAAGAAGCGGGAGCATAATGCAATGAGCAAGACAACAAAACGCATGAAGGCCTGTTACGACGGCGTCGACAAGGAAAAGCGTTACAGCCTGACCGATGCCGTGGCGCTGTTGAAGGATCGCTCCTCGGTGAAATTTGACGAGACTTTCGAGATCGCCATGAACCTGAATGTCGACCCGCGTCATGCCGACCAGATGGTCCGGGGCGTGGTGAAGCTGCCCCACGGCACCGGCAAGAGCGTTCGCGTCGCGGTATTCGCCAAGGGCCCCAAGGCCGAAGAGGCCAAGAAGGCAGGCGCCGATATCGTTGGCGCAGACGACCTGGCCGAGAAGATTCAGAAGGGCGAGATCGATTTTGACCGCTGCATCGCCACGCCCGACATGATGGCCGTGGTCGGCAGGCTGGGCAAGGTGCTGGGGCCCAAGGGCCTGATGCCGAACCCGAAGCTGGGCACGGTGACCATGGATGTGGCCAAGGCGGTTGCTGACTCAAAAGGTGGCCAGGTGGAATTCCGCGTCGAAAAGGCGGGGATTATCCATGCCGGCGTGGGCAAGGCCAGCTTCAGCGCCGAAGCGTTGCAGGAAAATGTCGAAGCCTTCGTGGATGCGATTCTGAAGGCCAAGCCCACGGGCGCCAAGGGTAAGTACGTAAAGGGCATCGCCCTGACCTCGACCATGGGCCCGGGACTGAAGATTGAAATGGCGAACGCCGGCGTATAGCCGGGCCGCCAGGTGGCCGGTCTCCCGCGTTGGTTTAGGGGGACTGGTGAGAAGAATTTTTCCGAAGGGCAACGGTTTGCCCGGAGGGGAATACAGGAAGACAGGCAGAAGTATGCGTTGCCGGTCTTCCGCTGTCCAAGATTGCAGGTGCCGGAAGGCAAGGCCCGGGAGGGCCGGACCCGACGGTTTAATTGACGAGGTTTCGCGGAATCTCTGGCCTGCATGAGACGGGGTGTCGGAAACGTCCTTCAGGGGCGAAGTCGCCCCTGGGGCCCTGACGGTGGCAACGCCTGCCAAGGTGTTAACGCAGTCAGGGATTGACCGCGGTTTCCGGTGGTCGGGTGAGAACCCACCGCTCTTGTGAAGCCCGGCGAGCTGGCTGGCCCAGCCCCGGACAGACGAACAGGGTACAGGCGCTTTTGCCGGTACCTGGCTCAACCCGGGGAACCGCGGAGTTTGTGGTTCCTCACAGTCGGAGACGAAACGTGGATAGAGCCCAAAAACAGGAGATGGTGTCCTCGCTTAACCAGATCTTTGCTGCGGCGGAGGTTGTTGTGGTTACACACTACAGCGGCCTCACGGTCAGCGAGATGACGGATCTTCGCAACCGTTTGCGGGAGGCGGGCGCCAACTTCAAGGTGACCAAGAACAGGCTTGCACGTCTCGCGCTCGAAGGCACGGATTGTTCGCCGATCTCAGAGCTCATGGAAGGGCCAACTGCGATCGGATATTCGGATGATCCCGTGGCTGCACCTAAAATCCTGGCCAAGTTTGCCAAGGAGAATGAAAAACTCATTATTCGCGGTGGAATGATGGGCAAGCTGGTTCTCGACGTCGATGCCGTCAAGGACCTGGCCGCCCTGCCGTCGCTGGATGAACTGCGAGGTACGATTGTCGGCCTGATTTCCGCGCCGGCGACTGGCATCGTGGGTGTTCTTCAAGCTCCCGGCAGACAATTGGCCCGGGTCATTGGTGCATATGCTGCGCAAGACGCTGCCTGAATTTCTTTAACGAGGGTCCAAGAGACCGACCATTTGGAGACAAGACATGGCGACCAATATTGAAAAAATTGTTGACGATCTTTCGAAACTCACGGTCATTGAAGCGGCCGATCTTTCCAAGCTTCTGGAAGACAAGTGGGGCGTTTCCGCCGCCGCGCCGGTGGCTGCTGCCGCTGCCGCTCCGGTTGCTGTTGCCGAAGAGAAAACCGACTTTGATGTGATGCTGACTTCATACGGCGAGAGGAAGATCAACGTCATCAAGGAAGTACGCGTGCTGACCGGCCTGGGCCTGAAGGAAGCCAAGGACCTGGTTGAGGCCGCGCCGAAAGCCATCAAGGAAGGCGTGAGCAAGGACGAGGCCGAAGAGGCCAAGAAGAAGCTTGAGGACGCAGGCGCGACCGTCGAGCTGAAATAGACAACGGATTGCCGGGGCGGTCGGAAATTTTCCGGCCCGCTCCGGTATCCGGTTATCGCGAGCGGCGGGGCGGCTATGTCCGGCCACTCCGGCGGGGCCAGCAGGCCCGAAAGTGCGAACAGGATACCGCCGGCGTTTCCGGCAAGCCCGGCGGGTCCGGGAAGCATTGACGAGGATCAAGCATGACGACTTCATTCACCGGTCGAAAAAGGGTACGCAAAAACTTCGGCAGAATCGCCCATGTGGCGGAAATGCCGAATCTGATCGAAATACAGCGGCACTCCTATGACAAGTTTCTGAAACCCGGTGCCACCGAAGAAGAAAAAAAGGCGTCTGGTCTGGAGGCGGTGCTGCGCAGCGTTTTCCCGATTCAGGATTTCGCCAACACCTCGTCGCTGGAATATGTTGGTTACACGCTGGACAAGCCCAAATACGACACCGAGGAATGCCAGCAGCGGGGCATGACCTATGCCGCGCCCCTGCGCGTGACGCTGCAGCTTATCGTGTTCGAGGTCGATCCCGAGACCGAGGCCCGCTCTATTCTGGATATCAAGGAGCAGGACGTCTACATGGGCGACATGCCTTTGATGACCAAGACCGGTACGTTCGTCGTCAACGGCACCGAGCGCGTCATTGTCAGCCAGATGCACCGTTCGCCGGGCGTCTTTTTCGACCACGACAAAGGCAAGACCCATTCGTCGGGCAAGTTCCTGTTCTCCGCGCGGGTTATTCCCTATCGCGGCTCCTGGCTGGACTTCGAATTTGACGGCAAGGACCTGATCCATGTGCGCATCGACCGCCGCCGTAAAATGCCGGTCACCGTTTTCCTCTATGCGTTGGGCTTGTCAGCGGAAGATATTCTCAGCTTCTTCTATGAGACGATCACCCTGAGAAAAGAGAAGAAGGGCTGGAAACTGCCCTACAGGGCCGCCCATTGGCGCGGTACCAAACCCGAGTTTGACATCATCGATGCCAAGACCGGCGAAGTCGCTATCGAAGCGGGCACCAAGGTGACGCCGCGGCTGGCCAAGAAGCTCGAGAAAGACAAGCTCAAGGATATCCTGATCCCCGAAGAGCAGATCATCGGTCGCTATGCCGCCTATGATCTGATCGACGAGAAGACCGGCGAGATTTATGTCGAGGCCGGCGAGGAGCTGACCGAGGAAATTCTCGAAAAGTTTGCCGAAGTGAAGATCAAGTCGATCGAAACGCTGGATATCGACCACATCAATGTTGGCGCCTATATGCGCAATACCCTGATTGCCAGCAAGGTGGACAGCTACGAAGGCGCGCTGGCCGAAATTTACCGCGTTATGCGCCCCGGCGAGCCGCCGACCAGGGATACCGCCGAGACCCTGTTCACCGGCCTGTTCTTCGATCCCGATCGCTATGACCTGTCGGCCGTTGGCCGGGTCAAGATGAACATGCGTCTGGGCATGAAGAGCGGCGACGACGTTCGCGTTCTCCGGAAAGAAGACATCCTGGCGGTTCTCAAGACCCTGGTTAACCTCAAGGACGGACGCGGCGAGGTCGACGACATCGATCATCTGGGCAACCGGCGTGTGCGTTCGGTTGGCGAGCTGATGCAGAACCAGTATCGCATCGGCCTGTTGCGCATGGAGCGTGCGATTCGCGAGCGCATGTCTTCGGTGGATATCGACACCGTGATGCCGCATGACCTGATTAACGCCAAGCCCGCGGTGGCCGCGGTGCGCGAGTTCTTTGGCTCGTCGCAGCTCAGCCAGTTCATGGATCAGACCAACCCCCTGTCCGAGATCACCCACAAGCGGCGCCTGTCGGCGCTGGGCCCGGGCGGCCTGACCCGCGAACGTGCCGGTTTCGAGGTGCGCGACGTGCATCCCACCCATTACGGGCGCATCTGCCCCATTGAAACGCCGGAAGGCCCGAATATCGGCCTGATCAATTCGCTGGCGACCTACGCGCGGGTCAACCCCTACGGCTTTATCGAGACGCCCTACCGCAAGGTCAAGAATGGCAAGGCGACCAGCGAGACTGTTTATCTGTCGGCCATGGAAGAGGCAGGCTTCGTAATTGCCCAGGCCAATGCCGATCTGGACAAGGACGGGCGCTTTACAGCCGATTTGATCAGTTGCCGGCAGACCGGTGAATTTATCATGAGCCAGCCGGATCAGATCGATTTGATGGATGTCTCGCCCATGCAGCTGGTCTCCATCGCCGCGTCGCTGATTCCCTTCCTGGAAAACGATGACGCCAACCGGGCATTGATGGGCTCGAACATGCAGCGCCAGGCGGTGCCGCTGATCCAGGCAGAGGCGCCATTTGTCGGCACCGGCCTGGAGGAAGTTGTGGCCCGCGATTCCGGCGCCGCCATTGCCGCCCGGCGCTCGGGTGTGATTGACCAGGTTGACGCCACC
>JACZSK010000026.1:0-1403 GCA_022574255.1 Pseudomonadota bacterium
GCGCAAGGTGGTGCCTGCCGTCGAAGCTTTGGCCACGGTTGGTCTGGAGCCGCTGACCCTTGGCCCGAAAGAAGGCCTGGCGCTGCTCAACGGCACGCAGATTTCGACGGCGCTGGCCCTCGACGGCCTGGTCGCCTTCGAGAATTTGTTTGCCGGCGCCATGGTCGCGGGGGCGCTCAGCATCGACGCCTGCAAGGGCTCGGACCGGCCCTTCGATGCCCGCATCCACGAAGTGCGCGGCCAGGCGGGGCAACGGGACGTGGCCGGCGTTTACCGCACTCTCCTTGACCATAGCGCCATCCGCGACAGCCACGCCGATTGTGACCGGGTGCAAGATCCTTACTGCTTGCGCTGCCAGCCCCAGGTTATGGGCGCGGCGCTGGATATGATGCGCTTTGCCGCGGGTACGCTGGAGCGCGAGGCCATTGCGGTCAGCGATAATCCACTGATATTCGGGGATGAGGTTCTCTCGGGCGGTAATTTTCACGCCGAGCCGGTGGCCATGGCGGCGGATGTGCTGGCCATCGCCATTGCCGAAACGGGCAATATCTCCGAGCGGCGCACGGCCCTGATGATGGATCCCAACATGTCGGGCCTGCCGCCCTTCCTGGTGCGGAATTCCGGGCTGAATTCGGGTTTCATGATGGCCCAGGTAACGGCGGCGGCGCTGGCCAGCGAGAACAAGCAGCGCGCCCATCCCGCCAGCGTCGACAGCATTCCCACTTCAGCCAACCAGGAAGACCATGTTTCCATGGCCACCCATGCGGCGCTGCGCCTGGGCGACATGACGGAGAATGCGGCCAGCATTGTCGCCATTGAATTGCTGGCGGCGGTGCAGGGCATCGAATATCACAGCCCCCTGGCCACATCCACCGAGTTGCAGAGGGCGGCGGCCATGGTGCGCGCGCTGGTGCCGGCGCTCGACGAAGACCGTCGGCTGGCGCCGGATATCAAGGCCATCGCCGATCTCGTGCGCTCGGGCGCATTCCGCGGTTTCACTGACGGGCTGTTGCCGTCCGACACGCCATCCGACGAGCGCTAAATCCAGTGGCCGCCTTTGACTTCTCAGCAGGTGAAGGGCCGTTGCTGGTCTCCATGCCCCATGTGGGTGTTGATGTCCCCCCCGACATCGCCAAACGGTTGAGCCCGGAGGCACAGGCGTTGCCTGACACCGACTGGCATGTGGATCGTCTGTATGAATTTTTAGGCGCGCTGGATGTCCCGGTCATAAAGGCGACGCACTCCCGCTATGTGGTTGACCTCAACCGTCCGCCCGACGGCGCGGCGCTTTATCCCGGCCAGGCGGGGACCGGCCTGGTGTCGGTCGAGACCTTTGCCGGCGAAGCGCTTTACGCGGATGGCGAGGCACCGGGCGCCGCAGAGATTGAGACCCGGGTCGTGGA
>JACZSK010000026.1:1469-29507 GCA_022574255.1 Pseudomonadota bacterium
CCTACCACGGGAAACTGGCCGGCGAGCTGGCGCGCATCAAGGCGGTGCACGGCTTTGCCATCCTGTGGGACGCGCACTCGATCCGCAGCAAAGTGCCGCGGTTGTTCGAAGGAACCTTACCCGACCTGAATTTCGGCACGGCGGCAGAGACAAGCGCCGACCCCGGGCTGGCCGCCGCCCTGATGCAGGTTGCCGGGGGGCAGGACGATTGCAGCGCGGTGCTGGACGCGCGCTTCACCGGCGGTTACATTACCCGGCATTATGGCAATCCAGCCGCGCATGTGCATGCGGTGCAGCTGGAGTTAAGCCAGGCGACTTATATGCAGGAAGACCCGCCGCACGAATTTGACGAGGCGTTGGCGGCGCGGGTCCGCCCTCTGTTGCGGCGGCTGATCGAGACCGCCCGCTCATTTAACCCCGGCTGACTCTTTCTTGCGCATTTCCCGGGCGAAGGCCTTGGCGCCAATCACGAAAGCCAGCGCCCCCAGCGGCCCGGCCATGGTGACTGTAAGCAGTCCCACACGCAGCGAGTCCGCGCCCCAGGTCGCCGCCCCGGCGTCGCTGATGGCCCCCACCAGCAGCGGCCCGAAGCCAACGCCGATCACGGTCAGCGCGAAGAACAACAGCGAAGAGGCCAACGCGCGCAGGCGTGGTGATACCAGCCCGTGACAGGCGGCGATCGACGGCCCGAGGAAAAAGGTATCCAGAAGCTGCGCGCCGGCGATGGCGACCAGCACCAATGTGGTGTCGCTGGAGGAAAAATAGAAGACCTTCAGGGGCGTCGAGAATAATGCGCCGATGGCGGGAATCCACAGGTACCAGCGCGGGTCGCCTTTGCCCAGCCGATCTGACAGGAAGCCGGCGAGAAACACGCTGGCGGCGCCGCCAATGCCGGCGATTGGCGCCAGCACCGTGCCGATCTGGCCGGAGCTCATGCCGTGCAGCCGTTCGAGATAGGGCGGAACCCAATAGCCGGTGCCAGTGTTGACGAAGGCGCAGAACGAGCAGCCCAGCATGATGTAGCGAAAGGCGGGGTTCTTCCACAGCAGCTTTACCGAGGCCCGGAAGGGCGGCGGCGCCTCGTCATCGCTGAGGCCGTCGGACAGGCCACGGCGCGGCTCCCTGACCGTGAAGCGCAGAATCAGAGCCATGACAAATCCGGGCAGGGCGACCACCACGAAGGCGGTGCGCCAGCCGAAAAACTCGTTGATCCAGCCGCCCGCCAGGAAGGCCAGCATGATGCCGATAAAGATGCCGATGGAATAGACAGACAGCGCCGTTGCCCGTTGCGAGAAGGGGAAATAGTCGGAGATCATGGAATGGGCCGGCGGGCTGCAGCCGGCTTGTCCGGCAGCCAGCCCCATGCGCGCGGCGATGAGTTGAAAATAATTCTGGGCCATGCCGCTGAGCGCCGTCATGGCGCTCCAGAATGCCAGCGACAGCGCGATGATATTGCGCCGGTTGCGGTGGTCGGCGAGCCGCGCAATGGGAATGCCGGCGATTGCGTATATGGCGGCGAACCAGGTGCCGCTCAACAGCCCCAGTTGCGTGTCGCTGAGGCCCAGGTCGACCTTGATCGATTCCTGCAGGATGACCAGGATTTGCCGGTCAACAAAATTGAAGGCGTAGACGAGGGTCAGGATTCCCAGAACGTAATAACGTGTTTGCGTCAACTCGGCGTCGCCGGCCCCGGGCAGGCTGCTCAACGGGCTTCCCTGTCGCGCCGGGCCATGTCCCGGTCATAATGCCAGGCGCCGCGCATATACACGAGGCCCGATATGAGTGCCATGAAGACGGTGATGATGATCGCGTATTTAAGCGAGTCAATGCCGTAGGTGGGCTCCAGATAGTCGCTCATGCCACCGACAAACAGCGGCCCAAGCCCGAGCCCTATCAGGTTGAGCACGAAAAAGAGGATCGACGAGGTGAGCGCCCGCATGCGCGGCCCGACGAGGCCGTGGCAGGCGGCGATGGTCGGCCCCAGATAGAGCGTGTCCAGCATCAGCCCGACGGCCATGGCGGCAATGGCGATGGTCAGGTCGCCACTCATGAAGCCGAGCAGCCTGACCGGCGTGCCGAGAAACAGGCCGAAGGCGGGCACCCAGCCATACCAGTGCATGCCGCGCACCGACAGCCGGTCGGCGAGATACCCGCCAAGAAAAGTGCCGAGCACCCCGGCGCCACCGGACATCAGGCCCAGTATGGTACCGATCTCGCCGCTGGAGAGACCGTGCGAGCGGGCCAGAAAAGAGGGTGTGAAGTTGCCGATGCCGTAGCCCATGAAAGCGGTCAGGCCCGAGGCGATGCTGAAATAACGAAAGGAAGGATAACTCCAGAGGATGGCCAGTGCTTCCCTGAGCGGCGGCGATTTGGCGGCGGAGCTGGTGGCCTCGCTGAGCCCCCGGACCGGCTCAGTGATGGTGAAACGCACCAGGAGGGCGATTGCCAAGCCCGGCAGCCCGACGATCAAAAAGGTCATGCGCCAGCCAAAATACTGGTTGGCCCAGCCCCCCGCCAGATAGCCCAGCATGATGCCCACATAGATGCCCGCCGAATAAATGGACAGCGCCCGGCCACGTTCGCCGCGCGGGAAATAGTCCGAGATAATCGAATGGGCGGGGGGGCTGCCTCCGGCCTCGCCAATGCCAACGCCGACCCTGGCCAGCGCCAGTTGCACATAGCTTTGCGCCATGCCGCACAGCGCCGTCATGCCGCTCCATACGGTCAGCGATACCGCAATGATATTACGGCGGTTGGCCCTGTCGGCCCAGCGGGCGATGGGAATACCCATGATGGTGTAAAACAGCGCGAAGGTAATGCCCGACAACAGGCCGAGCTGCAGGTCGGACAAGCCCATTTCGGCCTTGATCGATTCCTGCAGGATGACCAGGATTTGCCGGTCGATGAAGTTGAAAACATAAACCAGCGTCAACACGGCCAGCACATAATTGCGTGTGCCGCGACCCATTTTCAGGTTCGCGGCCCGATTATCAGACTGGGCTATTGTTTCGTCACCATCGCTGTTCACACGCGTTCCTTCTGCCGGTGCGCATTACCCCTGGCCGAGTGTAGCGGCTTTTGGCGCCGCATCAAACCGGTTCTATTTGATCCTGAAGTGATCTAACATCGCCAAATCAAGAGCAACAACGGTGACGGCACGCACTATGGGGCACCGGAATTCTGTTTTTGCAGCAGGCGTCCTTGCGGGTGCCTTGACGCTTGCGGCATCGCTGTTATTGCGCTGGCCGGTGGCGGTCGCCGGTGAGCTTTCCGACGCGGTTTTTGCCGCTCGAGAGCATCAGACCATGGCGGTCGAATCCTATCTTGCCGGTCAATTGGAGGTCTCCGCCGGGCATTTCGAGCAAGCGCTGGCGCTGCGCCCCGACCACCCCACACTGACCTATAATCTGGCGGCGGTGAGGGCGCGACTGGGCGATAACGCCGCTGCGCTCGGGCATCTGCGAAACTACGCTGCCTTTGGCACCTACTCCAACATTGCCCAGGATGAGGATTTCGCAGCGCTGCGCGGGAATCCCGAGTTTGAGGCCTTGTCCGAGACCATTGCCGGCCATCTGCAGCCGGTCATCGCCAGCAGTGTCGCCTTTATCACCACGCGTCCCATGGGCCTGATAGAGGGCATTGCCTATGACGCGCCCCGCAATCGATTTTTCCTGACCAGCATTTCCGAAGGCAAGATTTTCGAGATCGATGCCGCTGGCGAGGAAGGCGCGGCGCGCGAGCCACGCACTTATCTGACCATGGCCGAACACAAATTGTGGGGCCTGATGGGCATCGAGATCGACCAGGAACGGGACCTGATGTGGGTGACCAGCAGCGCCATGGTCCAGACCGCCGGGGTGGAATGGATGATGCAGTATGCGAGCGGTGCGCTGGCCATCGACCTGACCACGGACCGCATGACCCGCTCGTTCCGCCGTCTGCCGATCGGGCGGAAGCACGCTTTCGGCGATCTGGTTATTGGCGGCGACGGCACGGTTTTTATCACCAACAGCCTGGCGCCGCAGATTTTCGTGGTGCCAAAGGGAGAAGCTCAAGAGGCTGGCGCCATGAAGGCGACGGATTTTTATTCGCTGCAGGGGATTGTGATTGCGCCCCAGGGCGCGCAATTGATCGTGGCGGATTATGGCATGGGGCTGTTGTCGGTCAAGCCGCGGAGGGGCAAGGTGAAGCGCCTGGATGCCCCGGATGGCGTCACCCTGATCGGCATCGACGGGCTCTACCGCTATGGCGATGACCAGTTGATCGCCATCCAGAACGGCGTTCGGCCCCCCCGCGTGTTGCGCATCACAATGGACAGGCGCTGGCGGGCGGTTCGGTCGGTGGAGGTGCTTGAATCCGCCCATCCGGCCTACGACGAGCCGACGCTGGGGGTGGTGGTCGGCGATGACTTTTATTATATCGCCAATTCCGGCTGGCCTCTATACGCGAACGGCATTCCCGATGCGGAAGCCCTGGCCGCCGCCAATCCACTGACAGTGCTGAAATTACCCCTCAGGTAGGGCTGTTTCGAGAAAGGCACGCACCGCTTCGAGGGAGCCGGCGGCAGGCGCCAGATGCGCCAGATCAGCCGCCCCGTGGCCGTCGATGGCACCGTCGCCCAGATAGAGAATACGTGGCCTGTTATAGCGCGCCGCCAGCCGCAATTCCGCATAGGTGCCGCCGTGGCCGGGCAGCAGGATGATGGCGTTGGAGGTCAGCACATTCACCGGATTGCGCGATGTATTGTCGTCGCTGCCACCGCGCCCGAGATGGGTATAGATCGGCAATTCAACGAATTCATTGGGATAGCCCGCCGGGGGCGTGGCATCACCGGCGGCTTTTGCCGGAACCACGCCAATGGAAATTCCGGCGCGCGGCGTCACCGATATAAAGGCTTCCGCCACCGCCCTCATCACGCCCTGGCCCGCCCCGGTCAGCAGGTCATGGCCCAGGCGGGCGATGAGCCGCCCGATTTCCGCCGCCACCTCGGGGTTGGCGACATCCTCGCCGGAGCCCATGACGCCGACAATTTTACGACGGCCAGCCACGGCTAGTGCTTTTGTTCGGTGGCGATCCAGGCATCGACGCGGGCTTCCAGCACGGTCATCGGCAGGGCCCCGGCCAGCAGCACCAGATCGTGAAAGGCGCGCATGTCGAAGTCATCGCCCAGCGCGGTCCGCGCGCGCGCTCTCAGCTCAAGAAATTTTAACTGGCCAAGCTTGTAGCCCAGCGCCTGACCGGGCCACACCGAATAGCGCTCGATCTCGATAATCACATCGGTCATGTGGGTGCCGGTATTGTCGTGGAAATAATCGATGGCCTGCTGGCGGGTCCAGCGCTTCTTGTGCATGCCGGTATCGACCACCAGCCTGACGGCGCGGTAAAGCTCTGATTTCAACTGGCCAAGTTTGCCAATCGGGTCATCGCCGTAGACCCCCAACTCCGCCGCCACCAACTCGGAATAGAGCGCCCAGCCCTCGACGTAGGAATTGAAAAAGGAGATGCGGCGCGACAGCGGCATGTCCTGAACATTCAGCGCCAGGGAAATCTGGAAATGATGGCCGGGGTTTGATTCGTGATGCACCAGCGACGGCAGGTCGAAGCGCGGCCAGATTGAAGTGTCCAGAAGGTTGATGAAAAAGGTGCCGGGGCGCGAGCCATCCAGCGGCGGGTCTTCGTAATAGCCGCCCGGCGCCGAAGCCTCTGCATATTCGGGAATACGGCGGATGACCACCGGCTGCGGCGGCAGGGTGGCGAAGGCCTGTGGCAACAGGGCGTTGATCTTGCTCAATTCGCCATTCAGATAGGCCATCAGTTCGGCGCGGCCCTCCTTGGTGTTGGCGAAGGTGTAGCGCGGGTCCTCGCCCAGCGCCGCCATGCGTTCGCCAACGGTGCCCCCGGTGATGCCCTGGGCATCCAGGATGACGTCCATTTCCCCCTGCAGCCGGGCAACCTCACTGAGGCCCAGGTCATGAATTTCGTCCGGCGTCATGTCGGTATCGCCCATGGCTTTCACCAGCGCCGCATAGAGCTTTTCGCCGTCCGGCTGGGCCCATACTCCAGCGTGGGTCTGTGCCCGGGGCAGCAGTGATGTCATCAGGCGAGAGAGGCTGCGGTAGGCGGGATAGACGGAATCGGCGATGGTCGCTTCCGCCATGGAAAGCACGGTTTCGCCTGGCAGACCGTCGTATTCGGAGAGCGCCGCCAGTTTGGTCTTCAGCCCCATATACAGGGGATGCCCGGTGGCCGGGCCGGCGGTGAAGTCATCCAGCATGGTGACAATTCTGACGATGGCGAAGCGGGGCAGGATAAAGCCCTTGCCGGCATCGCGGCGGACGCTCGCTTCCAGACCGGCCAGCGTTTCCTCGATGGCGCCGAGCCGCCCGATATAGCTGCTCGCATCGGCGTCGTTGTTGATGACATGGCGGCTGTCGAGGAAGTTGGGAATATTGATATGTGGTCCGGAAAGCTGCGTCATGACGTAGGGTGAATAGGTGCCCGACGGGTTGACGTTGCCATAATCGACGACGGTTATGGACAGCGCGTTATCAAGCCGCGCCATGGAAACCGACAGGGTCAGGGTGGCCTGTTCGTTCAGCCCATCGCGGGAAATGGCCTGCAGCCGGGCGAGCCCGTCCTGGGCGGTCTGGCGGGCCAGCGCAGCGGCGGCCGGGCTGTGGTCGTCCAGTTTGCTGGCAAATGCGCCGCCCATATACTCTTCGCTGAAGCCGTAGGATGTGGCGGATTGCGGGCTCAGGCGAAACAGCGATCGCGTGACCTCCTCGGCGGCGGCAATGGCGCTGGCGCTGGCATCCATCGCCTCCCTGGAGTCCGGGACGTCGTTGGCGTTGTTGCTGTCTTCGGCGCCGCACCCCGGCAGGGCCAACAGCACCACACCCGCAATTGCGGATTTCACAAAATTCATCCTGAACATCTTTTATCTTCCTCGGTTGGTTTGGCGCCTTTATGCGTTCTTCAGCGCCCGGGTGATGAGCAATTTCTGTATATCCGAAGTGCCTTCATAGATTTGGCAGACCCGCACATCGCGGTAAATGCGCTCAACCGGATAATCGGTCAGATACCCGTAACCGCCCAGCGTCTGGATAGCGGCCGAGCATACTTCCTCGGCCATTTCCGAGGCAAACAGCTTGGCCATGGCGGCCTCGCGGGTGCAGGGCAGGGCGGCGTCCTTCATGGCGGCGGCATGCAACACCAGTTGCCGCGCTGCTTCCAGCCGGGTGGCCATGTCGGCCAGGCGAAAACCCACCGCCTGATGATCGATAATCGGTTTGCCGAAGGTCTCGCGCTCCCCGGCGTAATCAATCGCGTATTCAAGCGCCGCCGCGGCCATGCCCACCGATTGCGCGGCAATGCCGATGCGCCCGGTCTCAAGGTTCTGCAGGGCAATGCGGTACCCCTCGCCCTCGTTGCCCAGCAGGGCGTCGCCCGGCACTTCCATATCCTCAAAGACGATCTGACAGGTGTCCGAGGCTTTTTGTCCCAGCTTCTCTTCTGTGCGCGCAACCACGTATCCCTTGGTGTCGGTGGGCATAACGAAAGCGGATATGCCGCGTTTGCCCGCCTCGGGGTCGGTGACCGCGAAAACAATTGCCGTTCCGGCAATTTTGCCCGAGGTGATAAACTGTTTCGTTCCCGAAATGACGTAGCCGTTGCCGCTTTTCCTGGCGCGGGTGGTCAGGGCCCCGGCGTCCGAGCCGGCCGCCGGTTCGGTCAGGCAAAAGGCGCCGATCATCTCGCCCCTGGCCAGCGGGCGCAGGTATTGCTCTTTCTGGGCATCGCTGCCGCTGTTTTGCAGCACCGCGCAGACCGGCGAATTATTGACGCTCATCACCGTTGACAGCCCGCCGTCGCCGCCGGCGATTTCCATGATTGCCAGAGCGTAGGACACATACCCGGCCCCGGCGCCGCCCCATTCTTCGGGCACGCACATGCCCATCAGGCCGAGAGCACCCATTTCCGCGAGGATTTCTTGCGGGTAGCCGCCGGCTTTCTCCCATGCGGCCGCGGCGGGCGCCAGTTTGTCGCGGGCAAAAGCGCGCGCCATATCGCGCGTCATGCATTGTTCTTCGGAAAGGATCATCGGCTAATTTAACAGCTCGAAGGCCATCGCGGTGGCCTCGCCGCCGCCGATGCACAGGCTGGCCACGCCCTTCCTGACGCCGTATTTCTTCAGCGCCGCCAGCAGGGTGACCGATATACGCGCACCCGAAGCGCCGATTGGATGGCCCAGCGCGCAGGCGCCGCCGTGGACATTGACCTTGTCATGGGGCAGTTCCAGGTCGCGCATCGCCGCCATGGTGACCACCGCAAAGGCCTCGTTGATCTCGAACAGGTCCACATCGCCCAGCGACCAGCCGACCTGTTCCATGAGGCTGTTTATGGCCCCGATGGGCGCGGTGGTGAACCATGCCGGGGCCTGGGCGTGCGAGGTATGGCCGTGAATAATGGCGATGGGCGCGAGGCCGCGCTTTTCGGCCTCTGATGCCCGCATCATCACCAAAGCCGCCGCGCCATCGGATATGGACGACGAATTGGCCGCGGTCACCGTGCCGTCCTTGGCAAAGGCCGGGCGCAGCGTGGGGATTTTTTCCGGGTCGGCTTTCAGCGGCTGCTCGTCCCTTGTCACCTCCACCTCGCCCTTGCGGTTGCTGACCGTGACCGGGGTCACCTCGCCATCGAAACTGCCGTCCTCGATGGCGGTCTTGGCGCGGCGCAGGCTCTCGATGGCATAAGCGTCCTGGTCCTCGCGGGTAAACTGGTAATGGCGGGCGGTTTCCTCGGCAAAGGCGCCCATCAACCGGCCCGGTTCATAGGCGTCTTCCAGCCCGTCGAGGAACATATGATCCTTGATCTCGCCGTGGCCCAACCGTTGCCCGCCGCGCGCCTTGGGCAGCAGGTATGGCGCGTTGGTCATGGATTCCATACCGCCGGCAACCGCAATGGCGGCACTGCCCGCGGCCAGCGCATCATGGGCCATCATCATGCTTTTCATGCCCGAGCCGCACATCTTATTCACCGTGGTACAGGGTACTGATTCAGGCAGGCCGGCGCCCAACGCCGCCTGGCGTGCCGGGGCCTGGCCCAATCCGGCGGGCAACACGCAGCCCATCAGCACTTCGCTGACGTCTTCGCCGGCAATGCCGGCATCAGCCAGCGCCGCCTCTATGGCCGCGGCGCCCAGTTGCGGGGCTTTCGCGCCCGCCAGGTCGCCCTGAAATCCGCCCATGGGGGTGCGCGCCATGCCGACAATGACGATGGGGTCTTTGGCGGGGTCTCTGGCGGGGTCTATGGCCATGATCCGAAATCCTTGTACTTTGGCCCAGCGGCTGTGCGCAGCGCCTGCGCCCGGGGCCTGTCAGGGGCCTCAAAATTGGCGACCCGGCGGCAAATGGCAAGGGAAAAAATGCCGCAGCAGCATTGCACCCGGGACATACCATGTGGTCATGCCATTTGACCGAAATCAAGACCGGGCCTATATAGCGCGCTATAATGGCGTCGGGAATACAGAGGCGGGAAAAATCCCGCTCAGCCAGGCCGGTTGCCGGGAGTGCGTTAAAATGACCACCAGGATCGGATTCTTCATTTTTGCGGGCGTTGTAATTGGTGCTTTGGCCGGCCATTGGCTTGCCAGTTCGGCGGGCCCGGGGGCACTGGCTGGCGGCCTGCTGGGCATTATTTCAGGTGGCGTTCTCGATTACCGCGACTGGCGCAAGGGCAGTGGCACGAACGGCACAGGCAACACAGACTGACAAAGAATAACGGCTATTTCACGGGTTCGCCGGCCAGCGCCCTTTGACGCGCTTTGCTGGTCTGCGCGCGCCACTCCGCCTTGATCATATCGGTGGTCTGGCGGCTGCCATATGTCCAATCTGGCGGCGTCCAGCCGGGCGGGGCGAGGAAAAACAATAATTTATGGCGCAGGCCCCGCGCCCGCCGGATATCCCCGGCCATTGCTATCCATTCATGGAAGGCCACCCGCAGCGGATTGAATGTGCCCAGGTTGTGGATAATGCCGTAGCGCGGCGGGTCTTCGGCGGTCTCCTCGACAAAGCTGGCGAACATGCGGTCCCAGACGATGAACACGCCGGCGTAGTTGGCGTCCAGGTAGCGCGGGTTGGTGGCGTGGTGCACCCGGTGGTGGCTGGGGGTGTTCATAACCCCTTCAAACAGATTGCCCATCTTGCCCACCGATTCCGTGTGTATCCAGAACTGGTAAACCAGGTTGGCCCCGGCGCAGAAAATAATCATCGCCGGCTCGAAGCCGACCAGGAACAGCGGCATGCGGAAGATGAAATGCAGCGACAGGGTGTTGGTCCAGGTCTGGCGCAGCGCCGTTGACAGATTGTAATGCTGCGAGGAGTGATGAACCACGTGGCTGGCCCAGAACCAGCGCACCCTGTGGGCGGCGCGGTGGAAGACGTAATAGAAAAAATCCTCGGCGACGAAGCACAAGACCCAGGCCCACCAGGCGAAGCCGATGTCGAAGGGGCGGAATTGCCAGACCCACAAATAAGCGGCAACGGCGACAAAAGCGCCGGCGATTGTGGTCACCAGGTTGCCCAGCCCCATCATCATGCTGGTGGCGGTATCGCCCGGCTCATACTCGCCGCGACCGCCACGCCTGATCCATGCCATTTCCAGCAGGATCAGCAGAAAGAAAAAGGGCGTGGCAAGCTGCACCGGATCGCGGAAGAAATTATCCATGGGGGCCGGCCTCCTGAACACTCTGGCCCGGCGCATCAAGAAAGGCCGCCAGCCGTTTGTGCCAGGCCGCGCCGTTTGTCTCGGGGCTCAGCAGCAGCTCGAACGCGGCGTTGGTGAAGTCGTCGAGGCGCAGCCGCAGGTGCTGCATGCCCGCGTTGCCGGATGGCTCCAGGGAAAGCGCCTTGACGTCGCCGGGCCCCAGCAGGCGGGTCAGGAACCTGTCGCCGATGGCTTGAACCAGGGCGATGCCGCCGCCGGCGCCCGCCAGAATCGCTGATTTTCCGTCACCGCCGACAACAGTCTCCTGTTCCTCGAAGGCCGGGTAATCCAGCTTCAGGCGGGCCAATGCGTCGGCCTTGCTGTTCAGATGGGCGGGCGTGAATCCCCCCAGCCAGCGGTTAATCAGAAAGACCGCGAAGACCGACAAGACGGAGAGCAGAAGAACGAGGGGGTCAAATTCCTGCACGGACAACTTTCCTTCCTTGCTGCGGGCGCGGATTATCGCAGGTAATCATTCATAACAGGTTATGGTCCGGCGCGAAAATCCGCCAGCCCAGGGCGCTGTGCCGCGCCGGTCGTCTGCAACAGGGGATCGGCTCTGGACGGCCAATTGCCAACGGTTTAGCGTTGCTTGTGGAGATGCCCGATGAGATTTTCCCCTGCTTATCTTTTGCCTGCCAGCGCCGCGCTTGTTGCGCTGGGAATTCTCACGGTGATGTCCAGGGGTGCGTCGCCGGTCTTGTATGAAGTGTCGCTGGTCGGTGAGGCAAGCCGCGAAATCAGCGTTCGGGTCAAGCTCCGGAGAATCGCGCAGAGATCGTCTCTGCATGTCTTTTCGCGCGCCGCCGATCTTCATATCCAGGACCAGATTTACGATGTTTTCTGCGATGAAGTGCCTTTGCGAATGGAACGGAAAAGAGCTGTGGCCGTTCCCGAAAATTGTTCGGTCCTGAGCTGGAAGAGCCGAATGGAAGTGGTCGGCGAAGACGGTATTCTGGTCGAGCAGCAGAGTTTTCAAAGCGCCGGAGGAGAGTGGGGGCTTCTTTCAGGGCCGGCGTCTTTGTTGCGGTTCGCGCCCGTCAGCCAGTCTCCGCGCTTGAAAATGACCAGCGGTGACGGCGCGGTTCTTTACAAGGGCGTGCTTCCACCCACATCCCGGCCGCCGTTCTTCCTGCCGTTTGGCGATTGGGCGACCGGCCATGCCGAGTTGCAGGCGTTCAAAATTGTTTACCATGTGGACGATCCAGCGTTTCTCGGTGGTGCCGATCCATGGCCGGAGCATCTGTCAGGGCTGAAATATTTTGCCGGGCTGCTGCAATTGGCGCCTGGAGACCAGTCTCTGCATGTGGTCTGGGTGGGTCGCAGGGATGAGGAGAATAACATCAACGGCGCGGCGGGTGAGCGGGTCTTGCTGGTTAATTACACCAGAAACGGCGATCATCTGACGGCCAGAGACCGAATGCGCGCTCTTTTTGTGCTGCTGCACGAGCAATTTCATCAGATCGACCCGGGCGGGGGCGGGGGAGAATCCTGGTATGGCGAGAGCGTATCCAGCTACTACGCCCTTAAAGCCCTGCGGCGCCAGGCAGGCGAAACCGCACTCCTTGACGAAATCTGGGCGGAATTCATCGATATTGATCGCCCGGTCGTTCACACCTTCAGGGATATCGAGCGGCAGATGGCGTCCGGTGACCGTTCAAACAGCTTTCTTGTTTACACCCAGGGCGCCACATTCTGGTTCGCGCTGGATGAGTTGATTTCGGCCGAAACGGGCGGTGCGGAAAGCCTTGACGATTACATCGGCGAGATAAAACTCCTGCGCTTTGAATCCGGCGAGGGCTCCCTGCCGGCGGTCATTCGGATTCTTCCAGCATCTATCACGAACGACGTTATGCTCCTGATGGAGAAGTATGTCGGCTAGCTCCTGCGCGCTAACACCCTGCGTCTCACAGCTTGCGTCCCACCCAGACCACCCGCCCGACGATATCAATATCCGTGGGGTCGCAATCCTCCCAGCTCTCGTACATGGGATTATCGCTCTTGACCGTGATGCGTCCCTCGACGGGGGTCAGCGAGACGCGTTTTACGTGGAGGTCGCCACCGTTACGCAGCACATAAACTCCATCGCGGCGGGCTTCGGTGGCAGTCAGGTCAACCAGGATATTGTCGCCATCGGACAGCGTCGGATACATGGAATCGCCGCGCACGCAAATCACCGTCAGGTCGGAAGGGCTGCAGGAAGAGACCTCGCGCAGCCAGCTGGCGCGGAAGGGCAGGAACTGGTCCACCGAATCATACTCCACGTTGGTTCCCGCCCCGGCACTGGCTTTTACATCATATGAGGGTATCAACACCACGCCGCTGCTGCGCGACTCTGAAAAATGCCCGGCCGGCGCTGTTTCAAAATCGGCCTCGGGGCCACCCAGTTCCCAATCGGGCACGCCAAAATGCCAGGCCAGCTTGCGCCGGTCCTGCTCCTTCAGGCGCCGCGGGTTTCCGCGCCCCACATATTGCTGCATATAGGCGTGGTTCTTTCCTATCAGGGCAGAGACCGAGGTATAGTCGTCATCCGGGCTTTCCTTGATCAGTTCGTCAAGGCGCCGCCTGGCTGCTTTTTCCGAGATCATTCATCCTCTCCGTGCGCGACCCCATTGCGCGGTTTTTTCCGCCAGTGGGCAGGGCAATACAATCTAGCAATAGGAAAAAGGTTTGACAATAGGAATATTCCTATTATAGGAAAAACAGCTAACAGTTGTGTGTCAAAGCTCACCGGCAAATCGCGAGCGAACGAAAGTAGAATCAATCCTGGGCGAATGTGAAGAAGGGAAAAGCGGGGGAACGACGGCACGCAGCGCGGTGAGGAAGGGCATCGAAGATATTCGGGAGCGGATTCCGGGCTGGCTCGCTAGAACCAATCTTGACAGGATAGGACAAATAGAGTACCAAATAGGTTAATATGTTCATCACATCACCCCGACTCCGCGCCGACATTGCAAGGGTCGGGGTTCTTATTACCGGGCACGGAATTGCCCCGGCGTGAGACCGTTCGCGCCCGCAGCCGGGGCCACAAAACAAAGAAAGAAAGGACGTCACCATGGGAACAGATGCCGCTTGGCCCTTGCACAAGGCTATTTCCACTGTTCTGGAGGAGAGCACTGAATTGCGCGGGTTTCTAGGCAATCCGATCCGGCTATCGGACGGCGGCTCATCGGATGGCTATACGCCGGAGGCGCCGATGCCCCGCCTGGCTTTCGGCGACAGCCGGTCACGCGCCTGGCAGAGCGCAACTTTCGACGGTCAGGAGCATGAGATAACCCTGCATTTATGGTCGCCGCCGGGTGACGCCGACCGGTCGCGCCAGATTGCCGGCGTGATTATCAACCTGTTGCACGACGCCGATTTGCCGGTGCCCGGCCATGCGCTGGTCGACATGCAGTTCGAATCATCGGAGACCCGCTATCTGGCCGGTACAAGCCGGGGGAACGGGCAGGGCGATGGCGCGGCGATGGATGGCGAAAAAGGCAATGGCGCGGCGGCGGATCAGGGCGCCTGTCACTGTCTGCTGACCTTCAAGGGCCTGACGGTCAGCGATTGAGCCCGGCCGGCGCCTCCCCGTGCCGGGGCCTGCCCGTGCTGATGCCTATGGTCGGGGCACCCTGGGGATCAGTCGCCGGCGTCTTTGCCGGGCAACGGGCCCAACGGCCAGGGCAGGGTCTCGCTGCGGTATGACAACAGGTCCAGCACCTGCCGCACATAATCCGAGCAGCGTCCCATGTAATGGGCAATTTCCGGGCTTGGCTTGTCGCCCAGCAGCACGACAACCCATTGCATGGCAGCCAATACGACCGTGGCCACAAACACCCAATAGCCGACGAATGCGAAGGCGATCATCGCCAGCAGGCGCCACAGCTTGTCGGGGAAATTCCGCACATCCGCGGTCTCAATGAAATCCGAGATCTTCGATTCGATGGCTTCCGCCGCCGCCGCGATCTGTGGCTTGAAGCTCTTGCGATCACCCTTGTCCGCGTTCTGGCCCACATTGGCGCTCGCGCCTGCCTGGTCGCGAGGCGCCGAAGCGCCGCTTGATGCCGCTCTGGGCTTCTTGGGCGGGGTTTTGCGCGCGGCCGGCTTCCGGGGTGGGGTTTTACGCGCGGCTGGCTTCCTGGGCGCGGCTTTGCGTGCAGTCGGCTTCTTTGGCGCGGCTTTGCGCGCAGTCGGCTTCCTGGTCGCAGCCGACTTTTTGCCCTTGCCGGTTTTCCTGGCGGGGCCGGCCTTGCCAGCGGATGATTTTTTCGCGTTTGCCATGGTGATAAATCCTATGTTCCGTCCCGCTCATTTCTGCTCGGTCTTATTTGGGGTGTTTTAACCTGTAGATCAAGGCCTGCCTTGCCGCGCCTTCTCCGGCTTTTCCTGTCAGGTCAGCCAATTGTCGCCCAATGCAATCAGGCGGCGCGCCTCTTTCGCTGGCACCGGCCTCGAGAAAAGATAACCCTGGCCCATCTGGCAGCCGAGATCGCGCAATATCTCGGTCTGTATCTGATGCTCAATACCCTCGGCAACCACGGTCAGGCCCAAAGTCTTGCCCAGCATGGTAATAATTTCCACGATCCTGTGGTTGCCGGTGTTCGATTCGATATCGGTGATAAAGGAACGGTCGATTTTAACGATATCGATGGGGAAACGCTGCAGGTAGCTTAGCGAGGAATACCCGGTTCCGAAATCATCCAGCGCCAGGCGGATTTTCTGGTCCCTCAGCTGATGCAGCACCTCGGCCGCGTGCTCGGGGTTTTTCATGATCGTGGTCTCGGTAATTTCCAGGCGCAGCGAATCGCCGGACAAACCGGTCAGCGACAGAATCATTTCGGCTTCGGCGGCCACATCTGATCGCGAGAACTGAACGCCGGAAACATTGACCGCCACCGTCAAGCTCTTGGCTGCGGGTTCCTCCTGGCGCCATTTCACCAGCTGCTCGCAGGCGGTATGCAGCGCCCAGCGGCCGAGTTCGACGATGACCCCGGTTTCCTCGGCGATGGGGATGAAATCGACCGGCGAGACCACCCCCAGAGTGGGATGATTCCAGCGGGCGAGGGCCTCGAAACCCACCAGCCGGCCGGTAAACAGATCGACAATCGCCTGGTAATGCAGCTCCATTTCCTGGTTTTGCACGGCCTTCCGGAGCGCGACTTCCATTTGTAGCTGCGAGCGCACATGGCGATGTTTGTCGCGATGGAAGACTTCGGTTTCACCGCGCCCGGCAGCTTTGGCCCGATGCAGCGCCAGGTCCGCATCCCGGACCAGGTCGTCAGCGTAGGGGGCGCTGGATATGGTGCTGGAAATACCGATGCAGACCGAGGCGTAGAATTCCGAATCACCCATGGGAAAGGGCGCCCGCATGGTGCGATGCACCCGGTCGGCCACCGCGTTGGCGTCTTCGATGCGCGAGATCTCGCTCACAAGGATGGCAAATTCGTCGCCGCTGAGGCGCGCCATGGTGTCCTCCGGCCTCAGGATCTTCAGGAGATTTGTCGCCATGGTGACCAAAAATTCGTCGCCGCCCAAATGGCCCAGGGTCTCGTTTATCAGCTGGAAGCGATCCAGGTTAATCACCAGAACCGCACAATGCTGGGCCTCGCCATCGCGCTGTCGCTCCAGCGCCTCTTCTATTTTCTCCATGAACAACACCCGATTGGGCAGATTGGTGAGGGCGTCATGCAAGGCGTTATGCAGTAAAATGCGCTCGGCGCGCTTTTCCGCAGACCGGTCGATGATCGAACCGAGAATCTGATAGACCTCTCCATTTCCGCCAAGGCGCGGCATCAGGTGGCAGGCAAAAAACTGGTCGGAGGGTTCGCTGCGCGTGTGCCATTCGAAATAGGCGGGTTTGCAGGTGCGGCGCACGGCAAGGCAATGATCGATAATGCTCTCGAATGCGGAATATTTGTCTTCTCGGGTAATGGTGATGCCGTCGGCGGCTTCTTCCTCGAGTCCGAATATAGTGCGGAAGGAGGGATTGGTGAGAAGAATGCGGTGGCCTTCTTCCCGAACCTCAAGCAAGAACAGGCCGATCGGCAGATTTTCGAGCACCCAGCCAGAATCGATTCGGCCTGCCAGAGTCTCGTCGGCGGCGCGTAACAGTGCCTTCTTTGGATCCACGGTCTGACCTACCCGTTGCTGTCGGCTTGACCGGGCCAGTCATGCGTCGGAAACGCGGAATGGCGACGAATTCAGCCGGCAAGCTGTATTATATTTGTGCGGTCGCCTGAGAGCTGTTTCGCTACTTCCGGCGGGCGCATCACCCTACCGGTGCAGTATGCAAATCACGTCGTAAATATTTCGTAAAGCATGGTGCAAAACGAAAGGGATTTGAGCGGTTCTGGCAGGTTTCCTGGGCCGGTCCCTATGAGCAGCCGGTGGTGCTGCCGCAGGTGTCACATTTCATGCAGGTGCCGTTGCGCACCAGGGTGAAATTGCCGCATTCCGGGCAGGCGTCGCCCTCGTAACCCCGGACGCGGGCATGCAAGCGGCGGTGCGAAGCGATATCGCCGCTTCCAGCGGTTGCAGCGCTGCCGATATTCAGGCCGCCGCGGGCCCCGCCGCCAGCCGCCATTTTTGTTTCTTCAGCCGCCTCTCCAGACCGCTCAGTTTCCGCGCTTTCGGTGCCCACCACATACAGATTGTTGCGCATATATCCGGTGCTGGCCAAGCCGATGGCCCGGTCGAAGGCGTCTCCGGCACTGGTCGCCTGGTCCATGCCGTTTTTGCCGTCGCCCGCGCCCAGCGCGTCATGGCGCAGGTCGCTGGGCTCAACATGCACAAGATCATTGCGCCCCAGATAGGAGATCGCCAGTTCGCGGAAAATGTAATCCAGCACGCTGGTCGCCATCTTGATCGCCTCGTTGCCCTGCACCCGGCCCGAGGGCTCGAAGCGGGTGAAGGTATAGGCATCGACAAATTCGTCCAGCGGCACGCCGTATTGCAGGCCGATGGAAATGGCGATGGCAAAATTATTCATCAGCGAACGGAAGGCCGCGCCCTCCTTGTGCATATCGATGAAAATCTCGCCGATGGTTCCGTCGTCATACTCGCCGGTGCGCAGGTAAACCTTGTGCCCGCCGACCGCGGCCTTCTGGGTATAACCCTTGCGCCGCTGGGGCAGGCGGTCTCGCTTGGCCGGCGCGTGCTTCTCGATAATCCGTTCAACAATACGCTCGGCCACCACGGCGGTTTTTTCAACCACGCCCAGATCATCCATTTCCGCCAGATCGTCAGCATCCAGCAGCGCCGCACTCAGCGGCTGGCTCAGCTTCGAGCCGTCGCGGTACAGCGCGTTGGCCTTGGTGCCCAGTTTCCAGGACATTTCATAGGCCGCCTTGCAATCGGCGATGGTGGCGCTGTTCGGCATGTTAATGGTCTTGGAAATGGCGCCCGATATGAAGGGCTGCGCGGCGGCCATCATGGTGATGTGGCTTTCCGCCGACAGCGAGCGTTTGCCGATGCGCCCACAGGCGCTGGCACAATCGAAAACGGCGTAGTCCTCTTCCTTCAGGTGCGGCGCACCTTCCAGCGTCATGGCGCCACAGCAGTATATATTCGCCGCATCCACATCCTTTTTCGAGAAGCCCAGGGCCGACAGCAGGTCGAACGCGGGGTCGGCAAGCTGGGCCTGCGAAAGTTCCAGCACATCGGCGCAGAATTTTTCGCCCAGGGTCCAGCGGTTGAACACGAAACGGATATCGAATGCGCTCTCCAGGCCCTTTTCGATGACCTCGATTTCGGTGGCGCCAAAACCCTTTTTCTTCAACGCCTCGTGGCTCACGCCTTCGGCGCCGGCCAGGGTGCCGCGCCCGACCGCATAATCGACAATCTCGTCAACCTCGTCCGCCGCGTAGCCCAGTGTTTCCAGCGCCTGGGGCACGATGCGGTTGATGATCTTGAAATAACCGCCGCCGGCCAGTTTCTTGAACTTGACCAGAGCGAAATCCGGCTCGATTCCCGTGGTATCGCAATCCATCACCAACCCGATGGTGCCGGTGGGCGCGATTACCGTGGCTTGCGCATTACGGAAACCGTTTTCCTGGCCCAGCGTCAGCGCCGCATCCCAGGCAACGCCCGCGGCCTCGGCCAGCGCCGCGTCCGGGCAGTTCTTGATATCCAGCGCCACCGGCATGGTGTGCAGGTCCTCATAGCCCTTGGTCTTGCCATGGGCGGCGCGGCGATGATTGCGGATGACCCGAAGCATATGCTTTGCGTTATCCTTGTAATGCGGGAAGGGGCCCATCTCGCCGGCCATTTCGGCCGAGGCGGTATAGGCGATGCCGGTCATCAGCGCGGTGATGGCGCCCGCCGTCGCCCGGCCTTCGGGGCTGTCATAGGGAATGCCGTTGGCCATCAGGAAGCCGCCGATATTGGCGTAACCCAGGCCAAGGGTGCGGTATTCATAAGACCGCTGGGCAATCTCGGCGGAGGGAAACTGGGCCATCAGCACGGCAATTTCCAGCGTCAGGGTCCACAGCCTGACCGCCTGTTCGAAGACCGGAATGTCGAATTTGCCATCCGGCTGGCGGAAGGCCATAAGGTTCAGCGACGCCAGATTGCAGGCGGTGTCGTCGAGGAACATATATTCCGAGCAGGGGTTCGAGGCGCGGATCGGCCCCGACGCCGGGCAGGTGTGCCAGTCGTTGATGGTGGTGTGGAATTGCAGACCCGGATCGGCGCAGGACCATGCCGAATAGGCAATCTTGTCCCACAGCTCGGCGGCGTTGACGGTTTTGGCAACGCTGCCGTCGGTGCGGCAGGTCAGGTTCCAGTCCGCGCCCTTGGCCGCGGCGGCCATGAAATCGTCGGTTACACGCACCGAATTATTGGAATTCTGCCCCGAAACGGTCAAATAGGCGTCCGAGTCCCAATCGGTGTCATAGGTCTGGAATTCAATCTCGCGGGCGCCCTGCTGGGCAAAGTGAATGACCCGCTGAATATAATTCTCGGGGATCATTTCCTTGCGCGCCGCCATAACTTCGTCGCGAAGCGCGGGATTCGTTTTCGCCACGAAAGCGTCATCACCCGACACGCCGCCCTCATGGCAGGCGTTGATAACGGCGTTCAGGCGCCTTTCCATGATTCTCGAGCCGGTCACCAGCGCCGCCACCTTTTGCTCCTCGACCATTTTCCAGTCGATAAAGGCTTCGATGTCGGGGTGATCCACATCAACAATCACCATCTTGGCGGCGCGGCGCGTGGTGCCGCCCGATTTGATGGCGCCGGCAGCCCGGTCGCCAATGCGCAGGAAACTCATGAGGCCCGATGATTTGCCACCGCCGCTCAGCGGCTCATCGCCGCCGCGCAGGCTTGAGAAATTGCTGCCGGTGCCCGAGCCGTATTTGAACAATCGTGCCTCGCGCACCCATAAATCCATGATGCCGCCATCATTGACCAGGTCGTCGGAAACCGACTGGATGAAACAGGCGTGCGGCTGCGGATGCTCGTAGGCGCTTTCGGAGGCCATCAGGTCGCCGGTTTTAAAATCCACATAATGGTGGCCCTGGGCCGGGCCATCAATGCCATAGGCCCAATGCAGGCCGGTGTTGAACCATTGCGGGCTGTTGGGCGCCGCCATCTGGGTGGCCAGCATGTAGCGCATTTCGTCGTAATAGGCGCGGGCATCGTCTTCGCTGTCAAAATATCCGCCCTTCCAGCCCCAGTAGGCCCAGGTGCCGGCCATCCGGTCGAACAATTGTCTGGCGCTGGTCTCGGGGCCAAATTTTTCGTCGTCGGACAGGCCTTCCATGGCCTCCGTGTCGGGCACCGAGCGCCACAGCCATGCCGGGACGGTGTTCTCCTCAACCCTTTTCAGTGCCGTCGCCACGCTGGCCTTGCGAAAATACTTCTGCGCAATAATATCCGTCGCTACCTGCGACCACTGGGCAGGAACCTCAACCGCGGGCATGTGAAATACCTGCGTGCCGTCGGGGTTGCGAATTTCGCTTATCGCGGTACGGAACTCGATTGTCTCGTAGGGCGACTCACCTGACCGGGTAAATTGACGATCGATGCGCATTTTATCTTCCCTGAAAATCCTTCGTGGAGCGACGTTAATTCCAAGCGGTTCCGGCATCGCCGAAGCCGTGTAAAAACCACATTTTCCGCTGGATTCCGGCTCTTCTTATATGGGGATTTTACCCCCCTTCCGCCACCTGAAACTGGCTGGATTCGGACCTCTTGATCTCCGGAAAAAGTGCTATATTTAGTGGTCGGCACCCCTCTATCTACTAAGTTTAGACAGGGCGGGTACCAGATGACAAGCAGACAATTTATTTTCGGGCGGGATATTGCAGTTGACTTTCCCGCCCGGCATTTAATGGCGAGTCGGGCGACCCCGGTATCAGGGGCAGGGCCGGACCGTGCCGGAAGCGGAACATCGAACCACTGGACGATTGCGCGAACAGGTGCCATATTCCAGCCCAAATCCGCCGCAACAGTTAAAGGCCGGGCCGACAGCAGTGGCCCCAACCCGGATCAGGTTCTTATGCTGAGATTTATAAAGCGACTTTTCACCTGGTGGCACGACTGCACAATCGGCACTCAGTGGTACACTTTTCGTGCCGGCGTCTTGGTGGGCGCCGACAGCCAGGGCAACCGGTATTACCGGGCCAAAAAAGAGGATCGGCGCTGGGTTATCTACAACGGCGAGGTTGAAGCCTCGCGCGTGCCGCCGGAATGGCATGCCTGGCTGCACAAGACGGTCGATGTGACGCCCCTTGAAAGCCCGCCGAAGGTCAAGGATTGGGAAAAAGAGCATCGACCCAACCTGACCGGCAGCGAGGAAGCCTATTTCCCGCCCGGCAGCCTGAACCGGGGCGGCAAGCGGGCCAAGGCCACTGGCGATTACGAACCCTGGACCCCTTGAGGGGCGCCCTGTAAGCGAATACTCGGAGAACAGTGATGAAGAGCAATATGGTTGAAGCATTGATCGGTGCAATGGTATTGGCGCTGGCCGGGGGCTTCTTCTATTTCACCTATGAGCGCACTGATTTCGGCACCGTCTCGGGCTACGAACTGACCGCCAGGTTCGACCGCATCGACGGAATCGGCATCGGATCTGATGTCCGCCTGGCGGGCATCAAGGTGGGCTCGGTGCTGGGCCAGGAAATCGACACCGTGAATTACCAGGCGATCGTGCGAATCAGCGTGAGGCGTGACTTGCAATTGCCCACGGATACGTTTGTGCGGGTCGCGTCGGAGGGGCTGTTGGGCGGCAGCTACCTGTTGCTCGACGCCGGCGGGATGGACGAATATCTGAAGGACGGTGATGAATTCGAGTTCACCGAATCGGCCATGGACCTGCAAAACATGATCGGCCAGGCCATTTTCAACGCCGGTGGGGGTGAAGATGACGGCAGTGACGGCAGTGAGGCCGGCAATCCCTGATATGGATGTGGTTGAACCCTCTGCTCCCCGGGGCGGAAGGGCATCGGCGCTTTTCCTGGCGCTGCTGTTGCCCCTCGCGCTTGCTGCCTGCGGTGAGGCGGACCAGGAGGAAGAGGCACCCGGCCAGCCCTCCGAAGAGTTAGGGGAAGTCGGCCCCGGCGAATCGCAAGACGAATCGCTGGCCGATCTGCCGCTGTTCGATCTCGATTCCCGGGAGGTCGTGCTGCCTGAGGTCGTTATGCCATTGACTTCGGACCCGGGCACCGGAGTAGTGCCGCTTGCCGCACCAGAGCCGCCGGAGGTGCCGGAGGCGCCCCCCGCCGCTGCCACCACCACCAGGGTGCGGGCGCTGGACAAGATCACCGCAAGGGTCATTGATCTGGATCTGCCCGAGAATATTGAGGTGCGGTTCGGCACCCTGGCCATTCGCGCCCGAACCTGCCGCTCAAGGCCGCCTGAAGAGCCGCCCGAGACATTCGCCTTCCTCGAAATCGACGACGTCAAGATGAACGAGGAACGCGAGCGCATCTTTTCCGGCTGGATGATGGCCTCATCGCCGGCGCTCAACGCGCTGGAGCATCCGGTCTATGACGTCTGGGTAATTGCCTGCAAAAGGTCTTCAGCCGGAGCGTCTTCGGCCAGCGAATAGAAATCCGCCTGGTCGTCGATGGCGTGCGCCAGCCGCGTCAGGTAATCGGCGCGGGAAATTTCGACGGCCCCGAACTGGCGCAGATGATCGGTAATAAACTGGATATCCAGCAGCTTGTAGCCACCGGCTCGAAGCCGCGCCACCAGGCCGGCCAGCGCCACCTTGCTGGCGTCACGTTGGCGGTGAAACATGCTCTCGCCAAAGAAGGCGGCGCCGATGGCAACGCCGTACAGCCCGCCAACAAGTTTCTCGTCGGCCCAGCATTCAATGGAATGGGCGTGGCCCATCTCATGCAGTTCGGTGTAGGAGGCGATGATCTCGGCGTTGATCCAGGTGCGGCCCCGGTCGGTTCCTGGCGCCGCACAGGCCCGCATGACATCGGAAAACGCCTGGTCGCGGGTAATGCGAAAGACGCCCTGACGGATCGACTTTTCCAGGCGCTTGGGCAGGTGAAACCCGTCCAGCGGAATGACGCCGCGTTCCTTGGGGTCAACCCAGTACAGATCTCTGCTTTCCCGGTCTTCGGCCATGGGGAAAACGCCGCTTGCATAAGCGCGTAACAGTAAATCTGGCGTAATTTCGCTCATATCAGGCGGCGCGGGCGGGCTCTTCCTGTTGCTCCCAGTCAACCCTCATGGTCGCGAAGAAAAGCTTCCAGCCAGTTAATATTATAGGCGCCGTTGACGAAGTCGTCGTTGCCAATCAAGAGCTGGTGCAGCGGAATCGTGGTCTTGATGCCGCCGATCACATATTCCTCCAGCGAGCGCCTTAGCCGCAGCAGGCACTCATTGCGGTTGGTGCCGCGAACGATCAGCTTGGAAATAAGACTGTCGTAATAGGGCGGCACGGTGTAACCGGCGTAGAGCGCCGAATCGACGCGCACATCCAGGCCGCCGGGCGGGTGATATTCGGCAATTTTGCCGGGCGAGGGCGCGAATGTCAGCGGGTCTTCGGCATTGATCCGGCATTCGATGGCATGGCCGCGGAATTTGATGTCTTTTTGCCGGAAGGGCAGCTTGGCGCCCGTGGCAACGCGAATCTGCTCGCGCACCAGATCCAGCCCGGTGATCATCTCGGTGACCGGATGCTCGACCTGCAAGCGGGTGTTCATCTCAATGAAGTAAAACTCGCCGTTCTCATACAGGAACTCGACCGTGCCGAGGCCGATATAACCCAGCTTCGATATAGCCTTGGCGACAATGCCGCCCATTCTTTCCCGTTCCTTGTCATTCAGGGCGGGGGAGGGCGCCTCCTCGAGTATTTTCTGATGGCGGCGCTGCAACGAGCAATCGCGCTCGCCCAGATGCACGGTATTGCCATGCATATCGCCCAGCACCTGAAACTCGATATGGCGCGGACGCTCGAGGAATTTCTCGAGATACAGCGTATCGTCGCCAAATGCCGCCTTGGCCTCGGTGCCGGCGGCGCTCATTGCAGGCCCAAGCTCGTCAGGCGTGCGCACCACCTTCATGCCGCGTCCGCCGCCCCCCGATGCGGCCTTTACAATCACCGGATAGCCAATGGCGTCGGCAATTTTTTCGGCCTCGGCCAGGCTGTCAATAGAGCCCTCCGAGCCGGGCACCACGGGAATGCCCAGCCTCTTGGCGGTTTCCTTGGCCGCTATCTTGTCGCCCATCAGGCGAATATGTTCGGCGGTCGGCCCGATGAAGGTGATTGAATGTTCGGCCACGATATCGGCGAAGCGGGCGTTCTCCGAGAGGAATCCGTAGCCGGGATGAATGGCATCGGCGCCGGTGACCTCGGCCGCCGAGATAATCGCCGGGATGTTCAGGTAACTGTCGGCGGCGGGTGGCGGGCCAATGCACACGCTTTCGTCGGCCAGGCGCACATGCATGGCGTTCTCGTCGGCGGTCGAATGAACGGCCACCGTGGCGATGCCCATTTCCCGGCAGGCCCGGTGAATGCGGAGCGCGATTTCACCGCGGTTGGCGATTAGTATTTTTTCGAACATGGCGGGTACTGTCCGGCTGTCTCTATTCGATGACCAGCAGCGGCTGGCCGAATTCGACCGGTTCCGCGTCGCTGATCATGATTTCGATGACCTTGCCCGCCTTGGGGGCGGGAATGGAGTTCATCACCTTCATGGCTTCGATGATCAGCACGGTCTGGCCCGCGTTCACCTGGTCGCCGACCCGCACAAAGGGGTCCGCGCCGGGTTCGGTGGCGACAAAAGCCGTGC
Source organism: Pseudomonadota bacterium (assembly GCA_022574255.1). Taxonomy (GTDB): domain Bacteria; phylum Pseudomonadota; class Alphaproteobacteria; order Sphingomonadales; family SMXR01; genus JACZSK01. The sequence continues at coordinate 26,468 of JACZSK010000026.1, forward strand.
CCACCATGGGCGACAGCAGTGTGCCGGGATGCGACCCCGTGGCCTCGTCTGCGGTTGCGGGCTGACCCTCCGCCGCAGCGGCAACCGGCGCCACGGCAACCGGCGCGGCACCTGTGGCTGCCCCCGGAGCGCCGGCATGACCAGCCGCGACAACCCGTATGCGGGTACCTCTTTCTTCGATTTCGATCTCGCTGAGCCCGGTTTCCTGCAGCAACATGGCCAGGTCGCGCACCCGTTTGTCGGCGCTCCTTCTCTCCGGGCTCTTTGCCCCTGCTTTTTTCTTGGCGGTTGCCATATGGCTCCCCTCAAATACTGCTAGTGCTGCTAGCCGTTTTCCGGCCCGGTCGCTTCTGCGGCGTCGAGCGCATTCAGCGCCATCTTGTAACCCAAAGCGCCGAAACCGCAAATAACTCCTTTCGCACCCGCTGAAATATAGGAATGGTGGCGAAATTCCTCGCGCGCAAAAATATTGGAGAGATGCACCTCAATCACCGGCACCCCGATTGCCGCCACGGCGTCGCCCATGGCCACCGAGGTGTGGGTATAGGCGGCGGCGTTGAGTATCAGCCCCCGGCCTCTGGCGCCGGCCTCCTGTATCCAGTCGACCAGCTCGCCTTCCTGATTCGATTGGCGAAAATCGATGCTCATGCCCATCCCGGCGGCGGCGGCCTTGAGCATGGACTCGATTTCTTCCAGCGTCTCCGCACCATAAATATCGGGTTCGCGCGAGCCCAGCAAATTCAGGTTCGGCCCGTTCAGCACATAAATAGGTTTGGCGGCGGAAGTCATTGTGATACCTGCTGGAATCCCCGTGCAGCGCGCGGCGCTTTTCGTATCATGGCTGTATAATGGGTAAATTCCGGCAGGGGAAGCAGGTGTTTAAATGCGCGTGGGTTGAGGCAGGGTTGAGAAATCGGCTGTTGTTCCGGCGCCGGTCTGGCTTTACCCTTGGGCATTACCCACAAGGAGCAGGGTAGAGAGCAGCGTAGGGAGCAGGGATCAGTGATTCAAGTCACCATCAACGGCGAGGCGAAATCCATAGGCGCCGGGCTTAGTGTTGACGCCATGCTGGCGGAACTCGGTCTGGACAAAATGAAAGTGGCGCTGGAGCGCAACCTGGAAATCGTGCCGCGATCGTTATTTGCAGAGGTCACCATTGCCGACGGTGACGCGCTGGAAATTGTTCACTTTATCGGCGGCGGCGACGCCCCCCGAACCGCCGACAAGGACACGCGCGATGAGGGCTTTACCGTCGCCGGGCGGCATTTTACCTCTCGGCTGATCGTCGGCACCGGGAAATACAAGGATTTCGCCGAAACAAAAGCGGCGATCGAAGCCTCGGGCGCGGAGATTGTGACCGTCGCGGTGCGGCGGGTGAATATATCCGAACCCGGCCAGCCCATGCTGAGCGATTATCTTGACCCCAAGGTCTACACCTATCTGCCCAACACGGCGGGTTGCTACTCGGCGGATGAGGCGGTGCGCACGCTCAGGCTGGCGCGCGAGGCCGGTGGCTGGGAGCTGGTGAAGCTGGAGGTTCTGGGCGACCACAAGACGCTGTATCCGAATATGCCCGAGACCTTCATTGCGGCCAAAGAGCTGATCGCCGACGGCTTTGAGGTGATGGTCTATTGCAATGATGACCCCATCGCCGCCAGGACCCTGGAAGAAATCGGCTGCGCCGCCATCATGCCGCTGGGGGCGCCCATCGGCTCGGGGCTGGGCCTGCAGAACCGCGTTAATATCCGCATTATCGTGGAAGGCGCGGGCGTGCCGGTGCTTGTGGATGCGGGCGTGGGCACGGCGTCGGACGCCGCGGTGGCCATGGAGCTGGGCTGTGACGGGGTGTTGATGAACACCGCCATCGCCGAGGCCAAAGACCCTATCAGAATGGCGCGGGCCATGAAGGCGGCGGTTGAGGCTGGCCGGCTGGCCTATCTTGCCGGGCGCATGCCAATCAAAAAATACGCCGATCCCTCCTCGCCGTTGGGCGGGCTTATCTAAACCCCTCTTTGCCCCTTACAGAGAGGCTGCACGGATAATAAAGAGTCTGCTTTTAGCCAAAAGCAGACATTGCGCACTTGGATCAATTGGCCATAGCCTTATAATCTTAAAACGGTAAGGGGGCCGTTGGGCATGGACCATTTTGACGACCTAAGCGGCCATTTGTATCTTTATCTCGCCAACATCAGCGAACCAAAAGACAACGCTTTGATTCTGGTTATCGAAGAGGCGAGGGCAGACGGCCCAGAAATCGATGACGAACTTCCAGAAGGCAGTCCCGTTAAAGCTAGAGAGATAGAAACCACTGCCGGCTGCTCAAAGTACAAAGTCTATTTTGAAAACTATATTGCGTATGCGGTTGTCGACGAATCCTATGCTCAGTCAGGAAAAGACGAAATCTACGAAGGCGGCTTGGCTCGGATATATAGAAAGTCATACTTTCTCGATTTTGTATCGAAGACTACGTTTGCAAGCAGTGATTATCCGGGGCCGTTTAAGCATTATGCCTTCATATGTTTGAATCACTGCATTAATGTCGTTTCGTGCAATGCGCCGAAAATAAAGCATTCTGTTATAGACGAAACTACTGCGGACGGGATTAACTCCGAGCGTTAGCTAATGTCCGCTTCGGGTCAAAAGCAGACATTGAGAATGACTCGCAAGTAACTGTTTTCGGTGCAATGCGTACAGTGAAAATCTCAGGCGCTTCTAACGCTTTCGGTTGCTGGGGCCGTTTCGCGCTATGGACTGCCGGAATTTTCGGCGGCCTCGGCGGCGCGGGCCGCACGGGTGTTCGCGATCACCTCTTTCAGCGCCTCATAGCCACGGGCGCCCACCACCACCTCGTCTCCGATGACATAAGTAGGGGTTCCGTTGATGCCCAACTCGCGGGCGAGAAACATATTGGCGCGAATGGAATCGGTAATCCTGCCATCTTCCATGTCGGCAGCCAGTTGCTCTGTGTCCAGCCCAGCGCTGCGCGCCGCCTCAAACAGGCTGGCCTTGCTCAGGGGCATTGGCGCGGCCATCGCCGCCT
>JACZSK010000027.1 GCA_022574255.1 Pseudomonadota bacterium
AAATACCGCCCAGCTCTCGGCATCGTTGGTGAACAGTTCCCGCAGTTGCCCCGAGCCCGGCGCGAAGGACTGCTCCAACGCGGAAAATGTAAACGGGTCCAGCGCCAACTCAAAAATATCGATCCGGCTGGCAAAGCCGCTGGGAAAGACGAAATCCACCAGAGCGTCGGGAATGCCGAACGCCTGCGAAAGGGTCAAGAATACGCCCGGGGCGACTTCAAGCAGGTCAGTGGCGTTGAAGCCGGAAAGAAGGTCAATAAATTCCCTGGCGTCTTCACCAAGTATGACCTTGTCGTCGCTGGTCAGGTCCTGGTTGAAATAATAGGCGCCGATCAGCCAGTCGATGGTGTGGGAGCCATTCGACGTCAGCCGCAATTCCTGGGTGAAGGTCTCCACATCAGTCTGCGGTCCGGTCGAGGCGATAATATCCGCGGGGCCGAAATCACCGTCGAGATCGGAGTCGCTCTTGAACTCCCGATAGGCGGTGATCGAGGTCAGCGTCGCCGCCCCCATGTCCCAGTCAATTTGAGCCGACACACCAAAGTCCTTGGCGCCACTGTTCATGTTGGCGTTGAAGATAATATCGCGGTCAAAAGGATCACCCGAGCCGCCGAGGGTGCCGGTGAACGGCAGGCCAAAACCAAACGCCGCGGGCGGACCGGCAATTATATCCATGGTCGGGCCATTGACAAAGAATGGCGCCGCACAGCATCGCTCGTCGGCCTCGGAAGCATCGGCAATCAGGCGGATTGAAATGGCGTCGCTGGGCTCAAACAGCAATTGACCCCGCACGGCCCAGCGATCGCGGTCGTTGGTGTCGCTGCCGTCAAACAGGTTGGTCAAAAAACCGTCGCGCTTGTTGTAGTTGGCCGACAGGCGCACAGCCAGCTTGTCTTCGATCAGCGGTCCGGTGACCGTACCCTTGACGATGACCTGGTTATAATTGCCATAAGTAACCTCAGCCTTGCCGCCAAATTCGTACCGCGGCTTCTGGGTGATAATCGATATCACGCCGGCGGAGGTGTTCTTGCCGAACAGGGTGCTCTGCGGTCCGCGCAGCACTTCGATACGCTCCAGCGACAGGAAATCGCCGGTGGCGGCGCCGGTGCGGCTACGGAAGACACCATCGACATAAATACCGACCGAGGGCTCAAGGCCCGCATTGTTGCCCGAAGTGCCAAGGCCGCGAATGTTCACCACCGTCTGGAATGATGACTGCGACTGGGTCAGGTTGAATGATGGAACGAGGCTCTGCAGGTCGCGGATATCGCGCACACTGGACCGCTCCAGGGTATCAGCACTAAAGGCGCTGATCGCGACTGGTGTTTCCAGCAAGGTCTTTTCGCGCTTCTGCGCGGTGACCACGATTTCTTCGATATACCCGCCGTCGTCGGCGTCTGTATCCTGGCCGAACGCCGTGCCGGAGGCTGCAATTGTGCTGATAAAAAATGTCACCGCCGCAGTGCGAACGGCAAATTTGCTGTTTGTCATTTTGACTATGCTCCCTTCCCTGTAGCTCATAGTTTTATTATTTATGCCCCTTGCCGGCGCGCGTGCGCACCCGCAATACTCGGTACCGGTTTCCCGCAACAAAATGGCAGAACTGGGATCATCCTCCCCCGGAACTCCCCGCATTAATTGCATGTAACTGCCTGCCATACAAGCTTCGGCGCGTAAAATGGCAAGGCGCCAAATTGGGCCTTCGCTGCCCCTGCAGGCTTCATCAACGCTTTTTTCAGCCCGTTTTAGCCCAAGCCGCTTGATCCCGGCCTGCGGAACGCCAGAGACCGGCATTTGCACCACAGGCCGGCAGGCGCTAGTCTGTCTTCAGGAACACCCGACCCGGAGAAAAAGCGATGCGCACCCTTATACTGTTGGCCGCCATATTGGTGTCCGCCATGGTCGCCGGGGCCACGGGAAGCCCCACCGGGGCAAATGCGATCGAAATTACCGAGTGGCCCGTGCCCTGGAAAAACACCCGCCCGCGCGATCCTTACATGGGCATTGGAGACCAGCTCTGGTTTGTCGGGCAGAGAGACGATTACCTGGGATTGTTGCATCCGGGCAGCGGCGAAATGTCGAGGATAGACCTGCCGGAAGGCACCGGCCCGCATAATCTGATTGTCGATGGCGAAGGAATCCTGTGGGTCGCGGGAAACCAGCAGGGCTATATCGGGCGCCTGAACCCGGCCACGGGCGAATTGAAACGCATTCCCATGCCCGACCCCGAGGCGCTGGACCCGCACACCCTGGTCTTCGGCGATGCCGGTACTATCTGGTTCACGCTGCAAGGCAGCGACATGGTCGGAAGGCTGAATATGGCCAGCGAGAAAATCGACCTGATCCGCGTTCCCGGCCGCACCCCCCGCCCCTATGGCATAACCATCGCCCCCGATGGTCATCCCTGGATCGCCCTGTTCGGGACCAATAAACTGGCGACCGTCGATCCCGCAACCCTGGCGCTCAGCACCGTTAACCTGCCGCGCCCCTCGGCCCGCCCGCGGCGCCTTGAGGCCACTTCCGATGGCGCCATCTGGTATGTGGATTACCGCGACGGTTATTTGGGCCGCCTTGACCCCAAGGGCGGCGATATCCGTGAGTGGCGCATGCCCTCCGGCGCCAGCTCGCGGCCCTATGGCATGGCGGTGGACAGCAAGGACCGCCTGTGGATTGTCGAGACCGGACCCAGCCCCAACCGCTTTATCGGCTTCGATACGCGCACACTGGAATTTATCGATGCCGTCGATATCCCCAGCGGCGGCGGTGTGGTGCGCCACATGATGTATCACGCGCCCGGCAACAGCGTCTGGTTCGGCACCGACGCCAATACCATCGGGCGGGCAAAGCTGGACTAGGTCACGGCTTGACAGCGGCCAGCCGGAACGTCCTACTGGTCGCCGGTTCTACAAAACAGCGGGGGACAGCGTGCAAAATAATGGGGATACAAGGCGCATTCGTTTTTTTGCACCCCTCCTGCTGGCCGCAGCCTTTCTGGCGGCAAGTGGCGCCAGGCAGGCCGCGAGCGCCGGTGAGGCGCGGGGTTACCTGCTGCCCGACGCCGTGATACAGGCGCTGGCCGATGAAATTTCCGGCGAGGCGGCCAAGCGTAATCTGGAATTCCTGTCGCTGCACCACCGCATGCGCGCCTCCAGCCAATATCTGGCCGCCGCCAAGCATATCAAGGCACGGCTCCTGGCTTACGGTCTGGAAGACGCCGAGATCATCGCCTTCCCCACGGGCAATGACCAGATGTACGGCACCCAGAAGGCGCGACCCGAATGGCATGTGGATTTCGCCGAGCTGTGGGAAGTGACCGCCGCCGGCACGCGGCGCGTCGAGAGAGAAGACGCGACCGAAGAGGCGAGAGGAGAAGAAGCGCCGCTGCAGGAAACCATCTGGACCCGCAAACGCCGCCTGGCAAGCTGGGACGCCATGCCCCTGAGCCTGGCCCAGGACAGCTTGTCGGGCGAGGTCACCACGTCGCTGGTTGATGTGGGGGCGGGCGCCAGCGCCACCGACTACGCGGGGAAGGACATCGCGGGCAAGCTGGTGCTGGTCTCCAGCCAGCCGGGCGATGTGGCGCCGCTGGCCATCGGCGAATATGGCGCTGCCGGAATCATCAGCTATGCCCAGAACCAGGTCACCGCCTGGTGGAAGGAAAACGAAAACCTGGTGCGCTGGGGCCATCTCGGGGCTTTTTCCGAATATCCCACCTTCGCCTTCATGATCTCGCTCAGGGAGGCCCGCGCCTTTCAGCAACGCCTGGCGGCGGGCGAGGAGGTCATGCTTGAGGCGCTTGTTCAGGCCGACCACCGCCCCGGCAATTATCACATCGTCACCGCCACCATCCCCGGGGCCGACCCCGGCCTGGCGGAAGATGAAATAGCCTTCACCTGCCATCTCGATCACCCGCGCCCCGGCGCCAACGACAATGCCTCGGGCTGTGTCACCATACTGGAGATCGCCCGCACTACCGCCAAGCTGATCCGCGAGGGCCGCCTGGATCGCCCGGCACGCACGCTGCGTTTCATCTGGCCGCCGGAAATCGAGGGCTCGATCATCCTGTTAAGCCAGCGCCCCGATCTGGCGGCGCGCATCAAGGCGGTGCTGCATCTCGATATGGTTGGCGGCGGCCCCGAGACCAAGGCGGTCTTTCGGCTGGATCGCAACCCGGCCTCGACCGCCTCATTCATCAGCGACGTGGCGGAAAGCTTTCTGGCGCTGGCCAACCGGCAGTCGCTGGCCCATGCGGGCGGCGAGAGAGTGCGCTGGCCGCTGGTCGCCCCCGAGGGCGGCAAGGAGGCGCTGCTCGGGCAGGTCAGCGATGTGACCCTGGGCAGCGACCATCAGGTTTACGCCGAGGGCTCCTTCGCGGTGCCTTTCATTTATCTGCATGACTGGCCGGACCGTTATATCCACACAAATTTTGATCTGCCGGCCAATATCGACCCCACCAAGCTCAAGCGCTCGGCCTTTATCGCCGCCGCCAGCGCCTTGTTCCTGGCCGACATGGGCGCCGAGGACGTTGCGCCGGTGCTGGAGCTGTTGCAACAGGGCGCTTTGACGCGCTCGGCGACCCTCCTGCAGCGGCGCTCCATGCTGGCGGGCGCACCGAACAAGCGCGAGGCCGATAACCTGACCCGTCAGCACTGGCGCGTTGAGCGCCGCATCATTCGCTCTGTCGAGGCCTTCCAGCCGCTGCCGCCCAAGGCCATGCGCCGCGCCTTTCGCTTTATCTCCAATCTGGAGCAGGCCACCGGCACCGTGGGCATGGCGCCTGAAGCAAAGGGCGAGGCGGCGCTTCGATTTGGACGCAATCCCGAGCCCCGGGGCCCCATGAGCGGGTTCGGTTACTCATGGCTGGAAGACAAGCTGGGCGTCGAGCGCACCGGGGCGCTGGCCCTGCCCGAGTATAAAGGCGCATGGAGCGAACAGGGCGTTTACGCCTGGGAGGCGCTTAACCTGGTCGACGGGCGGCGCAATGTTCAGGAAATCCGCGATGTGCTGGCGGCCCAGTTCGGCCCGGTGCCAGTGGGGCATGTGCTGGAATATCTGCGGGCGCTGCACGAGATTGGCCTGCTGTTCAGTATTGAGTAACCGGGGTTCGTAAATCGCTATGGCCGTCGCCGCGCCGGTTGTCTAGACTGGCGCTCAAATCCATACATTCAGGGGGATCAATAAATGACGAGTATGCTTTTGCCCATGGCCGCGATGGTGCTGCTGACGCTGTTCATTGCTTTTTACATGGCCAAGGTGCGTTTCGCCGCCATCAAGGATGGCCAGACCACCGACCTGAGCTATTTCAAGTTGTTCCAGGGCGCCTCGACCGAACCCGAGAATGTGCAGAAGGTTCAGCGCAATTACCACAATCTGCTGGCCACGCCGGTGCTCTTCTACGCCGCCTGCGCCGCCGCCCTGGCGCTGGGCCTCGCGGACGCGATCCTGCTCTATCTTGCCTGGGCTTATGTGGCCTTAAGGGTCATCCACAGTTATGTGCATATCACCAGCAATGTGGTGACTATCCGCTTTCGCATCTTCGCCCTCAGCCTGTTCGTGCTGGTGGCCATCTGGATCCGCCTGGTGATGGTGGGGATTTAGGGGCGATACACGGCCATTGTCATTCGCCGACTTGATCGGCGAATCCAGCCTTGCTTTGCTACGGCGTGCTAACGGCGCCATGGACTCGCCGCCCAGGCGCATCACGCAAAGAGGGTCGGCGAGTGACGAACAGGGTAGAGAAAACCATTAATTGGCGTTGATATCTATGAGCAGCCGGCGGCGCCAGTCGGCAATGCCCAGGCCGATCTTGTGCGGATGGTCTTCCTGAACAAAGTGATAGCCGGGGCCGAGATAGCGGGTCTCGATGTTGCGCACCCGCCCGGACAGCCATTCCGCCGCCTCGGGCGGAATGATGGCGCCCGGATTGGCATAGAACAGCAGGATTGGCGTGTCGGTCTGCAAGAGCCAGCCGCCAATGCGGTTGACCATATCCACATTGCGCTGGGGCCCATCGCCGAAGGGAATTTCCAGGGGCCAGACCAGCGTTGGTTTGCGTGACGCGGCGTCCGGGTATGGCGCCCGGTAATGCTCCATTTCCGCCTCGGTCAGCCCGCGGTACACAGCCCCCGGCAAAATCACTTCAACAAAGTAATTCTCTTCCAGAACCAGTTGTGGCCCGGTCTCGGGATCGCGCAGCTTGTAAAACATGCTGCCCTCGGCAGGCACATCGGCGCGCGGCAGGCTGGGCGGAATGATCGCCTCCATCATGGCAATGCCGAGGATATTGTCGGCATGACGCGAGGCATAATCCAGCCCCAGCGCCGAGCCCCAGTCATGGATCACCAGAGTGATATTCTCCAGCGCCAGCGCTTCGATAAAGCCGTCCACATAGCGCTGGTGATCCTGAAAGGTATAGTCCAGGTCGGGCTTGTCCGACTTGCCCATGCCGATCAGGTCAACGGCAATGGCCCGGCCCTGACCCGACACATGGGGAATGACATTGCGCCACAGGTAGGAAGAAGTGGGATTGCCGTGGAGGAACAAAATCGGATCGCCCTCGCCTTCCTCGACGTAATGCATGCGCGAACCCAGCACCTCCACGTAGCGCGAGACGAAGGGGAATTCGGCGGATATCTCAATGCCCACCGGCTCCCGGCGCGCCAACGCCTCGCCCGCCTCCGGCGCTGCAATATTGGCCAGTGACGGCTCGGCTTCCTCGCCCGGCTCCGTATCAAGTGCGGCGGCGATATCTTCAATAACCGGCTTCTTGACCGGCTCAACCCCGTAAAAATCGAGCAGAACGAAAAACCCGGCAATAACCGCGGCGATGCCTATGACCTGGTTCAATCTGTGGCCGGTCCTGGGCGCGATGGAATCCTCAGGTGCGACCTTGCCGCTCTTCTTCATGCCCTCGGGGGTGACCTCGTAAGCCCAGGCAAAGAGCAACACCGCCGGCAGGCCGGCGAAAATCGTCGCCATGAAAAAAACATCGGTCCAGTGCGGCCAGCCCAACGCATGTTCCAGAGCGGTGAACAACCACAGGATAATCCAGCCTATAAGCGCATAGGCGATGCCCACCTTGAAAATATTGCGGCGGCGCAGCTCTTGATAAAGTCCCGGCAAACAGCCCTCCCCGAAGCCTGACGGCCCATTTAATTTGACCTGATGTGAAGCTAACATCAGGCCGGAAGGCTTGTCACCCGGAAAGGTCTGTCGCGCTCAGCCGGGGATGGCTTACCTGGCCTCCTCGAGCCGCTTGATCAAGGCCGCGACTGGCCGGGGTAACGCGCAATCAGGTCGTCCAGCGCAAATTTCTGTTCGGTGCTGCCGCTGATACGGGCTGATTCATGATGCCCCATACTAAAGCATTTCGCGGCGAAAAAGAAAAAGCCCGGAAGCGGGGGCTCCCGGGCAGTCACGGAGGGGGTCTTGGCAGCGTCCGTGAGAAAGTTCAATGCTCTCGTCTGCCGCGGAGTTCCGGAGTGTCTTTCGCGCTCAGGAATTACGCGTGCGGAAGCGGGCCCGGCGGCGGGACAGGGAACCGTATGCCGCCCAGTCCCCGGCGCCATGCTCAGCGCCGCCGCTCTCGGGGCCCAAGGAACAATGACATTTGGTAAAGCCGCTGTCGTGGCTCAGGCCATTTGTTCTGGCCGCTTGTTCGGTGATTGTCATGGTGGTCATTTTTCTGCTCCTTTTCTTCGCGCCCTCACCCGATTATTTGCAAGGGCCGTGCCAATTGGCAAAATGCTTTAAAATCAACAACCTGCGGCGTGACGCTTTGGCGACCGGGTGGCCGGATCGTCCGATATCGGACAGGTTCCGTGCGGAACCGGACAGAACGCCACGCTGAGTCCCATATGGGCAGCGCGCCGCCACCCGCAAACGAGCAATTCTGTGACCATGCTGCAGATTTTCTTTTGTCGCCCTCTCTATACTCTCTTCGTCATTCGCCGACTTGATCGGCGAATCCAGTCTTGCTTTGCTGCGGCGTGTTGACAGCGCCATGGACTCGCCGCCAAGGCGCATCACGCAAAGACGGTCGGCGAGTGACGAGAATAGAGAGGAGATGAGAAGATGCTAAATAAAAGTCCCGCCTAACGCTCAGATCACTTCGACTTGGCGACCACGCCGCCCTTCATGACAAAGTCCACATCCAGAAGCTCCTCGATGTTTTCCAGCGGGCTGCCATTGGTGGCGATGATATCGGCCTGTTTGCCAACTTCAATGGTGCCAAGCGTATCCGACATGCCGAGAAGCTCGGCGCCGCTGACCGTGGCGGCAACCAGCATTTCCATCTCGCTCATGCCAATCTGGCGCATCAGCAGGAATTCCCGGGCATTGGTGCCATGCTTGCTGACCCCGGAATCGGTGCCGAAGGCGATTTTCACCCCGGCTTCATAGGCGGCCTTGTGGGTGCTCATCATCTGCGAGCCCACGCTGAGCGCCTTGGCCTTGATGGCCGGCGAAAAGAAATCCGACTCTTTCGCCATTTGCACCACGGTTTCGCCGGCCAGCATGGTGGGCACCAGCCAGGCGCCATTGCGTTTGAACAGCCGGATGGCGGCCTTGTCGGTGAAGGTGCCGTGCTCGATGGAATCGACCCCGGCCCTGAGCGCCGCCAGAATACCGCCGGCACCATGGGCATGCGCCGCCACCTTGCGGCCCAGCGAATGCGCGGTAGCGACAATCTCGGCCAGCTCGTCGTCGGTCAACTGCTGCCCGGTTCCCGTGGCCACGTCCGACAGCACCCCGCCGGTGGCGGTAATCTTGATAATGTCAGCGCCATTCTTGATCGCCTGGCGCACCGCCCTGCGGCAATCGTAAGGCCCGTTGCAGATGGTATCGGAGGTGAACATCTCAAGAATTTCGGGGCGGAAACCGGACACATCGCCGTGGCCGCCGGTAGCCGACACCCCGCCCGACGCAATGATCCGGGGGCCGAGGATATAGCCCCTGGCGATGCCGTCGCGCATGGCGTTGATCACTTCCTGGTCGGCGCCGAGATTGCGCACCGTGGTGAAGCCCGCGTCCAGCGTGCGCCGGGCAAACATCAGCCCGCGTACCGCCTGGGCTGATTTGCTCATTTCAACGCGCTCGAGCTTGCGCCGTGGGCCCAACTCGCCGGTCAGATGCACATGCATGTCCATCAGGCCGGGCATGACGAAATGATCCATCAAATGGATCACTTCCACTTCGCCTGTGCTGGTGCCGGCATCGGCAAGGTCTTCGGGGCCAATATAACCGGCGCGAATCCCGGTAATGATGCCGTCCCTGATGATAATGGATTGCTCGGTCAAAGGCGCCTGACCCGGCACCGCCAGCAATGTTTTGGCATGAATTATGGTGACGTCTGCCGCCAGCACCTGGTTCGGCAGCATCGCAGCGGCCAGCAGGAGCACCGCGCCAAGGACGGGAAAGACGACGGAAAATCGGATCATGGTTCGGATCATGGATGAAGCCCCGGATTTTGTTTCTGGCCGACAAGCGCCAGCGAGCGAGAATGCACAGGCTGACGCAAAGGCGCGGCGCTGGCAAGCCCCCCGACTTCACATCAGTTCACTTTCGTTGACGCCCCCTGTTCGCCCGCCTAAGCTTCTGGCACAGGCAGACAAGCAATACAGGCAGTCCATGGCGGGTAATCTGGATCCATCGCTGACCATCGGGATAGAGGAAGAGTATCTGCTGGTCGACCGGAAGACGCGCAGTCTGGCGGCCGACCCGCCTGCGGCGTTGATGGAGGATTGCGAAAAGGAACTGGGTAACCGGGTTACCTCGGAATTCCTGCGCAGCCAGATCGAGATCAGCACACCGGTGTGCAGTTCCATCCGGTGTGCAGCTCCATAAAGGAGGCGCGCCAGGCCCTCGGGGCGCTGCGCCACTGCGTTTCGACCCATGCCGGGAATTATGGCCTGGCGATCATCGCCGCCTCCACGCATCCATTTTCAAAATGGGAAGAGCAGGTCACCACCCATAAGGAACGCTATGAGGAACTGGCCCGCAACATGCGGGGCGCGGTGCGGCGCATGCTGATTTGCGGCATGCATGTGCATGTGGCAATCGAAGACGAAGACCTGCGCATTGATGTGATGAACCAGGTCAGTTACTTCCTGCCGCATCTTCTGGCGCTCTCTACATCCTCGCCCTTCTGGCACGGCCAGAACATGGGGCTGAAATCGTACCGCCTGTCGGTGTTCGACGGCATGCCGCGTACCGGCCTGCCCGATATGTTCAACTCGTTCGGCGAATACCAGCGGCTGGTCGACCAGATGGCCGCCTCGGAAGTGATCGGGGATGCCACCAAACTGTGGTGGGACGTACGGCCCTCGGCGCACTTTCCCACCCTGGAGATGCGCATTACCGATGTCTGCACCCGGCTGGATGACGCCATTACGGTGGCGGCGCTGTATCAGTGCCTGGTGCGCATGATGGTGCGGCTGCGGCGGCGCAACCAGCGCTGGCGCATATACCCGCGCACCCTGCTGCGCGAAAACCGCTGGCTGGCGCAGCGTTACGGCGCCGGTGGCGCGCTGATCGATTTGGGCCGGGGCGGGCGCCGCCCGATGGCCGAATTGATAGACGAGATTCTCGAGTTGATTGCCGAGGATGCCGAGGCGCTGGATTGCGTGGAGGAAGTGGCGCGGGCGCGGGACATAACCCTCGGCGGCACCAGCGCCGACCGGCAATTGGCGCGTTTTGCCGCTGAACGGGCGGACGGAAAATCCCCCGAAGAAGCCTTCATCGGCGTTGTTGATATGTTGCTGGAGGAAACCCTGGAAGGCACTGAAGCCTCTTAGGCGCTGGCGGCCTTTGCGATCTGCGCGCCCGCTGAATCGTCGGCGGAGCAATCTGCAGTCTCAGTGTGGTCCGCTGGCTGTTCGGCATTGTCTTCGGCATTGTCGGAAAGCTTGAAATGCACGGTCACCAGTGTGCCCTTGCCCGGCGAGGATTTGACCGAAATGCCGGCGTTATGGGCTACGGCATAGCATTTCGCCAGCGCCAGGCCCAGACCGGTTCCCTGATGATTTCGGGCATAGACGTCGCCGCCCTGGGCAAACGGCTGGAACATCGAGATGACGCTTTTCTGTTCCATGCCGATGCCGTCGTCCCGGACCCGCAGTTCAATGGCGCCAGCGTATTCGCTGTAGCGGACCTGGATTTTCACGCTGCCGTCCTGTTTGCCGAATTTCACCGCGTTGGATACCAGATGCTGCAGCAGCCCGCCCAGCATGGCGGCATCGCCCAGATACACCGGCAATTCCGGCCCGATCAGCGCAACAAGCTCAATGCCGCGCTTGTCTGCCCGCTCGCGGTACTCCTTGATTGCCTCGTTGATCAGCTTCTTGAAGTCGATCGGTTTCTTGTCCAGATCGGCGTCACCACGCGAAATGCTCGAGTATTCCAGCACCTGCGAAAGCTCCTTTTGCAGGCGCAGGCCCGAGGCATGAATGTTCTCGGCATATTCCCGGTAGCGCTCTTTTCGACCCTCAAGCTTGCCGAAGACCTCGCTTGCGATCATTTCGGCATAGCCCAGGATGCCGTTCAGCGGCGTTCGAAGTTCGTGGCTCATGTTGGCTATCAGCCGGCTCTTGGCCTCACTGGCCTGTTCGGCACGATTCCGCTGGCGGTTCGCTTCCCGCTCGCGCTCGGCGATGATGTGGTATGAATCCCGCAGCTCGTCGTTTTTCTCATCGATACGCCGCGCGATCATCACGCAGATGACAAACGCCATCAGAACCGTGACGATCTGCGCCACGACATTCAACTGAAACTCGCGGTATTCCATCTTTTGCGTTTCGATAATCAGATCAGCCACGGATTTGAAGCCGTCGGTCTGGGCGCGATCCAGCAGCTTCTTCAGCGAACCGCTGCGGAATATCTCGTAGCGTTCCAACTCTTTCCTCAGAAGATCCGCGGCCGGCATGCCAATCATCAGGCCGGTGGCCCCGATATCGCTGGCCCCGGCCACCAGCCCGTATCGCGAGGAAAGCAGATAGACGGCCTCGCCCATTGAAATGAAGCGCGCGGCACTTCTTGCGCCATCCAGCGCACTGATCGTCGCGGGCGAAAGACGCATGGCCGCGGCAACTTCACCAAACTGTTCTTCTGCCACTGCTTTCCCGCCTTTCAGGATCATCATCGGCTGTCCGGCGGCGTCCAGGAAAACCACCAGAGCGTCGGCCGAGCGACCTGACAGCTCGCCCGACAGCGCCTCCGCCAGATCGATTTCCTTTTCCGGATTGGCGGCGGAATAGCCAGCGGCCAGACCCAGCGCCAGTCCATCCAGCTCGGCGTCAGCCTTGCTCATGGCGCCGTCCAGAACCGCTTTAGCGACCCGCCGGTTGGACACCAGATTGGCGTCGTAGGTTTTTTCCAGAATGTCGAAGACCGAGAAAATAACCAGAATCATCAGACCGATGAACAGGAATGGCAGCGGCACGCGCACACCACCGCCTTGGCCCGCCGCGCCTGCGGCGCCGCTCGAACCTGTATTTGAAATACCGTGACCGGTTGCCGCGTCCAATGTCATGTGGCTTTCCGCCATCGTTGCCGAATAACCCGAAAAGGGTCACACAAATTGCTTAACAAACCGCGAAATCCAGCCCTGTTTGGGGACATTGCCGCTGGCCTCAATCGACACCCCGGAATGAGCTGAATCCGAGAGCGGCCATACGCATAATTGGTTTTTGCCCCGACCCTTCGCGGCATAAAGCGCGCGGTCGGCATTCTCGAAAATCTGGTCTGCGGTGCCGGCGTCGTCGGGATACACGCTCAATCCGGCGCTGACGCTGATCTCTACCTGGTTGCCACGGGCGTCGAATGGCGCCGAAACCTTGTGCAATATACGACCAATCAATTCCTCCGCCAGCTCCGGGTTCGGCACATCTTTCAGGATCACGGCAAACTCGTCGCCACCCAGGCGCGCCGCAAGGTCGGTCTGGCGCACACTATGTTCGATCGTGGTTGCCACATGCTTAAGCGCCTCGTCGCCGACCAGATGCCCAAAGGAATCGTTGATCGGCTTGAAGTCATCCAGATCAAGCAGCGCGAGCACGAATTTTTCGTCCCGCTGAGCACAGTCCCGCACCGCCTCGCCGAGAAATTCATCGAATGCCTTTCGATTGGCGATGCCGGTCACCGGATCGCACAGCGCGATGCGGCGCTCCACCGCCGCCGCCTTCTTGCCTTCGGCCAGCAATTGGTAAGACCGCCGCAAGGCGTCGTTCTTCTCGTCGACCCGCCGCGCGATGATGATACAGATGATAAAAGCCACCAGTACAGTGATAATCTGAGCGATCACCTTAAAACGAAATTCTCCGTACGCGTCGCCGTTCAACTCGATTATCAGCCCGGAGAGCCCCTTGAAGCCGTCCTGGTGCGCGCTGTCGAGCAATCGCCTCAGCGAGCCGCTGTTGAAAATCTTGTAATGTTCCAGCTCTTGAACCAGAACCCTGTCGGCGGGCAGCCCCACCATCAATCTTTTTATGTCGTCGCCGTCGGCGCCGGTCAGATCGTGAGGCAATGAAAGCATGAACACCTGGCCGTCCAGTGAGGCGAAACGTCCGCCGGGCCGGCCCGACTGAAGATTCAGGCTGGATAGAAAACGGTCGCGCTGCCTTCCCTTCAGGGCGTCCCCGCCCTTGAAGACCGCCAGGGGTGTGCCGAGGCTATCCTGAAAAACTGTCAGCAGATCCCGGGAATCGCGAATCCTGTATCCGTTCAGGCCCTCGACCACCACCTCGTCCAGGCCCGTATGGTTGACCGCCAGGCCTGACACCAGTTCCAGCGCCAGCCCGTTCAGTTCGCTGTCCGCCCGGTTCAGCGCTCCTTCCAGCACGACTTTCGCAATGCGGCGGTTGGCGGCAAGATTGACGTCGAGGGTTTTTTCAAGAATGTCGAAGACAGAGAAGATCACCAGAATCATCAGGGTGATAAACAACAGCGGCAGCGGCACGCGCAGCCCTTCTTCCTTCAGCGGCGAACCGGCGTCCGCAGAAAGGTCATGATCCAGATCGTCGTCCATTGCTGCGTCAAGAGTCATCAGGCCCGCCCGGGATTTTTTTTATCCTGTTTCCCTGCTCGAACCTTGCACAATATCCTTAACAATCCGCCAATCGCCAGATGGGAGCGGGCTTTGGAGATTCGCGCGGGAATCGCATTCCCCAGGGTTTTTTAGCCGGCAGCCAGTTTCAACTGGTTCTTGCCGCTGGCCTTGGCCTCATATAACGCCTTGTCGGCGCGGCGAATCATGTCTTCGGCGTTGCGCGCGTCGGAAGGATAAATACTGATACCGGCACTGGCGCCGACCTGGATTTCGTGACCGTCCAGCATGATCGGCTGCGCCAGCTTTCCCACGATGCGGCCCACCAGCTCCTCGGCCAGCCCCCTGTCGCGAACATGCCTCAATATGACCGCGAACTCGTCTCCACCCAGCCTTGCCGCCATGTCGTCATCCCGAATACTGTCGTCTATGACCCGCGCGGCATGGCACAATAACCTGTCCCCAACCGGATGCCCGTATGCGTCGTTGACCGGCTTGAAGTCGTCCAGGTCGAAGAATGCCAACGCGAATTCGCCGCCCTCCTTGCCCACATCCTCTATGGTTGCCAGGAGCTCCTGGTTGAAGGCGTTGCGGTTGGCAATGCCGGTTAGCGCGTCGCGCAGCGCCATTTTCCGCAACGCGTCTTCCGCATTTTTGCGTTTCGTGATGTCGGCATAAGTCGTGACCAGGCCGCCTCCGGGCATGGGATTGCCGCGCACTTCAACGACCATGCCGCAGGGTCGGCGGCGTTCGTAATGGTGCGGGGCTACTTCGCCTTCGGTCTTTATTTTGATCATCTGGGCGTCGGCAATCTCTTTCGGGTCGCCTTCGCCATATTCCCCGCGCTGGGCGTTGAACAGAATGATATCCGCCAGCGGCGTGCCGATCTTCATCAGCCTTTCGGGCATATTCAGCAATTTGACCAGGCGATTATTCCAGGCGGCAAGATTCATCGCCTTGTCAAAGACAAACACGCCCTGGGAAATATTATCCAGCACGGCGCGCAGGAACGACGACTGGCGCTCCTCGTCCTCACGGGTCCGCGCCAACTCCTCGATCAGCGTCACACCCTCGACCGCCGCTTCCTCAAATGTCTGGCGCTGGAACTCGGCTTCGCTCAGTTCCGCCCGGCTGCTCTCCCGCCCGGCCAGCAACTCAATGCCCTGCAGGTAGGCAGCGCGGCGTATAAGGGCATTGCGGTGAATTGCCACCAGGCAGGCCAACAATACCACGCCTTCCACAATCACCAGCCGCGTTACATTTCCGGTGCCGTCCAGGAAGGGCAGCAGGCCAACATAACCAACCGCCATGATGACCACGGACAGCATCGCATGGGGCGGCCGGTTGGGCAGAAATATCGCCAGATACATCATCGCCATGGCTGTGGTCGCCGCATAATCCTGCCACGGCAGGTCGCCAACCAGAATGGTTACAACCCCGCAGAGAGAAAAAGCAGTCGCCGTTGCAACCAGGCTCCAGGCGGTCAGCGTCCCGGGCTTGTCGCGGGCCGAGGCAAACAGGGCAACATTGCACACCAGCAGGAAGAACGCGCGCGCCAGGGCGCTCCAGAAAAAAGCGTCGCCCTGGCCTATGCGGTAATATTCGATGGCGAGGGACGCCATGAAAGCGATGATTCCGAGGCCCAGCGCGACCCTGATCTGGCGCGCCTCCACCGGCCAGACGGAATTTTGAAATGCCTGCTCCTGATTGCGGTCATCAAGCTGGCCAAACAGCCGGCTAGCGCGCCTCCCCGGTCCTGAGCCCGATTCCCATCCCCACTGTACCATTACTCAATAACCCCAGTAACCAGACTGCCGCACCTCCTGAAAGGCCAGGCAGCGCAGTACCAATTCTCTCCGAACGGGGCCGATATTACCCGCCAACCATGAAGTTCAAGTTAAGCGGCGCCAGGATGCCGGGGACATTTGGAAATCAACTCTGGCGGGGTTTTTGGCCCGGGAAAGGCAGCCATATCAGTCCCGGCTTGCGGGCGCCGGAACAGACCGCTCCGGCGGCAACAGAACGCTGACCGTTGTGCCCTGCCCGCGGGCGCTTTCAATGATCAGTTCACCGCCGTGCATCTCGGTAAAGCTCGCGGCCAGCGGAAGGCCAAGGCCGGTGCCCTCGTGCGAGCGGGTCATTGCCGAACCCACCTGGCCAAACGGCGTAAGCGCTGTTTCTATTTCCAGCTTGCTCATGCCCACGCCGGTGTCGGATACAGAAAAAACAGCGCCGCCGTTTTTGCCCGACCTGACCCTGAGCCGAATGGTCCCGCCGGACGACGTAAACTTTACCGCGTTGGTCAGCAGATTAATAAGGATCTGTTTTATCCGCGTGCGATCGGCATAAATTCGCGCCGGCGCTTTCTTGGTGATCACTTTGATCACCAGGCCGGCTTCGGTGGCGCGCTCGCGCACCAATCGCACGCATTGCTCAACTATTTCGGTTACCACCAGTTCTTCTTCCTCAAGCGGCATTTTACCCGCCTCGATCTTCGACAGGTCGAGGATATCGTTGATAATCTCCAGCAACAACGCGCCGCTCTTGTGAATATCGTCGGCGTATTCCAGATATTTTGGTTGGCCCACGGGACCGAACATCTCGCTGCGGATCGCCTCGGCAAAGCCCAGAACCGCGTTCAGCGGCGTGCGCAGTTCGTGGCTGATATTTGCCAGGAATTCCGTTTTGGTGCGATCGGCCAGCTCGGCCGCCTCCTTGCTGGCATACAATTCCTCTTGCCGGCGGCGCTCTTCGGTAACGTCCCATGAAATGACCAGGACCAGGTCTTCATCGTCACTGATGATGCGCGCGGCGCAGAATTCTCCAACGATCAGGTGCCCGTCGGCATGGAAGACATGAAGATCCTGGTTAAGAATGGGCTTGCCTACCTCCAGGCCCTGAAGGGTCAGCGCCCGTTCGTCACCCGACTTCCATAGCCCGATTTCCATGGCGGTCTTGCCGATGACCTCCTCCGCCGATCGGCCCAGAAGCTCGGTATAGGCCTTGTTGACCTGCAGATAACGCCCGTCGCTGTAGCGTGACAGTGATATGACCATCGGGCACAGCTCGAAAACGCTGGTGAAAAGGTCTTCCAGGCGCTTGCGCTCCCGCTCCGCCGCCTTCTTTTCGCTGATGTCGAAGAAACCGGCGGCAAGCGCTGGCTCGCCGCGCCAGTTAATTGGAAAGGCCCGGCAATTCATCCAGGTATAAATGCCATCCGTGTTCCTCAGCCGCAGTTCGTATTCCGCCGGGGCGTCATCGCCGGCCTGCCTGGCCTCGGCATGTCTGGCCACGGTCGCCCGGTCGCCCGGGTGAACAAAATCGAAAATACTGCTAATTTTCAGGGCGTCTTCTTCGCTGGAAAATCCCAGGATTTTTAGCAAGGAGCGAGTCAGGTAAATCGGCTTGCCGCCGCGGTGGATCAGGTAGCCTTCGGCGGAGTGCTCAAACACCTCCATGAGTTCATCCACGGAAGGCGGCTCGTTGCGCCCGACGGCACTGGCGAACCGACGGCCACCCTGCTCGAACTCAACAACAATTTCTGGGTCGATTTTCTTTTGCCCGTTGCCCATCCCACACCTGGCGCTAGATTCAAACGGAGCAATCAGTCCTCAAACCGACGATTGCCGCGTGAGTGTGCCAAAGGATGGTTTATCAAGCTTTAAGATTACGAGATTATGAGGCCTCTAATTAGGGCGCGGGTCGGTAATGTCGCCGCCGCTGCCTTCCACCCCGGCCAGTCCGCGGCCAATCAGGTCGTCGGTGGACAGCACGATCTGCGCCTTGGTCCAGCCGGGCTTGTTCCTGGCTTCCTTTACATGGCTTTCAATCAGCTCAAGAAGATGGACAATCTTGCCCAGCGCACCAAACAGGACGGCCACCAGCAAACCCGTGGTGATCAGGTTTATGGTCCCCGCCAGAATGCCCATTGCGGCCCCCGTTATCGCCGTGCTGACTCCCAACAAATAAAGCAACATATGCATTTTAAATACGCCTTCCCACTACACCCCAAATTTGTGACCGCTCAGCCCGTATTGAAATCCGGGATTTTTTGCCAGCACATTATTAACAAGCGAATAACCATAAGGGGAAAACAAACTGTATTACAAGGGGCTACCTGTTAACCATAACCTATCACTTAAGCCGGAAATGCTCCTAAACGTCTGATTCACGACGGTTATCCGGGCATCGCCACCGGACAAAGCTGCATGAGAAGAAAAACGAAAGCGATTCATTAACCATTGCCCCTTAGATTTGCCTCCAATCTCCTTTGCAAGGCGCACGATTCCGGCTCACGGCCGGATGGGGTCCGGACGGTTCTTACAATCAGGAGCAACATAATGGTCAGGAATAAATTCAGGCGACTGAGCCGAGTAATATTTCTAGCAGCGTTGGCTGCAACGATTACGATGCCGACATTTGCCGGCGCCAAGGAGGAAGGCGATCTGCTGATCCGGGCGCGCGCAATTTATATTACCCCCGACGAGAGCGCGACGATCAGTTTGATCGGCGGCGACGCCAGCATCGGCAACGAGGTCACTGTCGAACTGGATTTCAGCTATTTCATCCGCGATAACATCGCCGTTGAACTGATTCTGGCGACCAGCAAGCATTCGGTCAGCGCCATCGGCACCGCGTTGGGCGATCTTGATCTGGGCTCTGTGTGGCTGCTGCCGCCCACCCTGTCGCTGCAATACCATCTCCAGCCCAAGCAACAGTTCAGCCCCTATGTGGGGATTAGTGCAAACCTGACGCTGTTTCACAGCGTTAATGACGGTCCGGTCGCCGACAATGTGAAATACGACGCGGCCATCGGTTATGGACTGCAGGCCGGCGTCGATTACAGGATCGGCGAGGGAACCTATATAAATCTCGACATCAAGAGGCTGTGGCTGAGCACGGATGTCACCATTGATGCGACGACCGCCGCAGGCGCGATTGTCGCCGCCGACGTGAAGATCAATCCCTGGATATTCGGCATCGGCATTGGCAAGACATTCTAGGGGAAACGAACATTTCGACATTGAAAGCGGCGGGTCACTGGCCCGCTGCTTTTTTGCCTTCCCGGGCTGGCATCAGTCAAAGCGCAGGTAACTGAAGATCATATCGATACTGTCACCGTCCTCGGACAGCGGCATTACCAGCACGGAATAAGTATTGAAATTATTTGATGCCCAGACCAGCGGCATGTCACAGGCAAAATAGGGGCTGCGGTTTTGAATCACCCACTCCTGCCGGCGAACAACATCTTCGCTGCCCGGCAGGTCTTCGTAATAGCGCCCGGTCAGGTCTGTTCCGGAATCCGCGACAATACCGGTGCCCACCAAGCGCGCCCTGAACCTCAGGGGGTCATGCTCCACATCTGTAAGCATGATCCCGGGCAGATACGGCACCAACTGCGCTGGCGTGAAATCAGACCGGGCAGGCATATCGCGCGATCCGCGCAGATCGTTCCAGAAAGCCATCAACCAGCGGAAATCTTCGGTCGGCAAATCCTCTGGCGCGGGACTGGCAACAAAATCATCCATGTCTTTTCCAGTCCCCCCGGACCTGGCTAATTCCCATATTTCCAACCAGCAGCCGCCGGCCGGTGGCTATTCGCAAACGATGGTGTAATCCGCCCTGTCCGAGGGCTGCGCGTCGCTTGGTTCAATAACCTCGATCTGCACCCATCCCTCGTAGTCGGGGCCCTTTTCCGGGCCTCCCTCTGTTCCGGCATCTGTTCCGGCATCTGTTCCGGCATTGGCGCTGGCAGCAGCCGGCGATGCAAATGCCCTGCTCCAGCCAACAATATTCTGCGACCCGGCGGATACGAACTTCAGGCTGCGCACCGGCGAGGCGTTGCCCTCATGGTCGGCCAGGCGATAGCGAACCCGGCCGGCGCGGGACACCGAGACGGCACCTGAAAATCTCAGGGCCACGGGACAGCGGCCCCGGTAATTTTCCTTGTCGGCACCCAGGGTGAGACCGCTGACCAGTTGGCCCATCTCTGGCAATGCCGCCGGTTCCGCCAGTCCTTCCTGCTCCGCCGGTTGCGCGGGTTTGGTGAGACGAGTCAGGCGCCGGGTCTCCGAGCGGATTTCAGCCGTTTCAGCCGGAGCCACTTCCCTGGCCCCGCCGGCCGCCACTTTTGACGGCTGGCATGCAATCCATACCGGCGCACTGGTTTCGGCCTCGCCGAACTGGTTCCAGCCGCGCCCCTGATTACAGGTCAGCGCGAAGCCCAGCTTGTAGGCGTCATCGTATTTGACCACAAAGCCACGCTCGATCCATTCCTCCCGGCTGAGATTCGAGCCCGCAACCCGCCGGTTCAGCTCCTTCATGCAGGCCTGCATGGGTGTGCGACCGATATCGGGCAGCAAAAAACCGGAGCGTGCGGTTATGGTCTTGAAACTGCGGGAATAGCTCTGGCGGCGCTTGTTTACTTTCAGGCTTTGGTTGCCATCGGGCAGGCTCAGTTCGGCTTTGCCGACCCGCTGGTTACCCGCACAGCGCCCCTTCACGCCCAGAGTGAACCACAGGCCTTCGTTGTCGTTGGCAATGGTGTCGTAGGCTATTCCCGAGTTCGAATAGACTTCAATGACCGGACCTTTGCGGGGAATTTCTTCTCCGGTTTCCCCGTATTCGGTCATCTTGTATTTGCCCGAGCGGATATCGACAATATCGAGCTCCTGGGCGAATGCCGGGGCAAATAGTGACCCGGAACCCAAAAACGCGATCGAAAACACTAAGGCAGCCGCCCGCGCCGTCAGCGCCGCGAAAGCACGACTGAGAGTCATCGGTTGTCTCCTGACCGGATTGTTCCAATCTTTGGACAACTCTACAAATCCTATGAAAACAATAAGTTAACGATCGAGGTTAATTTACAACTCAATGCAGGGGGGCAGCACCGGCCCTGCCGGCCTGGCGCCACCCCGCCCCGCTTCCTTTTAACGCTGGCTTAGGATCTTGGACCCTGGTTTCAGCCCTTGCTCTTCATGAAAGGCACCAGCATGGGCACGCGTTTCTTGTAATCCCTGTAGCTTTCACCCAGGCCGGCCTCCAGGTCGGCTTCCTCATGGGGAATGGCGGCCAGTATATAGCCGGTCATACCGAGGGCGAAAAGCAGATGTCCGGCACTCATTTCAGGCGTCGCCCAAAAGGCGATGATCCAGCCCACGTACAGGGGATGACGGACAATCTTGTAGAGCAACGGCTGAACAAAGCTGTCCTGCGGCAGCGCACGGCCCTGCATGTTGGCCAGCACCTGGCTCAGGCCAAAAAGCTCGAAGTGATTAATCAGGAAGGTGGTGAGAAGCACGAGGCCGTAGCCACCGAGATACAGGCCCCAAAGCACCGTGATCCATGTTGTGTCGGCCACACTCCAGACCGTATCGGTCATCGGTTGCCATTCACGGTACAGCAGGATCAGCGCCAGGCTTGAGACCAGCACATAGGTGCTGCGCTCTGCCGCGGCAGGCACTATTTTTGTCCAGCGGTCCTTGAACCATGGCCGCGCCATGATTGAGTGACTGAAGCCGAAAATCGCCATCAGCCCGGCGTTGACCAGCATGGCATAGCCCACCGGGCCAGCTGTGCCGGAATCAATGGTCTTGGTCACATAGGCGCCAACCACCGGTAAATCGGTGAAATTGCCCAAAAAGGCGATAAGATAAAGAAAAGTGACAAAAAAGATGCCGTAACTGGCGACACCATACAGCGCTATCAGAATTTTTCCCATGTCCTCCGCTCCCATTATTTTGGGAAGCGCAGCTCTCGCCTATCCGGCAGTTTTTTCTTATTCCGGAATTAAGCGCCGCCCCCCGACAAATACCAACCCGCTGACCGTCGTATTCTACCCCAAAACGCATCAAAGAGCAAAATCCAGCGCCCGAAGCAGCCTTTAATGCTCCCCGGGAGGAACCGGAGTATTTCCACCTCGAACAGTTCCAATTGCCGGAAAAGTGCACTAACGTCCGGGAGCGCCGGTCGATACCGGCAATCCATGAGGGGGAGTTGATCCATGACAATCGAATTAACGATGCTGCTGTACAGCGTACTTCTGGCCTTTGCGATCATGCTGGTTCCGGCCACCGATTCAATATTGAAGAATGGCGTTATCCCGATGATGGGCAACCGCGATGAGGGGCTGGCGGAACCCAGCGTCTGGAACTGCCGTGCAAGACGCGCGGCGGTGAACATGGCCGAAAATTTGCTCTGGTTCGCGGCGCTGGTGCTGATCGCCCATGCCGCTGGCGTCAGCACGCCGGAAACCGTGCTGGGCGTACAATTGTTTTTCTGGGGCCGCGTCGTCCACGCCGTTACTTACATCGCCGGCATAGCCTATGTTCGCACGCTGGCCTGGGCGGCAAGCATTGCCGGCATGGGCTTAATCGTGTTGGCATTGGTCTAGAACACTTTCCAGACATGCGAAAATAAAGGGTGGAGCCCCAGGTTCAGGCCTTGGCGCCACCCTTTTTCTTGCCCGGTTCTTGCCAAGTTCCTGCCAGAGGCCGGTGGTTATTTTCCGGCTGGCCCGTACAGGGTTTGCGACGCCGCGCCTATACCGTGAATAAGACCATATCCAAATACCGGGTCAAATCCGGCTTCACCCAAATCCTGTGCTTCGGCGTGGAGCGCGCTCAGGATTTCAGCCCAGGGCCGCTGGTCCTGTTGGCGAACCGCCGCCAGGGCAACCGCAACGAATGGCACAGCCAGGGAGGTTCCCGACTGCAATTGATAGCCGCCCGCATCGACACCCGCGCCGGTATCCGCAACCGAGACGGCGAAAACGTCAACGCCCGGAGCGGCAAATTCCACATGGTCGCCCCTGACCGCGAGACGATATATTTGCCCGCCGCTGTCGATCGCGGTGACCGCAACAACCGAGCCATAAGCGGCCGGATACAGCGGCGGCGATGCCGGCCCGGCATTGCCGACGGCGGCTACAATGATCGTGCCTGCCGCTGCGGCGCGTTCTATTGCCCGCCGCAACAGGCGGTTGGGCGGACCGGAAACAGACATATTCACCACCGTCACATTCTCGCCCACCAGCCAATCCAGGGCCAGGATCATGCCCTCGACATTGGCCACCGGGGTGCCGTCGGCCCGGGCGAAAAATATATTCGCCGCCAGAATCTCGCTGCCCGGCGCAATGCCCTGATAAGCGCCCGGCTCGAACCCCGAAATGATCGCCGCGATCATGGTGCCATGAGCGTTGCTTAAGGGGCCGCCACGATTGGCGAAATTGCGTGTTTTTATGGCCGCCGATGAAAGCGCCCTGTGCGACATATCGATGCCGGAATCAATGATCCCGATGCGCAAATCCGCCGTCCCGGCGGGCAGCAGACCCAACGGCCCCGCCAGGCGATGCGGCCCCGCCAGGCGAAGTGGCTCCGCCAGTCGCAGCGGCCCCGCCAGCCGTACAGGAACTGCCAGCAAAGCCGCCAGCGCCTCTTCTTCCGGGGACGCGGCATCGGTGGCGTAGGAATGGTTCAGATCGACGGCGTTCTCGCCCAGGCTGGCTTCAAGTTCCGACAGGCGCTCGAACATGTCGTCGTCTTCCGACACGCGCACCCGCAGCATCACCAGACCCAGCGCCGGCAGATCATATTCGATTTCCGTATCCACTTCGGCAAAGCTGCCGCTCTCCAGGTCGCTGCGCTCCACCAGGATCAGCAATTCCCTGTCGGCGACCAGAAAGCCGTCGTCGTCTGTTATTTCATCATAGTCCGAATCGTCATCATGGCCCGAGCCTGAATTCGAGCCCGAGCGATCATCATCGTCATCGTCGCGGCCGCCATGGCGCCCTGAGCGGTCATCGTCGTCTTCGTCATCGTCGTCTGAACCGGAGTTCGAGCCGGAGCTGTCTTCTTCATCGTCTTCATCGCCGCCATGACCAGAGCTGTCTTCTTCGTCGTCGTCTTCATCGCCTCCATGACCAGAGCTGTCTTCTTCGTCGTCGTCTTCATCGCCTCCATGACCAGAACTGTCTTCGTCGTCGTATTCATCGCCTCCATGACCAGAGCTGTCTTCGTCCAGCCCATCATCAAAGCCGTCGTCGAATTCGCCATCACCGGAGCCGGAGTGATCTTCATCCAGTTCATCATCCAGCGCGTCTTCAAGATCGTCCAGCGCATCCTCAAGATCGTCCAGCGCATCCTCGAGATCGTCCTCCAGCATGTCTTCGGGATCCTTCATCGCGATACGCACGTAGCGGGAGCTCGCGGCGGTGGAAACGCTGAGTATGATGGGCGACGGAATAAAGTTCCTGTTCGCCGCGCCAACGTTATTATGGGCAAAGGTATCCAGGTTCCACGGCCAGAAGGCGACCGCCAGCAACGCCGCGGCTGCTGTGCAGCCTCGCAGGGCCGGCCGCTGGATGTTCGCTCTGCTGCTCACGTTTGCGATTCCAATAAGCGTTCCCGGTCCGGGCGCTGTTAAATCCCTGTTAAGATAGCTTTGCTCTGCTAACCATAGTACGCGTCTTTATCTATTGAATCCTTAAAACGGTTCTCCGCGCAAAAAATTCCCTCACGATACGGAATAAATCCGCCACCCCATCCGTTTGGAGATTATCAGTGTCAGAAAGCTCACTTGATTGGCGTGCGGAGCTGACTGGCATGATCCCGCAGTTGCGGCGCTATGCGCTGTCGCTGACCCGCAACCCGGACGCGGCCGACGATATTGTGCAGTCGACGCTGGAGCGGGCGCTCCGCAAGCGTCACCTGTACAAGCCGGGGACGAATTTCGAGGGTTGGATGTTTCGCATTTGCCGAAACCTGTGGATCGACGAGATAAGGAAGAAGAAATTTGATGCGGGCCCGATGGAGCCCGAGATGGTGGAAAGAATGATGACCTTTGACGGGGAAAAACAAATGACCGAACGGGCGCTGCTCGCCAATGTCAGCGCCGCCATGGCCAAATTGTCCGAGGACCAGCGCTCCGTGCTGCTGCTCGTCGGGGTCGAGGGGCATAGTTATGCCGAAGCCTCGGAAACACTGGAAATACCGGTCGGCACGGTGATGAGCCGCCTGGCCCGGGCCCGGCGCAACTTGAGCCAACAGCTATTTGAAGCTACCGAAAACCGGCAAGAACGCGGCCAACAGGAAGATGAGGGGATTTAAAATGACGATTTCTGACGAGACACTTGTCTCCTATATGGACGGCGAGCTGACGCCTGCTGAAGCCGGGCGCGTGGAATCCCAACTGGCCGCTTCTCCTGAGCTGCTGCGCGGCCTGCTGGCCATGCTGCGCGCCGACAAGGCAGCGGGCACCTATTTCCATGCCATCGATGATCGCCCCCTGCCCGCCGGTATCGTTACGGCTCTGGAACAATTCCCCACTGGTGCATCGACCGAGGAAGCAGCCGGCAACGTTGTGCCGCTTGCGAGCGCCCCTGCCCCGGCTCAAGCGAATATGCCGCGCCGCGCCGCCTGGCACCTGCCGCTGGCCGCCAGTATCGCCCTTGCCATCGGGCTGGGCACCGGCCTCAATCTGGGCGTTGCACCCCAGGACGGCGCCGGAACCAGCAGCCTGATCGCCGCCAGCCAGCCGCTCTACAATGTGCTGGAAAGCGTCGCCAGCGGCCAGACGGTGGCCCTGGAAGGCGGGACAGCGCGCTATGCCACGCCCCTGATGACGGTGGCCGCAGTCGATGGCGTCTATTGCCGCGAGTTTGAAATCGCCGGCCCTCAAGTCATCGTTCGCGGCGCCGCCTGCCGCCAGGGCGATGGTAACTGGCTGGTGGCCGTGCAGACGGCGGAAGCGACAACCAATACCGACGGCAATTACCGCACCGCCTCCGAGCAGCGCCCGGCTGCCATTGCGGCGTTCCTCGCCGCTGCCGCCCCGGTGGATAAAGAGCAGGAACAGACGCTGATCGCCAACAAGTGGACCGAAAACTAGGCGACCAGGCGACGCCATCGGGTGGCCGCCCGTCCGCTTGTGCTCCCTTACGGGAACAGGGGCAGCCCCTGAGAGGACGCGGTTCGTTTATTCGCGCCGCGCCCTCACCTTGGTATAATGCCAGTACAGGGTCGCCGCAGCGCCGGGCCCTAGAAGTTGTAGTTCAGGCCGATGGTATATTCCTGGCCATCGAGACCGACACCCAGCACATCCTCAAAAAAGATATACCGGAAATCACCCCGGACCGACCAGTTGCCGGAGAACAGGAACTCGGCCCCGGCACCCACCAGAAAGCCGTCGATGTTGATATCGCTGTCCAGCCTTACATAGCCGCCGCGCCCGTATATCAACCAGTCACCGGCGGTCCTGTAGCCAAGGATGCCCGATGCGCCGTAGCTGAAATCGGAACCGTTGGTAAAGAAATCCACATTTCCTTCGATCCCGATAATTATTTTCTGCTGCGCGCCGACCGGCCGCCGGAACCCGAATGTCCCGCCAATAATGGCTGAATCGTCCGAGACGCTGATGCCGCCAAGCGATGCCGTGAGCTTCGTATAACCGCCCTCGATGCCGATATAGGCGCCGTCAAAGGGGTCTGCCAAGGCTAGACCCGGTACAGATGCAAACGACAAAGCAATAGCGAGAAACCGTTTCATGATGTCCTCCTGATTGCCTGTTTCAGATCTGTACAACTCTCCCTCATAAGCCGAATGACCTTACCCCTATACTTTTACAGCTTTTTTCTCTGGTCCGCAATTTCTAATGGATTTATGCCGCTGCCGTCTCTCGCCAAACGGGTATGGTTCCCGTCGTCGGGCCGCGCCCTCGCTTTGCCGGAAAACCCCTCATCTTGTCGCCAAAGCCTGTCACGCGTTTACGGTTAACGCTTTCTTAAGGGAAACCGATGATTTCTTGGCGTGGCGCGTTTTCCGGCGGCTCACAACACTCTTGCAGCGCCGACGGCAGCGGGCCTCCGCCATATCCTGGCGGCGCATATGGATTGGAAATCCCAAGGCGAAAATATTACCGAAAATATTTTGGAATGACGGGAATAAAAATGAGGATCGCCCGTTAAAGCACTGTTCAAGACTTGAACGCAGGTTGGTCAAGACAAGCGGAGCAGCCTGTTTCCCGTGGCGAAAGACCAATGACTTTGGCAACAGCCGTATTTCCGGGATCGAGTTCAAATTTTGACGGGGAGATGTTTAGGAGACGCGAGCGCTGATCATGCCTGCAATGAAGCCGGCCCGATCGCGGTCCATAGTTGGAGAAGAAGTCATGAAAAACAAGACAATCAACTCACTGTTGCTGGGCAGCGCCATGGCGCTGGCGCTCGGTGCCGGCGCGGCGCTGGCGGATACGGACGAGAATCCCTTCGCCCCGGCCCTGAACAGCGGCGAGCCGACCTGGGTCCTGATGGTAATGGCCAGCCAGGAGCTCGACGACGATGATGACGATGACGATGATGACGACTTCGACGACGACGACTTCGACGAAGACGACGACGACTTCGACGAGGACGAAGATCATGACGATTTCGATGATGAAGTCGATGATCATGTCGATGACGAGGTCGATGATAAAGACGATCACGATCACGAAGACGGCGACGACGAAGAGCACGATCACGGCGACGACAGCAACAGCGGCGAAGGCTGAGCCCCCTCGGCAGTGGACGGGAGGGGCTTTGGCTCCTCCCTCCCCCGCTGCTCCCTTCAATCTTCAATTAAACAAGCGGATTTCCAGAATCATGATAAAAATAATCAGCAGAAAACCTGCCCTGGCAGCATGTATTGCGCCCTGGCTCATCCTTGCCGGCAGTGCCCCTGTCTGGGCCGACGGCCTGTCGGTCGACGTGCGCGCCGGCGGCGAATATGACAGCAATGTCGTGGTCAGCGAGACCGACGTGGACACCGGCGCCGGCGATTTTTCCGCCGAGCTGGACCTGTCGATCGACTATGAGGTTAAATTTGACAAGAGAGGTTCCGTCGAGGTTGGCTATATCTTCAGCCAGAGCCTGCACCAGGACCTGACCCAGTTCGATGTCCAGACCCACGGCTTCAAGGCGGGCATCAAGCAGCGCTTTGGCGCCTTCAAGCTTGGCATCAACTATCGCTATTACGATTCTTCGCTGGGTGGCAACGGGTTCCTGACCCTGCAACGCATCTCGCCCTACGTCACCTTTTACATGGGCAAGACCATCGTGCTGCGCGCCACCTACACCTACGAAGACAAGAATCTTAAAACCAGCATTATCAGGGATGCCACCTCCAACATCTTTGGCGCCGACGCCTATCTGCTGATCGACCGTAGCCGCACTTATTTTTCCTTCGGTTACAAGATGAAAATTCTCGACGCGGTTGGACCAGAATTTGACTATGACGCCAATACTGCCCGCGCCCAGTTTACAACCCGCGTGCCGCTGCTGGGCAAGGCCAGCAAATTCCGCATGGGCGTTAATTACGAAAAGCGCGATTACGATAACATCACGCCGTCGATTGGCGAGAATCGTGACGACAAGCGGCTGACGCTTAAAACCAGCCTGAAAATTCCCTTCGGCGACCATTTCTATGCACTGGCCAGCCTGCGCTATCGCGATTACCAGTCGAATTTCCTCTCGGCGGATTACACCGAGACGGTATCCAGCCTGCAATTCGGCTTCTCCTTCTAGGGCTAAAACCGAAAAGAACGGGCAGCCCCCATGCCCCCGGCCCGTGGCCGCCGCTCCCCCAATGCGGTGGCCACCGCCATTTTGGCCCTGCCAGTCCCCTGTCTGAAAAAACTTTCTCCCCCCGGGAATAAATGCCGCCGCCGCCCGTTTACCCATGGAACAACCCCTGGAGAAAGAAATATGAAAACCAAGACACTCAACGCATTGATGCTCGGCAGCGCCATGGCGCTGGCGCTTGCCGCCGGCCCGGCGCTGGCGGATACCAATGAACACGCCTTTGCCCCCGCCCTGAATGACAGCCGCGAACCCGGCGTGGTCATGATGGCCATGGTCACCCAGGAATCTGTTGACGACAACAGCAACGACGAGGTCCGTGACGCCGCCGATGCGGCGCGTGATGAGATTCGCGATGCTGCCGATGCCGAGCGCGACGGCATTCGTGATGCCGCCGATGCCGAACGTGACGGCATTCGTGATGCGGCCGATGCCGAACGTGATGCCACCCGCGAAGCTGCTGAAGGTCTCGGCGAGGAGGAACGTGAGGCCATTCGCGACGCCGCGGATGCTCTTCGTGATGAAATTCGCAATGCCGCCGATGCGGCGCGCGACGAAATTCGCGATGCGGCCGATGCCGAGCGTGACGGCATTCGCGATGCCGCCGATGCCGAGCGTGACGGCATTCGTGATGCGTTCGACGACGAAGATCACGATGAAGACGAAGACGAGGACCACGACGAAGACGAAGATCATGATGAGGATCACGATGACGACTTCGACGAAGACGATGACTTCGATGAAGACGAAGATCATGATGAGGATCACGATGACGACTTCGACGAAGACGATGACGTCGATGAAGACCATGATGAAGATTTCGACGACGAC
>JACZSK010000028.1 GCA_022574255.1 Pseudomonadota bacterium
CAGGATGAGACGCGACCATTGGGCTGGGGGGCGGAACCCACAACAGTATCAAATTCCAGCCCGATTTCGGGCGCGGACAGGTCATGCAGCAGCGCCATATGTTTTGCGGCGTCCCGCTCCGCGGCCGCGTCCAGAGGATCGCCGCCCTCTATATATTCAAGCACCAGCGCGCGCGGCGACACGGCAATAACATCCGGGACCGGGAGGGCGCTGTGGGCGCCAAGATAGCGCAGCATCCGCGCCTCGGTTTCGCTCATGCCGGTGGTGGCGTGGCGCGGCAGCTTGACGGCGTATTTCTCGCCGCCGGGCATTTCAGCGCAGATAACTTCTGCCCAGTCGCTGGCGTGCAAGGGGGTCAGGCTGCGGGGGCGTGCGCCCAGAAGCTCCTCCAGATGGTCATCCAGCGAAAGCATCAGGTTAGAGCACTTTCCGACCAAATGAGGCCGTTTGACAGGGATTATTTTGTCCGGTGGCAAGGCGGGTTCCGCAGGGCGATGCGGGACATCGTCCAAGGGGCCTAACACAGTCACCGGACAAAAGAACCCTGCCTGCGGTGGCCCGTGATCGCCGCTCGGGAGCGTTGCACGGCTTGCCCGATGCTGCCAAATTCGGGGGAGCATCGCGCTTTGCCGCGCGCCTGCCCAACCAACGATCACGAGCCATCAAATTGATCCCATTTGGTCGGAAAGTACTCTAGATCGGGAAAATGGCCGCTGATGATTTTGCCGAGCAGACCCTCTGCCGCCGCGCGCACCAGCTTGTAACAAAGCTCGAAGCCATCCTGTCCGCCATAGTAAGGATCGGGGACTTCGCTGAGACCAGACGCCGGCGCATAATCCATGAACAGGCCAACTTTTGCGCGGTATTCCGCCGGGCAGCGGCGCGCGAGACCGGCAAGATTGTCTTCATCCATGGCCAGAATATGGTCGAAAAATTGAAAATCCCGGTCGGCGACACTGCGGGCGCGCTGCCCCGAGAGGTCGACCCCGTGTCCTGCCGCCGTCTCAATGGCCCGCGCGTCCGGCGGGTCGCCCACGTGATAGCCTATGGTGCCCGCGGAATCGCAAAGGATACCGGTCGAAGCGTCTTCTTCGATCCCGGCTTCAAGAACCAGATGGCGAAAAACGCCTTCAGCCATCGGTGAGCGGCAGATATTCCCCATGCAAACAAACAGTATCGCGGGCATCGGCAGGCTCCGTTACAAGAGATTTGCCATTCTATTGAATTGCACGGGCGGGCGAAAGAGGCCAAAGGTAATGCCGCGAAGGGCAGGTCGATGAAGTACAGGAATATCGTGATTTTAACCGGTGCCGGCATTTCCGCCGAATCCGGCCTCGGCACCTTCCGGGGCTCAGGCGGCCTGTGGGAAGACCACCGGGTGGAGGATGTGGCAACGCCCGAAGCCTTCCAGCGCGACCCCGGGCTGGTGCATCGTTTCTACAACGCGCGGCGGCGGAATCTTGGCAAGGTGAAGCCCAACGCCGCCCATATTGCACTGGCGCGACTGCAGACCGGGCACCCGGGCAGCGTTATTCTGATTACCCAGAATGTGGATGACCTGCATGAGCGGGCAGGCAGCGGCACCCTGCTGCATATGCACGGCGAGCTGCTCCGCGCCCGTTGCCGGGCCTGCGCCGACGTCTTTGACTGGCCCGAGGACATGGACGACGGGACCCCCTGCCCTTCCTGCGCCGCCATGCCCGCGCTGCGCCCGCATATTGTCTGGTTTGGCGAAATGCCCTTCCATATGGAGGAGATCGACGCCGCTTTGCTGGAGACAGACTTGTTTATCTCCATCGGCACGTCGGGAAGCGTGTATCCCGCGGCGGGCTATGTCGCCCAAATTCACGCACTGGGCCGCGCCCATAGTGTAGAATTGAACCTGGAGCCGTCGGAAGGGCAGAGCCTGTTTGCCGAGCGCCGTTATGGCCCGGCCACCGAAGTTGTGCCGGACTATGTTGAGGAAATTCTGGGCGGCGCGGCGTGAGAACGCCCGTTCGCCAGCAGGGAGGCTGATATGAGCGCATTATTATCGCCGGAGGAAAGGCAGGCAGCACTGTCGGCGCTGTCCGGCTGGGCCGAGTCAGAGGACCGCAACGCCATGGAAAAAACCTTTACCTTCGCCGACTTCAACGCCGCTTTCGCCTTCATGACCCGCACCGCGATGATGGCCGAGAAAATGGATCACCATCCCGAATGGTTCAATGTTTATAACCGCGTTGAAGTGACGCTGGCCACCCACAGCGCCGGCGGCGTGACCGAGAAAGACATTGCCCTGGCCAAAGCCATGGACGGTTACGCCGGCAGCTAGGCAGTAATTATCCGAATGAGCCCGCTTTCGGGGCCCGGTGATCATCCCGTGCCTCGCGGAAGGCGGTATAGATCGTCGAAGCAAGAATGACCGCGCCGCCCACCCATGTCCACAGGTCAACGGGCTCGTTGAACAGGAATATCCCGAACAGGCTGGCCAATATGAGCCGCACGAAATCGAAGGGTAATACCTGGGTGGCCTCGCCGTGGAGAAAGGCGTGGGTCAGGGCGGTCTGGGCCATCGAGACGAGTATTCCGATCAGCGCCAGCAGCGCCAGTTCCTCCCAGGTGGGCATACGCCAGACATAGGCGGCGGCAATCAGCGCAGCCGGCACCACGAACAACAGCGAATAGGCGACAATGGCCTGCGGTTTTTCCGTTGCGGTCAGGGTCTTGATGGTCAGCAGCGACCCGGCGATGGCGATGGAGCCGAAAAGCCCGATCATGACGCCGGGGGTCAGAGCCTCAACGCCGGGCCTGAGCACAATCATCACCCCGAGAAAGCCGAAGAAAGTGGACATGATCCGGCGCATGCGGATGCGCTCGCCGAGCATCACCACGGCGCCCAGTGTGGCGAATACCGGCGCCGCATAGGTAATGGCCACCAGGTCGGCCAGCGGCACCACGGAGACCGCATAAAAAATGGAGAAGGTGGCGAAGGTGGCGAACAGACCGCGCAGGGCATGCAGGCCGAAGCGGCTGGTTTTAAGGGCCGACCTGCCCTCGCGCCAGAAAAAAGGCGCCAGCGCCATCAGCGCAAAAACCGAGCGGAACAGGATAACAATGAAGGGATGCATGGTCTCGGTGGCGATGCGGATCAGTACCCAGAGGCAGACAAAAAGCAGGCAGGACCAGACCATGTAGAATGGCCCGACGAGACCGGGCGGAACGTTAAATCGCTTGTGCATCAATTTTTCATGGGATGGCTAGACCGCGACACCTTCGGCGACGCTGAATTCCGCCTCCGTGCGTTCCCGCACTTCTTCAAGGGTAACGTCGGGAGCCAGTTCCACCAGGGTCAGGCCGGTGTCATCGATATCGAAAACGCCCAGATCGGTGATAACCCGGTCGACGACTCCTTGCCCGGTGAGCGGCAGGGAGCAGGCCTTCAAGAGCTTCGCGGCGCCACTTCTGGCGTTGTGGTCCATGATCACCACCACCTTTTTCACCCCCGCCACCAGGTCCATGGCGCCGCCCATGCCCTTGACCATCTTTCCGGGAATCATCCAGTTGGCCAGGTCGCCATTGCCGGCCACTTCCATGGCGCCAAGGATCGAGAGATCGATATGGCCGCCGCGAATCATGGCGAAGCTGTCGGCGGAGGAGAAATAGCTGGTCCGCTTGAGTTCCGTGATGGTCTGCTTGCCGGCGTTGATCAGGTCGGCATCAACTTCGTCATCATGGGGGAAAGGCCCCATGCCCAGCATGCCGTTCTCGCTTTGCAGGGTAACGTCCATATCGGCGGGGATATAATTGGCGACAAGGGTGGGGATGCCGATCCCCAGGTTGACGTAATAACCGTCGCGCATTTCCCGCGCCGCGCGTTCGGCCATCTGCGGACGTGTCCAGGGCATTATCCGGCCTCCCGTTCTGTGCCGGATTCCCGCTCGGTAATCGTGCGCTGCTCGATGCGCTTTTCATGGGCGCCGGCGATGATTCTTTGCACATAGATGCCCGGCGAATGGATGCCGTCGGGCTCGAGATCGCCGACTTCAACCAGCTCCTCGACTTCAGCAACAGTCACCTTGCCGGCGGTGGCCATCATCGGGTTGAAATTGCGCGCCGTTTTGCGGAAAACCAGGTTGCCCGCGCGGTCGCCCTTCCAGGCTTTCACGATCGCCAGGTCGGCGGTAAGCCCGGTCTCCAGGATATAGGTCTCGCCGTCAAACTCCTTATGCTCCTTGCCCTCGGCGATGATGGTGCCAACCCCGGTCTTGGTGTAGAAGCCGGGAATGCCCGCCCCGCCGGCGCGAATGCGCTCGGCCAGCGTTCCCTGCGGGTTAAACTCCAGCTCCAGCTCGCCATCCAGATATTGCTGCTCGAAGGTCTTGTTCTCACCCACATAGGACGAGACCATTTTTTTGATCTGGTGGGTGTGCAGCAACAGCCCGAGGCCAAAATCATCGACCCCCGCGTTGTTGGAAATGAAGGTCAGATCCTTGACCCCTGAATCGCGCAAAGCCGTAATCAGATTCTCGGGGATTCCGCAGAGACCGAAGCCACCGGCCATGATGGTCATGCCGTCAAAGAGCAGCCCGTCAAGAGCCGCCACGGCGTCGGGATAGCTTTTGTCCATAGCAGACCTCGTTCATAGGCTGGCAGGGCCGGTTGCGCTTCGGTGTATGCTCTGGACCAGGCATGGTCAAGGGCAAGCGCCATGCGAATTGCGGGCTGGAGATGCGCTAATTCCGCAGCCCTTTGAATTCGCGCGCAATTGGCCTAAAAAGCTACCGCGGCAAGAAGGAACCGGCGGCGATGCGAGGATATTTTGCCATTGGCATAGACGGCGTCAGCAAACCCGGAAATATGGGCAACCTGATACGCACCGCCCATGGTTTTGGCGCCGCCTTCGTTTTTGCCGTCCAGCCCAAATATGGTGCCGGGGAATCAGACAGCCTGACAAAGATTGGCACCGACACCAGCAAGACCGCGGAGCATGTGCCCTTTTATGAGTATGACAGTGTCGACGAGTTGGTTCTGCCCAGGGGGTGCCTGTTGGTGGGCATTGAAATTACCGACGACGCGACGGATTTGCCCAGTTTTCGCCACCCCGCCAAGGCCGCCTATATTCTCGGCTCCGAGAGATTCTCGCTGTCGCCGGAAATTATCGCGCGCTGCGACCATGTGATCAAAATCCCGACAAAATTCAGTCTTAACGTTGCCACAGCCGGCGCCATAGTTATGTATGACAGGCATGCCTGTTTCGGGCGATATGCGGACCGGCCGGTTTCGCCCTCCGGGGAGGCCACGCCGCTGCCGAAACACGTGCACGGCGAACAGCGGGCAAGGAAAAAGAAGGCCTGAGACCAAAGAGAGCCTGAGACCTCAAGGAGCAACCATGAGCGAAGCAGTAAAGAAGATTATTACCGGCAGCCTTGGTCTGGCCATGGTGGTCATGGCGACCGTGGCGACGGTGGCAACCGTGGCAATTGTGGCGCTGTGGCCGGCAAGCGACGCCCGGGCCGCCGACAAGCGAGACCTTCTGGGCAGCTACCGGGACTGGGACGCCCTGGTCATTCGCAAGGGCAACGGCGAAAAGCAGTGCTACATGATTTCGGTTCCCAAGACCAAATCGCCGGGCAATGTGGCCCACGGCGACGTCTATGTGACCGTCACCCATAGGCCCGGCGTCAGGGTGCGGGACGAAATAAATTTTGTCGCCGGATATTCCTTCCGCCCCAACACCGAAGTGGCGGCATCAATTTCGAAACGCAATTTCCGCATGTTCACCGAAGGTGATGGTGCCTGGCTGCGCACCCCCCGCGAGGACCGCCAGATGGTCGCCGCCATGAAAGCGGGCGAGAGCCTTTTCATGCGGGGCACGTCGTCGCGCGGCACCAGCACCTCTTACCGCTTTTCGCTGGCCGGCTTTACCGCCGCCCACAGCGCCATCGACAAGGCCTGCAACTAGCAGCTCCTGTTCCGGGCGGATCATGGACCAAATTATGCAACAGACTAGGGTCCAGACTCACTAATCCGGTTCAATTCTGTTTGGCAAGGAAGATAAGGATGCAAGGAGACAGACCACAGACAGGGCCACACCCTTTCAAGGACTGGATCCGCCGCAGTCGATCTTCCTTGCCAAACCCTCCTCAACCTGTTCTTTCCGGCCAGCTAATGATTGGGCGCTGCGTCTTTATGGCTGGGCATGCGTCGGAACGCCTTGAAAGCCCGCCAGGCTTCCTGCAGCGCACCTCCTGTTCCAGCCAAAAAGGCGCAGCGCAGAATGGACCGCATTAATGAATCTGGACCCTAGTTTTACAGACCCCAAGGTGATCCCGCGCCGCACCGATACCCCTGAAGGCGCGCCGATGGATATTCTTGGCCTGTCGCGGGATGAGCTGAAAGAGGCGCTGATCGAGGCCGGGATTCCGGCCCGGCAAGCGAGCATGCGATGCGGGCAAATATGGCGCTGGGTCTATCACAAGGGCGTCACCGATTTTGCCGCGATGACCAACATCGCCGGGGAGCTGCACCCGGTTCTGGCGGAGAAATTCCGTATTTCGCGACCCGAGGTTTCCTCGGCGCAATATTCCGGGGACGGCACGCGCAAATACCTGATGCGCTTTGCCGACGGCAGCGAGGCCGAGACCGTCTATATCCCCGAGGACGACCGCGGCACCCTGTGCATCTCCGCCCAGGTGGGCTGCACCCTGAATTGCCGCTTCTGCCACACCGGCACCCAGCGGCTGGTGCGCAATCTCAGCGCCGGAGAAATTGTTGCCCAGTTGATGGTGGCGCGCGACGACCTGGGCGAATGGCCGGCTTCAACCATGGGCCGCAAGATCACCAACATCGTCATGATGGGCATGGGCGAGCCGCTGTATAACTTCGACAATGTAAAAAAGGCGCTGGGCATTATCATGGACAAAGAGGGCATCCAGATGTCGCGGCGGCGCATCACCCTGTCCACCGCCGGCGTGGTGCCGATGATCGAGCGGGCGGGCAAGGAGATCAACACCAACCTGGCAATCTCGCTGCATGCGGTGACCAACGAGCTGCGCGACAAGATCGTGCCGATCAACCGCAAATACCCCATTGAGGAACTGCTGGCTGCCTGCAAGGCATACCCCGGCGCCCACAACGCGCGGCGCATTACCTTCGAGTATGTCATGCTGAAAGATATCAACGACAGCGACGCCGACGCCCGCGAACTGGTGCGCTTGCTGCGCAAATACGAGCTGCCCGCCAAGGTTAACCTGATTCCCTTTAACCCCTGGCCGGGGGCGCCCTATGAATGTTCCGACTGGGAGCGGATCAGGGCTTTCTCCGAGCTGATTTTCGCGGCCGGCATTTCAGCGCCGATCCGCATGCCCCGGGGCCGCGACATCATGGCCGCCTGCGGACAATTGAAATCTGATAGCATCAAGGCAAGGCGGTCGGCGGCGAAAGAAGACGCGCGCTGATATCCGGGGGAGAACAACGGTATCGACCCACGCGCGGCGGCTGATCTGCCTGGGGTCTGACCCTAATCAAATCCACCGTCAGCTCCCGAACTTGCACTTGGTTGCTTCGTGGATCATATTAAATTTGAAGAATGTATGCGTAACGAACAGTGGGGGGGATATCTGCAATGGCCATTAAAGACTACGAATTGGCAGCATTATTTTCTGAACCGTATTTCAGAACAAACATCGGCCATGCGATTAGCAAGGAGCAAATAGAATATATAAAAAATCTCAATATGATAAAAAACAAAGACAATTTAATCTCTGAAAATCTTTATATATTCAAAGAACCGGAATTGCAGAGTATCAATGAGGCGGTGCAGGAAGTACTGGATTTTTATGCCAGCGAAGTAATGGGAATTAGTCAAAAACTCTACATTACACAATCGTGGTCACTGACTAACCTGCCCAATTCAGGCATGCACGGCCACTCTCATTCAAATTCCATTATATCCGGTTCCCTGTATTACTGTGACTTGCCTTCTCCCGTGGCGAGAATGGTTTTTGACAGGCATAGAACCTATCAGCAAATAGAGTTGAACCCCGAACCCGCCAAGCGAACCGTGTATAATGCTCCAATAAATATCCTCACACCCAAGACAAATGAATTATTTTTATTTTCCTCTGGTCAGCAGCATTTTGTCGAAAAAAATGAGTCCGGCCAGGCGAGACACGCAATAGCATTCAATACTTTCATAAAAGGCAAGTTAGGCGATTACAGAGATGTCTCAGAGTTGCTGTTGTGATTGATATTGAATAGCGACGCGGTGGAAATACGCAGTCTTGGAAATATACAGCCAGTGACACGGAAGCGGGCTGGCGCGTAATTGCCGGAAAGCTTTCTTTTCCCCGGAAACTTGAAACCCTGCCCAATTGTACCTTTGAGGCCAGAAATCTTGCCTCGCGGGCGAGACTCTCTATACTCCGCGCCGCGAATCAAACCAAAAGGACTCCCCGTGGAGAATCCGAAAAAAGTTGTTCTCGCCTATTCCGGTGGGCTGGATACTTCAGTCATTCTGAAATGGCTGCAGCAAACCTATGACTGCGAGGTGGTGGCCTTCACCGCCGACCTGGGCCAGGGCGAGGAGCTGGAGCCGGCACGCCAGACGGCAAAAATGCTGGGCGTCACGGACATCCGCATCGAGGATTTGCGGGAAGAATTCGTCCGCGATTATGTCTTCCCCATGTTCCGCGCCAACGCGCTGTATGAGGGGACGTACCTGTTGGGCACCGCAATCGCCCGACCGTTGATCGCCAAGCGCCAGATAGAAATCGCCCACGAGGTTGGCGCCGACGCGGTCTGCCACGGGGCCACCGGCAAGGGCAACGACCAGGTGCGTTTTGAATTAGGATACTACGCGCTGGACCCCGATATCCGGGTGATCGCGCCGTGGCGGGAATGGGAGCTTGGATCGCGCGAGGCGCTGATCGCCTTCGCCGAGGAGCATCAGATTCCGGTGCCCAGGGACAAGCGCGGCGAGGCGCCCTTTTCCTGCGACGCCAACCTGCTGCATACCTCGTCGGAGGGGAAAATCCTCGAGGATCCCTGGCAGGCGCCCGAGGAGTTTATCTATTCGCGCAGCGTATCACCGGAAGCCGCGCCCGATGAGGCGAGCGAAATCGTCATCGGCTTCGAGGCGGGCGACGCGGTGAGCATCGACGGCAAGGCGCTGTCGCCGGCCACATTGCTGGGGCGGCTCAATGAGCTGGGCGGCGCCAACGGCATTGGCCGCATCGATATTGTCGAGAACCGCTACCTGGGCATGAAATCGCGCGGCGTTTACGAGACCCCCGGCGGCACGATTTTGCATCACGCCCACCGGGCCATCGAGAGCATCACCCTGGACGGCGG
Source organism: Pseudomonadota bacterium (assembly GCA_022574255.1). Taxonomy (GTDB): domain Bacteria; phylum Pseudomonadota; class Alphaproteobacteria; order Sphingomonadales; family SMXR01; genus JACZSK01. Next base: position 9,331 of record JACZSK010000028.1, read on the forward strand.
CGCCCAGCACCAGAAGGACGAGCTGATGCCGCGCTACGCCGAATTGCTCTACAACGGCTATTGGTTCTCGCCCGAGCGGGAAATGCTGCAGGTGATGATCGACAAATCCCAGGAGCGGGTATCGGGCGATGTGCGCCTGAAGCTCTACAAGGGCAATGTGATGGTTACGGGGCGGCGCTCGCCGGGTTCGCTTTACTCGCTGGAACATGTGACCTTCGAGGAAGATTCAATCTACGACCAGCGCGATGCCGAGGGCTTCATCAAGCTTAACGCCTTGCGCCTGAAACTTCTGCGGCGGCGCGATCAGGGCTGATCCGCGTATGTTAATCACGCAATTTTCCCGACAAAATACCATGCGCGTTGCAGCCGGAATGGAATCGCCCTAGTCTTTTGTCTGAGTCGGCCTGTTCATCGCACTGACAGCCGATCAAGATTGGGGAACATCATGAATCATATATCAAATTGGCAGCGCCTGGCAGTGAGCCTGGCGCTGGCCGCCTGCATTGCCATTGTCAATTCAATAACCGGCGGCACCGCCTGGGCACAGGTGGGCAACGCCTATTATTTCGTGGACGAAGCGAAGCTGCCCTTTGACGCCCTGCCCGGGGCCTCGGCTATGTGGGGTGTTCACAAGGGAGCGGGCTATCGCATTGAAGTGCCGCACGACTGGAACGGCGATCTGGTCATGTATGCGCACGGTTTTCGCGGCGAGGGCGCCGAGCTGACAGTCTCGAACCCGCGCATCAGGGAATATCTGGTCAGCCAGGGTTTTGCCTGGGCGGCTTCCAGCTACAGCCGCAACCGGTATGATATCAAAGCCGGCGTTCAGGACACCATGGCGCTGGCGAAATTGTTCAACGGTCTGGTCGACAAACCGGGACGCGTGTTCATTACCGGCCATTCCATGGGCGGACATGTGACGGGGGTGGCGATAGAGCAGTATCCAAACGCCTTCGCCGGTGCCGTTCCCATGTGCGGCGTGATGTCGGACATTGAGGAATTCGATTTCATTGCCGACTTCAACATGGTGGCTCAAGCGGTGACCGGCTTTCCCGCGCAATTTCCCCCGATCCCAATTATGTCTTTACGGTAGTGCCCTCCCTTGTCGCGGCATTGGGCGCCCCCTACCCTTATGTCCTGACACCCGCAGGCGAGCAGCTTAAGGCGGTGACCAAAAATCTTTCCGGTGGCGAACGGCCAGGATTCGATTCCGCCTTCTTATTCTGGAATGTTTTTGGCGTTCCCGGCGCGCCGCCGCTGCCATTTCTGCTGCAGTTCGGCGGTGACGACGGATCGGTCTTCGGAATTTCGCCCGGCAATGTCTATGACAATATTGACACGGTTTACCAACTGGATTCCGACCCGGCGCTCAGCCCCGACGAGGAAATCCTGAACGCCAACGTGCTGCGTGTGGCCAGCGACCCGCAGGGGCGGCATCCCAACGGGCTGGCCGGTATTCCGGTGATTTCCGGCGATATTCGGATTCCGGTGGTTTCTATTCATACCCTCGGAGATTTGTTTGTGCCGTTTTCTCACGAACAGAACTACGCCCGCAGGGTGGCGGCCCATGGAAAGGCCGACCTGCTTGTGACCCGGGCGATCCGCGACGTGGGCCATTGTTTTTTCGCCGTGCCTGAAGAGGCGGCCGCCTTTCAGGCGCTGCTTGACTGGGTTGATACGGGCGTGAAACCAGCCGGTGATGATGTGCTGGATGCGGCCAATGTTGCGGCGGCGGATTTCGGGTGCAATTTCACCCTGTTCAATAGGCACATTCCGGGGCTCAGCGCCTGCACACCATGAGTTGAATCTTCCGGGGCCGCCCGTCCGCCCGCCATGGCCATGACGCTGTTGCAGCAGCTGCGCTCGCTCTTGGGCTGCGGGCCGCTCTGACCAGTCAGCTGGGCCGCCCTAACTAATCAGCCCGCCCCTGATGCCATCAAAAATATACTGGGTGGCGAGGGCAGCCAGGATCATGCCCAGCACACGGGTCAGCACGTTGGCCACCGATTGGCCGACGGCGTCGAGAATGCGGCTGGCAGCGAGCAGCAGAATCAGCGTGATCAGCAGCACCACGGCCAGCGTCGCCAGCACAACCCCCTGGGCGGTGGCGTCGCCCTGGTGGTCGCTCATCAGCAGCATTACGGTGGCGATGGCGCCGGGACCAGCGAGCATCGGCACGGCGATGGGAAATACCGATATGTCTTCATGCTCCTCGCCGGGGCGCGCTTCATGTTCTTCAACCATATGCTCGGCCCGCTTTTCGCGGCGCTCGGTGCGTTTCTCGAACACCATGTCCATGGCGATCAGGAACAGCATAACCCCCCCGGCGGCGCGAAAGGCGGCCATGGAAATGCCCAGGGCGCCGAGAAATGATTTGCCCAGGAGGGCGAAGAAGAACAGCACCATGGCGCCGATAAGACAGCCTTTGAGCGCCATGCTGCGGCGATGCGCGGCTTCGGTGTCTGCGGTCAGGGCGGCAAAAATTGGCGCAATGGCGATGGGATCGATGACCACGAACAGGGTCACGAACACCGGTATGGCGATTTCCATGATTTCTGTCATCAGCCGTGCAGAGCAGCCTCATCGATGCCGGCCTGCCGGCAACAGGCGGTCACCGTATTCCTGAGCAAACAGACGATGGTCATGGGGCCGACGCCGCCAGGCACCGGGGTGATGGCCCCCGCGACCTCACAGGCTTCGGCAAAATTCACATCGCCAACCAGCCGCGTCTTGCCTTCACCCTTTTCCGGTGCCGGAATGCGGTTGATACCCACGTCGATGACCGTGGCGCCTGGCTTGATCCAGTCGCCCCTGACCATCTCCGCGCGCCCGACGGCGGCGACCAGAATGTCTGCGGCACGACTTTCCGCCGCCAAATCCCCGGTGCGGGAATGGGCAATGGTGACCGTGCAGTTTTCGTTGAGCAGCAATTGCGCCAAAGGTTTGCCAACGATGTTGGAGCGCCCGATGATCAGCGCCTTTTTGCCCGACATGTCGCCCAATTCATGGCGCAGCATCAACATGCAGCCCAGGGGCGTGCAGGGCACCAATCCCGCGCCACCGGTGGCCAGCAGGCCGGAATTGATAACATGGAAGCCGTCCACATCCTTGGCCGGGTCGATAGCGTCGATGATCGCCGCTTCATCAATCTGTTCCGGCAGGGGCAGCTGCACGAGAATACCGTGCACTTCGCCGTCCCTGTTGAGGCTCTCGACCAATGCCAGAAGTTCCGCCTGGCTGGTGCTTTCGGGCAGATGATGCGCGAAGGACCGCATGCCGGTCTCCAGGGTCTGCTTGCCCTTGTTGCGCACGTAAATCTGGCTGGCCGGGTCGTCGCCCAGCAGCACCACCGCCAGCCCCGGCGTCAGGTCGTGCTTTTCCTTCAGCACCGCAACATCCGCCGCCACGCCGGCGCGCAGCTCCGCCGCGAATGCCTTGCCGTCGATGATCTTTGCCTGGGTCATTTTTGCTCGCTTACTTTGTTGTCCCTGCTGTCCAGCAGGCTTGTGGCCCGATCAAGCAGCCCCGCCGGGTCGCCGGAAACCAGAACCGATTTGTACCGGGATTTCAACCCGCTCGCCACCCGCACATCCCGCTTCGCCACGCCCAATGCCCTGGCAATCAGGGCTTCCAACGCCTTGTTTGCGCGGCCTTTTTCGGGGACCGCACGCACATTGACGCGGAGGTGGGCCTTTCCGTCCGGGCGTCTTTCCAGACCGGCCAGTCCCTCTTTCGCCGATTTCGGTGTCAGCCTGACATGTACCAGGATGCCTCCCCGCCTTTTCGTAATCGCGTCAGAAATTGCCCACTCCGAGCAGGGGGGCGATATAGTTGATGAGTATTCCCTGCGCAATCCAGATCAGCGCGACAAGGACGATGGGCGAGAAATCAAACCCCGCGAACAGCGGAACCACACGGCGTATTCTCTCCATTGCCGGTTCCGTTGCCTGGTGCAGGATATCCAGTATGCGGCTGACTATCGGATGGTAGGCGGGAAGAACTTCGAATGAAATCAGCCAGGAAACGATCACTCTGATAAAAATCAGGGTGACAAAAAAATCCATGAGGAAATAGACGAGTCCAATAACTTTCTCCATGGGTAACGGGTTCCTCTCGCTGAATTGGCCCTGTTGAATCGGCCTTGAGGTTTATCCTTTAAATCCGCCCCGTTCAAGGCGAAACAGACCCTGCGCCATCATAAGTAAAGCATTTATTAACGCGTTCCAAGGTATCCTGTCCGATGGGCCGGAATGCGCTCTGGTCCACTCTTTTTGGCGGATTTGCCCGATTCGATCGGGGGCGACGAAAAGGTAACAGGACAGGGTAATGACTTTCTTTCTGTTCGGCACGGCAACCTCCAATCTGCAACCGCAGATTTTTGGCTTGGACGCCAATCTGCTGAGCCTTGCCTTGTCCGCAAAACTTGCCCAGCAAACAGCCTCAACATCGCTGGAGGCGCGAATCTTTGCCGATTTCGCCAATTTTGGCCCGGCGGTCAAGGCACCATGGGAAATTAATCCCGAGCCCGGAACGCTGGCCAGCCGCATACGAACCGTGCGCGATCTTGAGAAATTCATCGATCTTAAATCCGACGACGTCAAGAGGGCCGGCGACGACAAGGACAGCCGCGCGCTTTTTGCGTTGTATAATGCGCTGACCGCGCTGGAGACCCTGGCTCAATATGCCGCCGAAAAAACCACCCCCGAGATCAGCCTGCCGCGCCTGAATCTTCAGTTCCAGAAGGGTCTGGCGGAAATCCGCGATTTCATTTCAACAGCCAAGCTGGACAGGCTCACACTTTTCTTCGGCGTCAAGGAGGATGACGTAACCTCCGGCTCCGGGCTAAGCAAATTCGGCGCCACCGCCGCCGGCGAGGTGATTCAGAAGGGCAACCGGGGCGACGCCCTGACCGGGGTCGTGGGCAACGAGATTTTCAACGTGCGTATCGAGAAGGGCGGCAGTTTTGACGATATCACCGTTGATCTGTCGAATATCGCCGGCACCCTCAATATCGATGCCGTGGTCAATGAGATCAATGCGCAAATCCGCGCCCTGACCGTGCTGGACGCCGGCGGCAACCCGGTGCCCAAATACCAGTCCACGTTCTCGGTGCGGCTGAACGATGATTTCGACTATTTCATCCAGCTTGACGGCTCGTCACTGGAAAAAGTATCGCTGATTCCACAGACCGGCGCGCCGGCCCTGATTGTCGCCGGCACCCAGCAAGACTCCGGCAGCAGCCAGACCGCGGCGGTGGTGACAACAATCAGCTCTATCAACACGGCGAATCCGCTGCACAATCTGGCCCAGGATATTTCCGGCACCGACCCGGCCGCCACGGAGATTGCACAGAAAGTGGCGCTGGCCGACGACCCCGATGCAGAAGATGTGGACGCAGTTACCAAACAGTCCAGCACCGGGGGCATTGCCGTCGATTCCGTGGGCAATATCTATGTGGTGGGGTCAACGGCGGGCAATGTGGATGGCCAGGTGAATGCCGCCGACACCAGCGACGTCTTCCTGACCAAGTTTGATTCCAACGGAAATGTAATTTACAGCCGCCTGCTGGGGGCCAACGACAATGCCGACGCCTTCAATATAACCATCGATTCCAACGACAATGTTATCATTGTGGGCCAGACCAACAGTGATCTGAGCACCACTGACGTGCTGGACAGCACCGACGCATTCGTAAGCAAATTCGCCAGCAACGGCGACCTGATATTCACTTATCAACTGGATACATTTGCGACCACCGATGCCGCGGCAGTGGCGGTGGACGCCGCCGGCAATATCTATGTTGGTGGTTCCACAAGCGGCGATATCAATATCACCTCAGGCTTTGCCGGAAGCAAAGACAGCCTGATCCTGAAGATCGACGGCACCACCGGCACGCTGTTATCTTCCCAGTTGATCGGCGGCACCGGCAGCGAGCAGATCAAGGACATCGCCATTGCCAGCGACGGTGGTATTCTGATCGCCACCGTCGAAGACGGCAGCGGCTTTCTGCGCAAGCTGGACGCCAATGACCTTTCGGTCGAGATTTATAATGTCGCGCTGGGTGGCCTTTCGGGCGGCACCATCGGCGCCATTGCGGTCGATGGAACAGCAATTTACGTTGGCGGCACCACCGGCGATGCGGCCTTTGACGGAGGCGGCGGCAGCGTGACCAACGCCCATTCCGGAGGGCAGGACGGCTTTGTCACCCGCATCGACGATGCCGGCGCCAGCGCCACCACGAATTTCACCACTTTTGTCGGCAGCACGGGTACCGACAAGATTGCCGACGTGGTGGTCAGCGGGGGATCGGTTTATGTGGGCGGCCTGACCACCGGCAGCATCAACGGCGAAAAGGAAATCGGACTGCAGGATTCCTTCATCGCCAAGCTGGACGGCACCAGCGGCGCCATTACTTTTGTCGAGCAGTTTGGCACGGCGCTGGGCACCAGCGAGGCCACTGGCATAGCCTTTACCAGCAGCGGCAGATCGGTGCTCGACTTTCTCGGATTGAAAACCGGCGTGCTGAACGAGGTCGAGACCGCGGATATCGAAACGCAAACCAGCGCCCGCGCCGGCGACTTCTTCTTTATCTCCATTGATGGCGGGCCGAAGCGGCGTATCACCATAAAAGCCGGTGATGATTTCGAGGACCTGGCGCGCAAGATCAATTTGCTCTCGTTGCGCGGGATAACCGCCGAATCCTTCACCGGCGAAAATGGCCCGACGCTGCGCATCAAAGCGATCAATGGCTCGAGCGTGGAGCTTTTCGCGGGCACCGGAGACAAGGACGCCCTTGGACGGCTGGGCATGGAGCCCACCAAGCTGCTGGCTTCCGCACTGCTGTTCCAGCTCGATGTCGGCAAATCGGGCTTTGACCCCGAGGATCTGGGCGGCGTATTCGGTCTCAACCTCACCAACGCGTTCCACATTGAGGACAAGACCACGGCGCAATATGTGCTGACCCAGTTGACCAATGCCACAGCCACACTCCAGCGCGCCTTCCGGACATTGAGTTTTGATCCGGTAAGAGCGAAACTATTGGAAGATGCCCGCTTCAAGGGCACGGTGCCGCCGCATCTGCTGGCGCAGATCGCCAATTTCCAGGCCGGGCTGGACCGCCTGCAGTCGGGCATCTTTGGCGGCGGAATCAGCCTCTTCATCTAGGCGCCAGAGGCCCGCCATACAGCCACGCACCCCCCCCCGGGTGCCGCCCCATTCACCACTCACCACTCACCCGCGCTACCTGCCCGCGCGCGGGGCCCATCCGCTCTATGCGCAGATGCACCCCCACCCTTGGGGCGTGTATCCTTAAAGGCAAAAAAAACGACCCCCTTTCCGGGGCCGTCTAAGGTTCTCTTTTCACCTCTTCCAGGGAACGGTCGGCGGGAACGGGCGCACGATGGGGGTCGAATTTATCTCCCGTTCCCGCACCTCCGTTCGGAGAGGTATCTATAACATTGCAACCATCGTGCCAACTTCGCAAAAACAACCTAAACCCTTGTAATATACCAATAATAATGCCATTCCTGCGGGTCCAAAATAGGTATCTCTCGGCCAAAGTCTTGCAAATTGCGTCGCAATTAGCGAATTTCGTCGCAATTTGCGATATTTAAATCGCGCATTTGCGGGATGCCGCCCCCCGGCGCCCTCATACCGTGCCGCTAACGGATCGTTAGGACATGCGGGCCAAACTGCAGTTGCTCGGGCCAAATCCCTGGCCAGCGAAAGGGCGCCTGCAAGGGGCGCCAACAGGCGGGATCTTCACCATGCGCTATTTGATGTCGATTATCACGGCGGGTCTTTTTCTGATCACTGCGAATTCCGTCCTCGCGGAGGAAAGTAGCGGCAGCTCCGATTCCGAACCATTGTTTATCGAGTTTACCCCCCTGTCTGTTTCGGTTATCCAGCGCACCCGCGTTGCCGGCTTCTTGTCGGTGGCGTTTAACCTGGTCGTCGAGAACGAAGAAGCGGCAGCGCATGTGGAGCGCCTGCGGCCAAGGCTGAGGGATGCCATAGTCCGCATCCTGTCCCGGGTCGCCAACTCCAGGCTGGACATAAACCGTCCCGTTGATGTTGATCTGATTCGCGCCTATGTGCAGATGGCTGTCGATGGCGTTTTAGGCGCTGAAAAAGCGCGCGTGCTGATGGAAACCGTATCGCTGCAGCCCGCCTGACGCCCGCCCGTCTTCCCCCGGCATCGCTGACCCGGGCTTCCTTGTCTACATGGCGCTGATGCCGCCATCGATCCTGATTTCCGTACCGGTAATAAAAAGCGATTCATCGCTGGCCAGGAACAGCACCGCGTGCGCCACATCATCGGGCGCGCCCACATGGCCAAGGGGTATCTGCCGGCCGAGCTTCGCCAACAGCTCTTCGCGCGGCAGATGCGGCGCTATGGCGTCAATAATCGGCGTGTCGATAAAGGCCGGGTGCAACGAATTGCAACGCACCCCTTCGCCGGATCTCGCGCAATGCAGCGCCACCGACTTGGTCAAATGCGTCACCGCCGCCTTGGCTGAATTATAGGCGGCCATATTGCGATCGGCGAGGATTCCGGCGATCGACGAAATATTGATAATCGATCCGGCGCCGGAGCGCCGCATCAGTGGCAGGGCGAGCTTGCAGCCAAGAAAGACGCTGTCCAGGTCCACCACATGCAGGTGGCGCCAATCCTCCAGCGTGGTTTCCTCTACGTTTCCGCCGACGCCGCCAATACCGGCGTTGTTGACCAATATATCAAGTGCACCATGATCCGCTTCGATACTGTCCAGAACCGCCTGCCATTGCTCCGGGTCGGTAACGTCATGGGCAATGGCAGTGGCGGCAATGGCAGTAGCGGCAATGGCAGTGGCGGCAATGGCAGTGGCGCTTTCGCCGATTTCCGCCGCAACTCCCTGCACACCCTCCAGATTGATGTCGGTGACCACCAGACGCGCCCCTTCGCGGGCGAGCATAAGCGCAATGGCGCGGCCAAGCCCCGAGGCGGCCCCTGTAACCAGCGCCACTTTTCCCGCCACCCGCCCTGCTGGCATATTTTCAACTCCCTTATCCGGCATTCACGCCCCCTGCACCCTCAATTCAACTGTTGCAGATTAGCCATCCATCCTCCTTTTTTAAAGCTGAATCAGGCGCTTGAACGACAGGGGGGCTTGACGCAGAGAACAAAGCCGTACGAAACTCATCAAAATTCAGCAAAGTGGCTCAGACGCCTTGCCGGATTCACCCTGAAAAGGCGGGGTTTGCGGCAAAATCAAAAAACCAGGAGTATCGCAGGGCTTGGAAAAGTCGGTTTCACGCAAATAAACAGCCAGATTCATGTAAATAAAGGGGGAGGCCAATGACCTTCAAGACACTGCTCAAAACTACATCAGCGCTGGTAATCGCCGGATCGGTGGCACTGCCGGCAAGCGGCGCCATGGCGCAGGACAGCACAGACGATAACGTGGTCGAGGAGGTGGTGGTTACCGGCTCCTATATCCGCAGGAAATCCCAGGCTGACAGCCCAAACCCGATCGCTGTTATCGGCGGTGAGCACCTGGACGCGATTGGCGCGGCGAATTTCGCCGATTTGGTCCAGACGCTGACCATCAACAACGGCGCCCAGAACAATCCCGACGCCTTCACCCAGAACGGCACAACCGGCACCTCCAACTTTAACCTGCGAGGCCTTGGCGTCTCGTCGACACTGGTGCTTTTGAACAGCCGGCGCACCGTCATATCCGGGGCGCTGACCAATGGCGGCCTGACCTTTACCGACATTTCTTCGCTGGTGCCTGACATTGCCGTCTCGTACATCGAAATTCTCAAAAACGGCGCCGCCGCGACCTATGGTTCAGACGCGGTCGCCGGTGTGGTGAACTTCATTACCGACGATAATTTCGAGGGTGTCGAGATTTCCGGCGATTACCGGTTCATCACCGACCAGGGCACTGCCTCCGACGCCCTGATCCAGGCCAAGATCGGCTGGGGCAATGACAAGTTCCATTTCATGGCGGCGTTCAGCTATTATGACCGCTCGCCGCTGACCACCGCCGAACGCCGGCTGAGCCAGCCGATTGATGATACAAGTTCTCTGGGCAATCCGGGCTCATTTTTCGCCTCGGGGCTCGCCGGTTTGCCGGGCCCGCCGGCTCCCTTTATCGACCCCGAGGGCTGCGATGCGTTTGGCGGCAATCCACTGGTTCTCGGGCCCACCATACCGCTCGGCCCAACTTCGGTCACGGTCGGCCTCTGCCGCTTTGATTTCGGTGATTTTTTCAATCTGGTGCCCGAGGAAAAGCGCGAGCTGGTATACACAACAGCCACTTACGATTTTTCGTCCGACCTTCAATTCCGCATTGAAGCCAGCTACTCGGACAACACAACCATCCGCGGCAACTCGCCGACTTTTCCCGATTTGCAGTTGGCTCAATCAGTCGTGCTGGCCAGCCATCCTAACTTTCCGTTGGCATTCCAGCTTGCCGGCGAGCCGTTCGTGATCTTTTTCGGCCGCGCCATCGGCAACGGCGGCGAGGTCTCGCCCAACCTGACGACTTCCGAGACTTATCGTATGTCGGCCGAATTTACCGGCAGGCTGGGTTCCGGGGCCTACTGGGAGCTGGGCATCACGCACGGCCAGAATGAATTCACGATCGCCACCGAGGATACGGTCGCCTGTCGCATGCAGGCGGCACTCTTTGGGCTGGTGGGGCAAGCCGATTGTGCAGGTGATTCTGGTGTGTCCGTGCCGGGCTCGGCGGGGACGCCGGTATTTTACAATCCCTTCGCCACCTCCTTCACCACGGCGCCGAATTCGCCGGAGGTTCTGGACTATATAATCGACACCCAGGTGATCGATACAAGATCCCAGACAACCGTTCTGGATGGCGTCATCTCCGGGGATGTAATGGATTTACCCGCCGGCCCCGTGGGGCTGGCCATCGGCTTCCAGTATCGGAATGAAACATGGGGCCGGTCTTATGACAACATTTCTCTCAACGACGGATTTGCCTTCCTCATCGGCAACGGCGATTTCTCGGCCACACGCAACCCCTGGGCCATATTCACGGAAGCAGCCGTGCCGCTGGTCGCTGACAAGGTCGATCTGTCGCTTTCGCTGCGCTATGAGGATTATGGCGGGGCGATCGGCAGCAGCTGGGATCCCAAAATAGCCATTATCGCACGGCCAACACCGGAAATCGCTATCCGGGGCGCCTTCTCAACCGCCTTCAGGGCCCCCAGCGTCTTCCAGCAGTTCGGTGTCAGCACCTCGCTCGAGCAGGTAACGGAAGGTACCGCTTCTTTCTTTGCCGCCATTCGCACCCTGCTTGATGCCGACGGCGAGCGCGATCTGTTGCCCGAGACCTCCGATGCGTGGAACTTTGGCATCTCCTGGCAGCCAACGCCCGCCATCGATATCAATATCGATTATTGGCGCTATTCCTTCAAAAACGTCATTATCGCCGAAAATTCACAGGCCGTGGTTGACCAGTTTGGCACCGACCCGACCCGGGTCGTTCGCTCGCCCGGCGGTTCAATCCTGATGGTCCTGGTGAATTTCCGCAACGCGTCGTCGGTCAAGACCGACGGTATCGATATCTCGGCCTCCTACACCGCCGAAACCAATTTCGGCATTTTCCGCCCCAGCGTCGAGGCATCCTACGTGCTCAATTATGATATCGTAGATCCTCTGGCCGGAAATATCGATGGGGCGGGAAGCCGGAACTTCACCAACTTCGGCGCACCGACCCCGGAATGGCGCATCAACGCCGGATTTGCCTGGGCTCTCGGCGGGCACAGCATCAACGCCTATCTGCGCTACATCGACAGCATGCGGAATGATCAGTCAAACCCGGCGGGCGTGACGGTAGTCGATTCCATGACCACGGTTGATGTTCAATACAACTTCAACATGGAGGGGCTGTTCAGCGGCGGTGAAAACACAACCATTTCGGTTGGCCTGATCAATGCCTTTGACAAGGCTCCGCCCTATGTGCCGACCAACGGCGGTTTCGAATCGCGGACCCATGACCCGCGTGGACGGCTGATGTATTTCAGGCTGACCGCCGGCTTCTGAGGGCGCTTCAAATGAATGCAAGAGGGCGGCTTCGGCCGCCCTTTTCTTTGCTTGGCCTTTTCCCTGCGCAGCGCTGTAAGATCGGCATATGAGTGCGACGGAAAGACCCTCCGATAAATTCGGCGGCGCGCTTGCGGGCGTCACCATCATCGACCTGACCCGGGTACTTGCCGGGCCTTTCTGCACCATGTTGCTGGCCGATATGGGCGCCCGGGTCATCAAGGTCGAACCGCCGGGCAGGGGCGATGACGCCCGCCATATCGGGCCCTTTGTCGGGGCCGCCAACGGAAGCACGAAGTCGGCTTATTTCATGCCCCTGAATCGGGGCAAGGAGAGCATTGCGCTTGACCTGAAGGACGACCCCGACAAGCGCATATTCGAAGCCCTCTTGGCCGGCGCCGATGTGCTGGTTGAAAACTACCGCCCCGGGGTGATGGAGAAGCTGGGCTACGGCTGGGAGACCTTGCGGCGCCAGCACCCCCGGCTGATCTATGCCGCCACTTCGGGATTTGGCCATACCGGGCCACTGAAAAACCGCGCCGCTTACGACATGGTGGTGCAGGCCATGGGCGGCATCATGAGCGTCACCGGCCATGCGGGCGCGCCGCCAACCCGGGTGGGTTCTTCAATCGGCGATATTACCGCCGGGCTATTTACCGCCACCGGCATCAATGCCGCCCTCTTCGAGCGCGAAAAAACCGGCCGCGGGCAAAAGATCGACGTGGCCATGCTGGATTGCCAGGTGGCGATCCTGGAAAACGCCATCGCCCGCTATTTCGCCAGCGGCGTATCCCCGGGGCCGCTGGGCGCGCGGCACCCTTCCATCACACCCTTCGCGGCATTCCGGGCGAAAGATGGCTATCTGGTTATCGCGGCGGGCAACGACACGCTGTTCGCCGGTCTCTGCCAGACTCTCGGCCTCGATCACGCCGCGAAAGACCCGCGCTTTTTGACCAACGCCGACCGAACGGATAATTCGCAAGCGCTGGCCAGCCTCATCGAAGAGGCGCTGGCCCGCCGCACCCTGGCGGAGTGGTTGGACCTGCTCGACGCGGCCGGCATACCGGCGGGGCCGATCAATAATATCGAGGCGGTGGTCAAGCATCCGCAGATTGCCGCGCGCAACATGATCGTGACCTCCCATGACCCCGAGGCGGGGACCGTGAAGATGGCCGGCAACCCCATAAAAATGTCAGCCCACGCCGATCCCGAGACCCGCGCACCAGCGCCCGATCTCGATGCTGACAGGGAGAAAATCCTCAGGGAACTGGGTCTGAAGTAGGGCGCGCGCTGGTCAGTGCGCTTCATCCCAGTTGGCGCCGCTGCCACAATCGACCACCAGCGGCACCGAGAGTTCCAGCACCGGCAATGGCGCCTCGGCCATGACCCGGGAGACCACCACACTGACCGCCTCCAGGTCGCTCTCCGGCACTTCAAAAATCAGCTCGTCATGGACCTGCAGCAACATCCGCGTTGACCCCAGACCGGCCTCCTCCAGCGCCGCCTCCATGCGGATCATGGCGCGGCGAATCACATCGGCGGCCGAGCCCTGGATGGGCGCGTTGATCGCCGCCCGCTCGCCAAAAGCGCGCTGCATGGGATTCTTGTCGTTGATGTTGCGCATATGGCAGCGCCGCCCGAAGATGGTCTCCACATAGCCGGTCTCGCGGCAGGCCTCGATGGTCCGGTCCATGTAGGTGCGGATGCCGGGAAAACGCTCGAAATAGGTCTCGATGTAGGATTTGGCCTCGCCCCGCGAGATGGATAACTGATTGGCCAGCCCGAAGGCGGAAATGCCGTAGATGATGCCGAAATTGATGGCCTTGGCGCGCCGCCGCGTCATCGGGTCCATACCCTCGATGGGCACGCCGAAAACCTCCGAGGCGGTCATCGCATGAATATCCAGCCCGGCGTGGAAGGCGTCCTTCAAGGCATCGATGCCGGCAATATGGGCCAAGAGACGCAATTCGATCTGGCTGTAATCGGCGGACAGCAGCACATGACCCTGTTCGGCGACAAACGCCGTGCGAATCTTGCGGCCTTCCTCGGTGCGGATGGGAATATTCTGCAGGTTGGGGTCCGACGAGGCGAGCCGCCCGGTGGTGGTGGCGGCCAGCGAATACGACGTATGCACACGCCCGGTGCGCCGGTTGATCTCTTTTTGCAGGGCATCGGTATAGGTGCTTTTCAGCTTGGCCAACTGGCGCCACCCGAGAACCTGTTTGGGCAACTCGTGGCCCGCACCGGCCAGGTCTTCCAGCACCGCAGCGCCGGTGGACCAGGCGCCGGTCTTGCCCCGCTTGCCGCCCTCCAGGCCCATCTCGTCGAACAGCACCTCGCCCAGTTGCTTTGGCGAGGCCACATTGAACGCGCGTCCGGCAAGCTTGTGTATTTCCGTCTCAAGCGCGGCAATGCGCCCGGCGAAGTCGTTGGACAGGCGCTGCAGCACCGCCTGGTCGACTTTAATGCCATGCCGCTCCATCCTCGCCAATACCGGCGCCAGCGGTCGCTCCAGCGTCTCATAGACGGTGAGCAGCCCCTCCTTGGCCAGGCGTGGCTTGAGCAGGCGGTGCAGCCTGAGGGTGATGTCGGCGTCTTCAGCGGCGTATTCCACGGCCTTGTCCAGCGGCACCAGATCAAAGGTGATCTGCTTCTTGCCGACCCCCGCCACTTCCTTGAAGGAGATTGGCTTCAGGCCCAGATGCAGCTCGGACAGCGCATCCATGCCGTGGCCGTGCAGCCCGGTTTCCAGCACGTAGGAAATCAGCATGGTGTCGTCGAAGGGCGTAATCCGCACATCTTCGTTGGCCAGGATGACCAGGTCATATTTGATATTCTGACCGATCTTGAGAACGCCCGGGTCGACGAGCATAGGCCTGAGCCGTGCCAGCACTTCCTTGACGGGCAACTGCTCGGGCGCGCCGCCGGTCAGCGCCAGCCCTTCGCCGTCGCCGCCCCGGTGGCGCAGCGGAATATAACAGGCGCGGCCCGGTTCAACAGACAGCGATATGCCGACCAGCTCGGCGGCCATGGCGTTCAGCGAGGTGGTCTCGGTATCCACGGCCACGATGCCGGCCTCATAGATGCGTTCAATCCATTGATCCAGCGCCTCGAGGGTGGTGACGCATTCATATTCGGCCTTCGCAGTCTCCGGCTGGCGCGCCTCGCCTCTGGCCTCCCCTCTAGCTTCGGCAGGGTCAAAATCGGCGCCAAGATGCGAGAGCACGCGGACCTTAAGAGCCTTCAGCTCGTTTTCCTCGATGAAGGGCAAAATCAAATCAGGATCGACAGCGCGGATGGTCAATTCATCGACCGCCATCGGCACCGGCACGTCGTCCCTGAGAGTCACCAGGATGCGGCTGAGCCGCGCGTCATCGGCGTGGTCCAGCAGGCTTTGGCGCCGCTTGGGCTGCTTGATCTCGCCGGCGCGGGCCAGCAATGTCTCCAGGTCGCCATATTCATTGATAAGCAGGGCCGCGGTCTTGACCCCGATGCCCGGCACTCCGGGCACGTTATCAACGGCATCGCCGGCCAGCGCCTGCACTTCAATCACCTTGTCCGGCCCCACGCCGAACTTCTCGACCACCTGCTCGGGGCCGATATGCAGGTTCTTCATGGGGTCGTACATTTCAACCGGTCCACCAACCAGCTGCATCAAATCCTTGTCCGACGAGACCACGGTCACCGTGTAGCCCTGTTCCGCCGCCAGCCGGGCATAAGTGGCGATCACATCGTCGGCCTCGAACCCCTCCATCTCGATCATCGGAATATTGAAGGCCTCGGTGGCCTCGCGGATGATGGGGAATTGCGGCACCAGGTCTTCCGGGGCGGGCGGGCGATGGGCCTTGTATTCAGGATATATTTCGTTGCGGAAGGTATGGCGGGATTTATCGAAGATGACGGCCAGATGGGTCGGCCGCTCGGCATTCATAAGGTCCAGCCTGAGCTTGAACAGCATGTTGCAAAAGCCGACCACGGCGTTCATCGGCGTGCCATCGGAGCGGGTCATGGAGCCCGAACGCCCGAGCGCGTAATAAGCGCGGAAAATATATCCCGATCCGTCGATCAGATAGATATGGTTCCGGCGATTTGCAGTTTTATCCGCCACCTGTTGTTGACCTCTTTGGTCGCGGCCAGCGCCTGCCGCACCGGAGTTATTTTGCTTTTTTGCCGGTCACGCCATCCAGCACATACAGCGCGTCGCAATAGGGGCATTCCACCCGGCTCCCGGTGCCCATGTTCAAATAGACATTGGGATGGCCCAGCGGACCTTCGCCACCATCGCAGGAAACGACTTTTTCCTTCACGGTCACGGTCTCGGGCGGCTCTGGAATCTTTGCCATCTCAGTGAGTCTTTCCTTGGAAGAGTGTTCAGGAGCTTTATAGCCAACCGCCGTGGCGGAAACAACTTTGATAAACCGGGCGGCGGCCCCACATTGACGGTTAGCAGCCGCAATGATACCGATTGCGGTCCCGGCGGAGAAGTGGAAAGCAAATATGAGCGGCGAAGCAGCGATTTCGGTCAGGGGGCTGGAAAAAATATATAAAGGCCGGCGCGGCGCGCCCGACAAGCATGCGCTGAAGGGCATAGACCTGGACATACCCCGGGGCTCGATGTTTGCCCTGCTCGGCCCGAACGGCGCCGGCAAGTCCACCTTTATCAATATTCTGGCGGGGCTGGTGAACAAGACCGGAGGCAGCGCCCGGGTCTGGGGTTTCGATATCGACGAGAACCCGCGCAACGCCAAAGTCTCGATCGGCGTGGTTCCCCAGGAATTGTTCTTTGATGCCTTTTTCACGCCCTTCGAGCTGCTGGAAATGCAGGCCGGTCTGTATGGTGTGCCCCCGGCCAACAGGCGAACCATGGATATTCTTGAGATGGTCGGGCTGGAAGACCAGCGGGACGCCTATGCGCGCACCCTGTCGGGGGGCATGAAACGCCGGCTTCTGATTGCCAAGGCGATGGTTCATTCACCGCCGATCCTGGTGCTCGACGAGCCCACCGCCGGCGTTGATATAGAGCTGCGCCAGCAGCTGTGGCGCAATGTACGGGAAATGAACGATCACGGCATCACCATTGTATTGACCACCCACTACCTGGAAGAGGCCGAGCAATTGTGCAACATCATCGCCATTATCAACCACGGCGAAGTGGTGGCCTGCGAACCCAAAGAAGAATTGCTGTCGCGCATCGACGAAAAGGAAATTATTATCGACTTTAGTGAACAGCTGACGGAAATTCCCCCGGCGCTGGCCGGCCTGAACAGCCAGCTGGTCACCCCCAATCGCATTTCCGTGCAGGTCAATAAATCCACCACCTCCATGGGCGAGATACTGGCCTCCATTACCAGCTCGGGCCTGACCGTCACCGACCTGACGACCAGCGAGACCGACCTGGAAGACGTGTTTTTACAACTGACGCGCGGCGACGCCTGACCGCAGCAGGCAGGAAACTCCGATATAATGGATCATACCTTCGATATTCTGGTGATTGGCTCGGGCGCCGCCGGCCTGGCGCTGGCGTTGAAACTGGCCCCCCAGGCCTCTGTCGCCCTTCTTTCCAAGGATGGGCTGTCGGCGGGCTCCACCAGCCGCGCACAGGGCGGCATTGCCGCGGTTCTGGCGGAGGGCGATTCGATTGACTCGCATATTGCCGACACGCTGGAAGCGGGCGCCGGCCTCTGCGACCCCGAGGCGGTGCGGTTCATCGCCGAAAACGGCCCCAGGGCGGTCAATTTTCTCATTGAGCTTGGCGTGCCTTTCTCCAGGAGCGGCGGCGTCGAGGAAGGCTACGCCTATCACCTGACCCGCGAGGGCGGCCACAGCCACCGGCGCATAATTCACGTGGAAGACGCCACCGGCCGGGCAGTGCAGGAAACGCTGGAGGCGCGCGCCCGCGAGGCGGGAAATATAACCATTTTCGAAAATCACGTGGCCATCGACCTGATCACCGACCGGCACCTGGCCAAAAATGCCTCCGGGGAAAATGGCAGCGGCGCGGGCGGCAACCAGTGTCACGGCGCTTATGTGCTGGATATCGCCAGCGGCGGGGTCGAGGCATTCATGGCCCGCGCCACGGTGCTGGCCACCGGCGGCGCCAGCAAGGTCTATCTCTATACCACCAACCCCGATGGATCGACCGGCGACGGCATTGCGATGGCCTGGCGCGCCGGCTGCCGGGTGGCCAATATGGAGTTCAACCAGTTTCATCCCACCTGCCTGTTTCACCCCGACGCCAAGTCGTTCCTGCTGACCGAGGCCTTGCGCGGCGAGGGCGCGCATCTGTTGCTGCCAGACGGCGAGCGCTTCATGAAGCGGTTCGACAAGCGCGGCGAACTGGCGCCCCGCGATATTGTCGCCCGCGCCATGGACCACGAGATGAAGCGGCTGGGGCTGGACTGCGTTTATCTGGATATCAGCCACAAGAATCCGGATTTCATCATCGGCCATTTCCCCAATATCTATCGCCGCTGCCGCGAATTCGGCTTCGATATTACCAGGGAGAGGGTGCCGGTGGTGCCGGCGGCTCATTACACCTGCGGCGGGGTGATGACCGACCTCAGCGGGCGCGCCGATATCAACCGGCTGTACCTGATCGGCGAGGCCGCGCACAGCGGGCTGCATGGCGCCAACCGCATGGCGTCGAACTCGCTGCTGGAATGCCTGGTCATGGCCGATGCCGCGGCCGCTGATATTACACGGCGGCTGAACAGCCTGCCCGGCAACGCAAAGGCGCGCGCCTGGGACGAGAGCCGGGTGACAGACTCTGATGAAGAGGTCGTGGTCTCCCATAACTGGGACGAAATGCGGCGCTTCATGTGGGATTATGTGGGCATCGTGCGCACCGACAAGCGGCTGGAGCGGGCCCAGCGCCGTGTCGATATGCTGGCCGGGGAAATTCACGATTATTACCGTAATTTCAGGGTCACCGCCGACCTGCTGGAATTGCGCAACCTGGTGACCATTGCCGACCTGATTATCCGCTCCGCCGCCGCGCGCCCGGAATCGCGCGGGCTGCATTACAACAAAGATCACCCGGATTTACTGCCGGTGGCGCGCAACACAATTCTCACGCCCGAGATAACGTCCGGAGAACACATCAGGCCGAACTGAGGCCTTCAACCGGGCCTGCTTAATAGGGCAGCGAGATGCGCAGGCCAAGCGCCTTGAGGCCGGTGGGGTTGCGCTCTATGCCGGGGTCGAGCACGGACAGGCCGATCGACTGGTATTGTCGCACCATCATCAGGGTCCAGTATTCCTCGGGCGCGGGCTGGGTGGTGGCGAGATCCTTGATGTTGTAGGACAACAGCCATATGGCGATTGGCGCATGGGCGCGCGCGGTCTTTTCCAGATCCAGCGCCGCGAATTGCCGGGCCGCATAAGAGTTTCTCAGCCGCTGCACAGTTGCCGCCTGCCCTGGGTCCCGGTTATCCCCGATCCAGGAAGATGCCGGCCCAAAACCCGCAGCAGGGCCCGCAGCAAGGGATGTGGCCGCGAGGCAGCGCTCGGGGCCATAGCCGCCCAAGGCGTTTTGCTCGCGCACACAAATCAGGATTTTGCCGTCTCCGGAACCGCCGGTGGCCTCTTCGCCCGCAGAAACCACGGCGGCGCCTGCCAGCACCAAGGTCAGCACAAAAGTGATCGAAGAAATGGCGGCGGCGCCCATCGCCACCAGCCTGGTGATGAGGTGGCCTCTCCTGCCCGGCGCCCGGCGGGCGCGCAATTTTCCCAAAGATATCTGTTTCATCCCTACCTCCAGTGATCCGAAGACCACTCCCACCATCAGCCTGACGGATGCGGCTTAACGGCGGCCTAAGGAAGGGGGTAAACGCGGCGTTAGGGATAGGGAACCGCGTCCTACGGTGTTCGCGGCCCATTTGGCGTTTGCACTGGAGAGGGCTTTTGACTAGTGTCGCGCCTGCGCAGGGGCCGGGGCCGGAAAATCAGCGATTCACTTCGCGGTTCAACTGGCGGCGGCTCAACTGGCGAATAACGATACGGCCCAACCGGAGCACCCGTAGCTCAGCTGGATAGAGCGCTGCCCTCCGAAGGCAGAGGTCACAGGTTCGAATCCTGGCGGTTGC
>JACZSK010000124.1 GCA_022574255.1 Pseudomonadota bacterium
GATGGTCCGGCCAGGATCCAGGAACTCCCGCGGACGCAGAGGCGGCGCCGGATCCGGCGGTCTGTTTTCCGATCGCGATATCGATGCCCTTCGTGAGGCTATTCCTGATTTGATGGCAATCGCCGGCGAGGTCCGGGTCAACGCGCCGGTCGTTGCCAGCGGCGAGAACTGGACTACTGATATCCGCGGCGTGCATCAGGAGTACCTGGTCGCAGGTAATTGGGATGTTGCCGAAGGTCAGGGTTTTGATGGGCGCGATATGCGCTTCCGCAGCAAGGTCGCCATATTGGGATCAACCGTCGCGCAGGAATTGTTCCCGGGCGGCAGTCCCATTGGCATGCAGTTCCGTATCAAGAATGTGCCGTTCACGGTAATCGGGATTTTGGCGTCGAAGGGACAATCCACGTTCGGCTCGGATCGGGACGATGTGATTTTCATCCCAATAACGACCGCCCGAACACGCGTGTCGGGCCGAGGGGGAGCGATTAGCGATTATGTGCAAACGATTTATGCCTTGGTCCATGACGACGCCGATATGGAGCAGGCAATCGAAGATATAGAAATTATTCTTCGCGATCGCCGCGGTGTCCGTCCCGGTGCCGATGATAATTTCAGGGTGCTCAATATCACCGAATTTATCCAGGCCAGGACCGAAGCGCAGCGGACACTGGGATTACTGCTGGCGGCGACGGCGACAATTTCCCTGATCGTCGGCGGTATCGGCATTATGAATATCATGCTGGTTTCGGTAACCGAGCGGACACGGGAAATTGGACTGCGCATGTCGATCGGTGCGCGCGAGCAGGATATCCTGATCCAGTTCCTGATCGAAGCCGTGACACTGTGCCTGATTGGCGGGATCATTGGTCTTGTGTTCGGTGTTTCTGCTGCGATTGCCTTTGCATCGATGGGTGGCTGGCCGGTGCTGATCGATTACCGTTTCGTCATTCTCGCCGTTCTGGCCAGCGGCATGGTCGGT
Organism: Pseudomonadota bacterium; assembly: GCA_022574255.1. Taxonomy (GTDB): domain Bacteria; phylum Pseudomonadota; class Alphaproteobacteria; order Sphingomonadales; family SMXR01; genus JACZSK01. Next base: position 980 of record JACZSK010000124.1, read on the forward strand.
ATATTTTTCGGTTATTACCCCGCGAGACGCGCGTCGATGCTAAATCCGATCGATGCTTTACGATTCGAATGAGCGAGATATCATCGCCGCCGTCAGAGGCGCGGCTCCATGGCCGCCAGCACCGTGCCGGTTGTAAAGAGCGCCGGCAGTACATAAGCCGGGGCGCCAAGGTCTCCCGGAAAAAAGATGTCCAGCGGCTGGCCCGAACGCCCGAAGCTCTCCATCATCATGATCGTTTCCGGTTCTTCCAGCGTATTGTCAATTTCCATGAAAACCATGTTGTTGTCGGCGAGGAAGGTTTGGAATTCGTCTGTAGAGAAGACAAGGTTTTCATGCATCAGGCAAAAGATGCACCATGACGCCCAGAAATGAAGGAATACGGGCCGCCCCTCGGTTCTGAGTTCCGCAAGGCGCGCCTCGGAATAAACCTCGCTGTGGATGCCAATATCGGGGCTGAATTGTGTTTGAACGCCCATGCGTGGAATTTGCGGCAAGGCGTTTGGCACGATGCTGGGGGCCAGGACCGCCGCGATCATGACCACAGCGACGCCACGGCGCAGCTCAGCGCCGCTTTCTTTCAGTTGATCGACCAGCCAGATTCCAAGCCCTGCCAAAACCATCGCACCAAGCACGACGATGACGCCCAGCGCGCCTGATTGGGTTTCCAGCACCCACACCAGCCAGACCACCGTGGCGAACATGGGAAAGGCAAGAAATTCCTTGAGGCGCACCATCCACGGGCCCGGCGCCGGGAAGCGTCGCTGGATCGCCGGAACATAACTGATCGCCAGATAGGGAAGCGCCAGCCCCAATCCCAGGCCGGCGAATATGGCCAGGCTGGCCGCCGCCGACTGGGTCAGCGCATAGCCGATCGCCGGCGCCATGAAAGGCGCGGTGCAGGGTGTTGCCACGACGGTGGCCAGCACGCCGGTAAGAAAAGCGCCCGCAGGCCCTTCTTTCATTGCAAGTTTACCGCCCAGGTTTTGCAGCGTACCGCCAATCTGGAATATGCCCAGCAGATTAAGCCCGACCAGGAACAGGATGATCGCGATGACAAAAATGAAGGCGGGTGACTGCAGCTGAAAACCCCAGCCGACCTGTTGGCCCAGGCTTCGTATGAAGATCAGCGTCCCGGCGAGCAGCATAAAGCTGACCATTATGCCTGCGGTGTAATACAGCGCCTCGCTGCGCAGCGCCTGTTGGGATTCGCTGCCGGCGCGCACCAGCGCGAAAACCTTCATCGCCAGTATGGGAAAAACGCAGGGCATCAGGTTCAAAATCATGCCGCCAATAAGCGCGAAGAGGATCGCCGGAAGAAGTGACAGGTTATCGCCATATGCCACCGGCACGCCTACCTCATGCGCCCCCGCATAATCGTTGGGCTCCTGCAGCAAATAGGTTTCCACATCGGTGGCACCGGGTTTTAGCAGTGCCAGTAGCCCGCTGATCTGGCTGATCTCTTCGCCCCGGTTGCCATCCAGGGCCGGTCCCGCTTCAAAGGTCGAGAAAAACCCGGTCTCGAAGTGGTCCAGTTCAAGCGCACTTTCGCCGGCCGCCAGTCCGCCGATGAAAGGCAGGAAAAAGGCGCGCTCGACAATGCCGTCCTCGTTACGGTTCTTGTTGATGCCTACGTGTAATTCGCCGCCGCCGGCACGCACCATGGAGCCCTTTTTCCTGAACGGTGCCTGTATCTCGCGGGCGGTGGCGAACAGGTTGGCGTCGCCGGCCTCAGCCGAGGACAGAAGCCGACCGCTGGCGGTGGCGGCGGCGCAAAAGCCGGTGTCCGGCGCGCAGGCGGCGTAGGCCATGGTCACTGCGATTTCGGGGGTAGCTCCCGGTTGCGGCAGCAGCACCTCCTGCAGGATCACCGCATCGCCGGCAAAAGCCAGCGTCGGCTTATCACCCGCCTTCAACAAATGCACCGGCGGCCAAACCGTCTCGCCCAGCGCTGCCCCGGGTGGCAGGGTCCAGTCGATCTCGGCGCCGTTCTGGCCACCTGCCCAAAAGGTGAAGGGCTGGTCGTCCGCCGGGCGCAGCGCAATCCACAGGCTTTCACCCTGGTCGGCTGCGCCGGCCTCCGGCACCATTACCAGTTCCGCGGCCGTGGCGGCGGGCAGGCTTGTTCCACCAAACCCGACGAGCAGAAATATGGCCGCCGCCGCGGCGGCTATGCGACTATTTTTGTACATCCTGACCTCCCCAAAACTGACCTGATGCAACAGATGACTTATTACCATTTATACCGTGGATGCCTTATACTATATAGGCTTCAGTGGGATAAATAAACGCTCGATCACGATGACGTAGGCTAAGAACCGGCTCGACTCTTCGGTAATCACCGAGTGGTGGTAGCCACATTCCGGAGCGCACGTGCAGCGGTCATAAGTGTCGCTCTTTAAGAGCTCTCTTTTTTGTAACTGAATAGTTATATACGACTAAATGCCCGATGCTCTAATTTGGAGCGTGGCGAGGGCAGAAAATACCGAAGCAGCAATATCATGACGGAACTCGATAGAAGAAATTTCATCACCGGCCTTACGGCAATTCTTGGAAGCGCAAGTCTTGCTTCCCTTCACGTCAATGCCATCGAAATCGGAGAGACCTTCAAGCCAAGGGGAAAAGCTGAATTCTTTGGTGATCGCGAAATGGAAATGATCAAACTGATCGCCGATATCATTATTCCTGATACGGATACTCCCGGCGCATCGAAAGCCGGTGTGCATCTTTATATCGACCATATGGCCGGCAGCTGGATGACGGGTGAGGAAACTGCCCTCCTTACCAAATGTCTGGACGACATTAATTCAGGAGCACAACAACGCCACGGGGCATCTTTTACGGAGCTCGACCAGGCAGCCCAAGTCGCAATCGTTCAAGTGCTGGACGATGAACGCGGCGAGAACAAAGCTTATGACATGCTGAAATCATATATCGTCGTTGGTTATTACACCTCCGAGATTGGCGCGACACAGGAGCTGCTTTACGACCCCATTCCCGGCCCGCATCGTGAAATCCCTTTCTCGGAAGTTGGACGGGTCTGGGCAACATAGAAAATGGCGCTACCGGGAATAAATGATTTTGACGCCGTCGTCGTCGGCGCCGGTATGTCGGGCGGATGGGCCGCCAAGGAATTGTGTGAAAAAGGCCTCAAGGTTCTGGTTCTGGACCGTGGCGCGCCGCTTGAGCATGGTGATTACGTCACGGAAGGGAAAGCGCCGTGGGAGATGGAGTTCCGCGGCAAGTTTGACCGCGAAATCGCCAAGCGTGAGCAAAATTTTCAACGCACCAGCTATTTGTACTCGGACTACACCAGACACTATTTCATCAACGACCGCGAAAATCCTTACGAAGCCGTCGACGGCACCAGATTTGACTGGTTCCGAACATCGAAAGTCGGCGGTAAATCGCTGCTGTGGGGACGGCAAAGTTATCGCTGGGGGCCACAGGATTTCGAATCCAACAAAATTGACGGCAACGGTGTCGACTGGCCCATTCGCTATGAAGACCTTGAGCGCTGGTATGATTATGTCGAGATATTTGCCGGCATCAGCGGCAATGCCGATCATCTGAGCCAACTGCCGGATGGCAAATTCCAGCCCCCGCTTGTGATGAATGTTGTCGAACGCCATGCGAAGGCAAAAGTAAAGGCCGCCTATCCCGAGCGCGATATCATCATGGCGCGCACAGCCCATTTGACCGCACCGACCGAAGAACAACTGGAACTGGGTCGTTCTCAATGCCAGTCGCGGAACGAGTGCGCCCGTGGCTGCTCGTTCGGCGCCTATTTTTCCAGCCTGTCGGCGACCCTGCCGGCGGCGGAACGCACGGGCAATATGACATTGAGGGCCAACGCCATGGTGCTCAGCGTGCTCTACGATGAGGAAAACGACAGGGCGGTCGGCATTCGCTATATCGATACCGAGACCCATGAAATGACAGACGTGACATCGCGGATTGTCTTTATGTGCGCGTCGGCGATAAACAGCCTGCAAATTTTGCTCAATTCACGCTCTGCCAGGTTCCCAGACGGAATTGGCAACAGCAGCGGTACCCTTGGTCATTACGTCATGAGCCATCTCAAGGGGGTCCGTGCCATGGGCGATATATCCGGCTTTGAAGACACCTATCACCGTGGCCGGCGGCCGAACGGCATTTATATTCCACGATTTCAAAATCTGAACGGGCAACAGGAGAACTTCCTGCGCGGATACGGCTTTCAAGGCTCTGCCGGACGCGGAGGCTGGATCAACGCGCGGTCGCGCGGTGGCATAGGCGCCGATTTTAAGATGGCAAATCGAAAGCCCGGCGGCTGGAGTTTTAGTATCAACGGACGTGGTGAAATGCTCCCCAGCTTCGATAATCACGTCCGCCTGAGCAAAACCAGAACAGACGAATGGGGCCTGCCGATCGTGCAGTTGAGCGTCAAATTTGGTGAAAATGACAACAAGATATTTGCCGATATCGAGAAAACAGCGTTGGAAATACTCTCAGCCACCGGCGCCACCAACATAAAAATCAACAATAAGCCCGATGCCCCCGGCAACGACAATCACGAAATGGGCGGTGCCCCCATGGGCCGGGACCCGAAAACATCCTATCTCAACAGATGGAACCAAAATCACGATGTAGCGAATCTATTTGTCACCGATGGCGCAGCCATGAGCTCCTGCGCGTCGCAGAACCCGTCCCTGACCTATATGGCGATAACGGCGCGCGCCGCGGATTATGCCGTTAAGCAAATGAAAGCAGGTAAAATTTGAAAGCGCTCATATCGCGAAGGATTTCATCGAATATGATCCACAATATAATCGCCACCGGACTGGCCCTTGCGTTCTTAAGCGGCTGCGATAATGCCGGGTCTGAGCAAGCCCCCATTGACCAAAGTGGCCCTGAATGGCTTGTCCATATTATCGACCCGGACCCGGATAATCAGGGACCCGACGGCGTCCGGCTGGCTGACGTCAACAAGGACGGCCGCGCCGACCGCTACGAAATCCGCCTGCTGCTCGTGGACCTCATCAACCTCGTGGGCTCTTTAGCCTACCGGCTGACGGGCGAGAACGTGGTGCTCCGCTCGGTGGATCACCGCAGCGGCCAGGTCACGCACAGCTACCCGACGTACACCAACGTCACGTGGTATCGGGAGGGGGTTGAAGTCCCCGCTGCTCATCCTGGGGTACTCGGTTCCAGGCGTTCCGTAGCTCATGAGCCGCATCATGCCAAGCCTTCAGAATCTCAGCCACTTCAAGAGCGGTAGGCCAATGGTCAGCATTAATGGAATTGGTCAGCGGAACCTCGACGGGGAACGCCACCTGAACATTCGAGACGCGCACGTTCCGCCAATGTTCGAGCTTCGTGGCGATGCCCTGGATAGGGTCGATAACGCGATGCACGTCGCGTTCGGCCCCCTCCAGCGCGGTCCTCGCACTCAGGTACGCACGGATCGGGTCTTCAGTAGCCATAGGCCACCTCCAATGAATGAGTCCACGAAGCATAACAGCCGAGGGCAAGCCGCCCTCTTCGGCACGGAGGCGTAGCGATGGCCACCACAGAGCCCGCAATCATGCGCCTTGAGAAACAGCATGACAGATGGGTCACACTCGTCATGCGTTGGTGCTGAGTGAGCGAACGCGGGCACATGCGTTTAGCATGTGTCCGGGGAATTCACATGTGGTCCGAAATACCCCTTCAGGATACGAACGATCGTACCAGGGGTCAGGAGTAACCGACGCCATAGGAGTGTTTCCAGATGCCATGACCAACTGGTTTTTGGAATCTTTGAGATGGATTGAAATATTGCGTTTGCCCGGAACCATGTTCCAAAACTCCACTGCGACGCGAAACGGTGTTTCGAAGTCTATGTCTGAGTTTCTGCCATCAGCGCCGACGACGCGAACCGATTTCAGACGTATTCGGTAATCTCCCGGTGCGCTCTCCGGTGAGCTCCAAGACTTGGCCCCTTCTAAAGATTGTTCACTCAGGTCCAGATACTCCGAGATTACGTCGGCTATCGAACCAATGGCTCCAACTTGG